>UQMW01000021.1 GCA_900542275.1 uncultured Collinsella sp.
CACATTAAGTGCTCTCCGGCTCGTGCGGAACTCGCGATGAACCTTACGTTCCGCGCCACCGAGCAGACGCCTCGGTGTTGAGGCGCGGCTTGCCATGAGAGCATCCGCAACATATGTAAGTTGAAGGCCACATTAAGTGGCCTTCTTTGTATTCGGAAAGCCCATCCCGCTCTGAATATATCCGGACATGGAATATCCGCTTATAAGTCCTTCCATCAACAAAGGGACGCCCTCCCGGGCGGCGGGCACGAAGTTCATCGCGAGTTCCGCACGCAAAGGAAGCCACTTAATGTGGCTTCCTTTGCGCAGGACTGTAGAGCAGGGAACTTCGTGCCCGCCGCCCGGGAGGGCGAAGCATTTAGAAGATGGACCTAGCGCTTATCCCTCCGGGATAAAAGCAGCACGGCCATGAAAGCAATGATTGCAAGCGTCAGCAACACCAAGAGCAATGCGAGCGTGCTGTCGCCGGTTGCCGCCAGGCCAAACAGACCGGGGCTCTTACTGCCAACAGGTTGTACGGGAATCTTCTCGCCATCGTCCTCGGCGGTGATTTCCCAGCGGATGGTCTTGCTTGCGTCGGCAAGCTCGTTGCCCACCGACGTCGGGACACTTAGTTGCAAATTGAGCACCGTGCTGCCATCGCTCGTAAACGTTGCGACCTGCGTGGGATAGGCGAACACGCTGCCCGGCGTTCCCGTCTGGAGCCAACCGGCAGACGCATCGCCCGCCGACGCCGTTAAGGTAATGGGCGACAGCTGGCGTGCCGTCTCGTGATCGACAACGGCCCGCACAAACACGCGTACCTGGGACTTTACACCCGTGGCACGAACCTCAATCTGCTGCTCGCGCACATCGCCGGGCATTAGACCTTTAAAGGCGGGAAACAGATCGGGCTCCCCCGAGGAGCCCGTCGCCCCCGAGACCGTCAGCTGGCGCGCATTTCCGTCATAGGCAATCGCGAGAGTATCGGCAAACGCACGGGCGGGAACAGCGAGCGTGACCACGCAGAAAATGGCCGCGACCATGCAACGCAAGGAGCGCGCAACACCTTTGCGAATTGGGAACGCCATACTTACGCACCTCCATGCGGCGGCACCAGCACGCCATTCTTGACCGAGCAACCCCATGCATCGTGCACGGCCTCATCGGGCGTCGCCTGGACCGCCTGAGTGGAGATATCCACGACAAGATCGCGACCTTCGGTTGCCTTGAGCTCGGTTACTCTATTAATGAGCATGCCGGTTTCACCGCCGGGAGCAACGGGCGACGTCCAGTAATAGAACCCGTCGCTCGACTTAACCCAGCTAGAAGCCGAGTTCGCGCCCGAGGCATCAGCCACGCTCCACGCAATCTCGTAGTCCGAGTCAGCTTGCGGCTCATCCCACAGGCGAGCGCCGCTCGTCGCATCTTGCCAGTAGATATCCACTGCAGCACGAATATAGGCGGGCGCAGTACCCGTGTTCTTCGCCTTGACATCGCTTTTCACTTTGCCGTTGAGCGTTTCCTGAACCGATGGCGTCACCGATCCGATGCCGAACTGGTTGACCAGCACGCCCGTAACCGAAAGCCAGGCCAGCGTGCCTGCCGTACCGGCCAAGAGGATAACCCCCACCAGCAAGGCGATGATGCGCTTGCGCTTGGACATGCTAATCCTCCTTCTTTGCTACGTTGCCGTTGCTCCAAACGTTATGGGCACGATCGCTGCCGTCGATCCATTTGTCGTTCACACGCGTGTTCGTGCAGGTGAACGTGGCATCGTTCGCGCTCGATGCAGACGAAATCGTCAGCTCGGCAGATTTGCCGGGCGCCTTGCCCGGCGTACTCAGCTCGCCCTCGTAGCGCCATGCCCAAGCCGTGTCTTCCTCGACGGTATAGATGCCCGCCGGAGCGGCGAGCTGCACGCTGCCGACATACCAGGTCTCACCGTTTTCCTGCTGCCGCTTATCGACCTTCACCTCGGCCACGCGCGTCTCGGGAGAGGCTCCCTCCGCCGTCTTCGTCACCTTAAAGCGGAACGTCTGTCCCATGGCGCTGGCATCGGTGGTCTTTTTGACGATCGTCAGCGCATGGGTCTTGGCGAAGTCGAACACGGCATTGCCAGGAGCCTGCCCCCCTTCGCCCGTCTTCTTGGACTCCAGGCGGTTGGTCAAGTCGAACGAACCGTTACCCGAGCCCAAGCTGTAGAGCGAGACATACTGGTCGTTAACGGGTTCCTCCGACATGGACGCACCAGGACCGTAGCTCGCCCGCTTAACGGTAACAGTCAGCTGCGTCCCCATAAACGGCTCGGCGAAGCAGGCCTTAAACGGCGCCTCATCGGCGTTGTTGTCGACTGTGTTGCCAGCGGTGGGATCGAGCAGCCACTTAAGCTGCGCGGTCATGGCTACGGGTCTCTCGGTATCGGACGTATCGTTGGCGGCCACTCGATACGTCACGGGATACAGGTCCATGTCTCCCTTGACCGGCTCGCCCTTAAACTCATCCCAAGACTTCGGAGCGCCAACGGCAGGCACATATCGCCACTCCAGGAAGAGTTCGCGCACGCCACCGCTAGTAGCCGTCTGTTCATCGAGCAGCGCGACGATCTTGGAGTGGGCGTCCGGGTCGTATGCCACGGACTTTTTCTCCATCTCGGGATTGCCGTTTTTGTCATAGACCGGGTTGCCGCTCTCATCCACCTTGGGAACATCGACGTTATGGACAAAGCCGGCGCCCGTCGCTCGCTCGCCGTCCGAGTCGACCGTCGCCGTAAAGACGACCGACCCGTCGACACCGTGATAGCGCACCTTATACGGCGCGATCTTATACACCGCGGTGTAGGTCACGCTCTCAAAGGGCTCGCTGCCCTCGAGGGGATACTTCTCGTCATCGGTCAACAGAGTGTATTTGCCATCGGGTTCGTAGTCACGCGACCAGCCGACAAAGTCGTACTTGGTGCCATCCTTGCCGACAACCTCAGCTGTAGCTCTTACTTCCAGCGAAATTTGATCGCCAGAGTCGGTGCGCGAAAGAGAACGCACAGAATCGGGGTTATCCAGATTGGCATCGATACTCGATTGGACAATTACCGCGCTGGCACGGTAGACCGGGTACAGCTCCATGGGGGCGTTAACCACAGTGTTTGTATTCACCATGGGGAGGCCGTCCGACCAAACGACATAACCGTTGCCGGATGCCGGTTTAGTTTCCGTCCAGCCTACGAAGGCATTGTATGCGTTCGTTGCAGCATCGATGTCGCCAACGTTATACGTCGGCAGCGGCATGCCATCCTTAAGGCTGCCGAGCGTATTGCCCTCCTGCGCGAGCTTGCCATCGATATCGGTGTCGTTCAGGTGATACACCACCGCAATGGGCGTGTAGTAGGCCACAAACGTGTAAGGCTTGCCCGGCTCCACCGGATAGGTATACGAGTTATTGCCGTCAGATTCGAGCTCCTTAACCTCACCGTTCGGGAGTTCGATTTCGACCTTATTCAGCTTGTATCGCTCGCCGCCTGACTTGTATACCGTCGTTTCGATATCAGGAGTCACCGTTGCCGCGGCGGGATCGGTGTCCGCATTGAGATTAGGGGTGATGTCATACCTAGGAACATTCACCTCGGAAGTGCCATTAAAACCGGCGCGGTGCAGGTTGGTGGTGTAGTTGACGTCGAACTTTGCGTAGACGGGATAGGCATCCTGACACTGGGTGACCTTGGAGTCATCCGTCGCCAAGTATGGCGCCGCCTTTTCCGGATCGCTCGTCACATAGGGGTCGTTGGCGACATCATAGATATATTTCCAGACGGCAGAATCCTTCTTGACCTCGGCGGTCGAAATCCAGCCCAGGAACTTATAGCCCGGCACGGCCATGTCGGCATCGGTCGGGGAAGCTTCGAGGGTCAGGGGGCTCTCATACGATCCCTTCTCACCATCTTCTGGTTTTTCGGCCACTTTAACCGACTTATTAACATGCGGGTAGTAATACGTGAACGTCGGATCCGCCCCGTTCACCTTGGTCTGCAGCAAGTTACTCTCATAGCGCCGCGTGGCAGTCCTCACGACATTATCGCCCTTGTTGTAGAAATTAACGTCCGTGGTAATCATCGCACGAACGTAGTACTTCTTATCTGTACGCACTATGCTCTCGATGGGATTTTTCACATATGTCCAATATTCACCATCGCGCTCAAGCGTCCAGAAATTCAGGCGATAGCGATCATTCACCAGTTTGGCCGTTACGTTCAGCGAAGCCGAAGTCCAAGTATCGCTTAGCGTTGCAGCGCCTGGAAAATCAGTATCGGCATAGAGGTTTTTTAGAGTATCGGCTCCCGTATCGTTTTTAACGTTGTGCGAGTACGCGTTAAGGGGACTCACGACAAGGGTTTTCGTCGTGTAGCGCGTCTCACACGTTCCGTCATAACTATCCTTTATGCCGTGGTCAACATGCTCCGGACCCCAGTGGACGACGTTTTCACGCACGAAGGTACTACCGACGTTTTCCTCAAAGGGCGTTTGATAGCGATTCCAAACGGAACAAAGTAGCTTGCTGTCCGTAAACTCATGGTTGGTATAAGCCCGAACGTAATAATCCACTCGGTACTCAAAGCGGGCGATGTAGGTATGTGGCACAGTTAGATCGACATCGGCAGGGAGTGTGTAGCTGGGGTCGCGGCTCACGCGCACCTCGAGCGGAGCATCCTCGGTCCCCTTGTTTTCATACCAACCCAAGAAGCGATAGCCATCGGGCAGCTTGCCGCCATTGGACAGGGGCGTACCTTCCGTGTTGCACACCTGTACCGTGTAGACGCTGGTGCCGTCCTCGGTAGTCTGGACGTCGACATTGGTTTTGCCCACACCGTCGCGCAGAGTCTTATCGTCGGTTGTGTCCCGCTCATTGCCCTCGAACACCGTTATGATGTTCGACACGTAGTCGCTGTACACCGGGTAGAAGTCGGTAGGACGGACAACCGTGATCTCGCTACCCGCAGGATAAAAAGCTCCCTGATTTTTAAGCTCGGCTAACTGAGTCGAGGTGATGGCGGCATAGCCACCATTCATCCCCGCCTCGCTGCTAGGCTGCGTGGTCCAGCCGATAAATGTCGCGGTAGGCTTCAAGTTGCCGCGATCCGCGGGGGCAGCGGGCGTCAAACCCACGCCGTAGCGGTACCAATCCGTCGACCTGTCGTGCGCAGCACCGCTCTGCCAATCGAGCGTTTCGCCCTTGACGTTATAGAACAGCACCTGTGCCTCGTACGAAGCGATAAACAGGTCATTGCCCTCAAAAGCCTTGGCCCCTTTCGCGTTATCGGCAGTATAGGTTGACGTTTCGTCGTGCAACTCGCTCTTCTGGACCTGCTTGCCAGCAGCCACAGCATCGGCATCGGTCTTGCCGTCAAACCAGCTGTTGTCTTGTCCAATTCGATTCACTTGCACATCGGGCTCGCGGAACCAGCCCATAAAACGGTAGCCGCCGTTCTCCTCGCTCAGCCCCTCAGGCTTTGCGGAGGTATCCTGCTTAAACGTTACCGACGTATCGCCCTGGGCCAAGCCCTGGGCCGTTCCCGCCAGCACGGCACTCACGGCAAAGGTATACGGATCCGAGGTCGCCTGATCAATACCGAGTTTGGTTGCCTCGATGGTCGCGATGCCTGCACCGGGAAAATCAATCGTCGCCTTAACGCTCTGGCCATGCACGGGAATATTCAGTTTGTAGTCCATCGCCCACTCATTGGAGTGTGAGTCATTCAGATACGCATCGTTAGCAGTCGAGCGCATGGTGCCGGCACAGAAGTCGTAATCATGCTGCTCCCACAGCTCACGTGTGACGTAGCGTTCGTCGTCCCAGGGACCGAATCCGGCACCGGATACCGTGCCATCACCCGCAAGGGCGTAAATCTTCTTCTTGGCTGCCGTACCCTGACTAAACCCGGATAGGCTGACACTGGGCTTGAAGTAGCAATCAGTGATAGTCGCATCACCCGCATTAGCGCGTGCAGCAATACCGCCCAGGTTCACGTCGTTTTGAATAATGGGGATCACGGCGATGGGGTTGTACTGGCGCGAGCTCAAATCGCCGGCGAAATGGCTGCGAGTGATTTCATTACCGCTCTTAGACAAGATGCGGCCTGCAAGACCGCCCGTCCAAGCGCGCGTTACGGAGACAACGCCCACGTAAGAAGCAGCATAGCTATAGCATTTCGCCGTTGAAAAGCAGTCAATGACTTTAGCGCCTTCTGCCATGCAGCCCACAAAACCCGAGGCGTACACGTTGTTGCCGCCCAGGGCGCCAATGGCCACATCGTATTTATTGGTAACGTCGGTCATGCCCTTCTCGGCAATCGAGCCATCCTCGTTGCGCGTAGGCGTCACGCGGCAATACTCGATGGTCGAGTTCTTAACGTAGCCGGCAAACGCCGCCATATACAGGCCCTCGCCACCGATTGCCTGTACGCCCGAAGTCGTGTTGTTAACGGCGCGGCCACCACGGACCTCGCAGTTGTAGAGGGTGCAACCATCGAGCTCGCCAGCAATCAGGCCCCCCTCAAAACCCGCATTGGTAATCACATTGAGCATGTTGTTGGCACACGTAACGTGCAGGGTGCTCTCCATGACCATAACGTTTTCGAAGTGGGTGTTGATCGCCCTGCCCACGATAATGCCGCCGCGGAAGTCAGCCCAAATGTTGGCATCCTTGACCAGGAAGTTCTTAATGGTGGCGCCATCGGTCTCGGCAAAAAAGCCCGTATCGCGCTCGGGATCCAAGACCTTATTCTCGTAGTTCAGGCCCTTCACGGTATGGTTTTGACCGTCAAAGACGCCCTTAAAGGGATGTTCTTTGTTGCCAAAGGAGAGGTGCTTGACCGTATCCTCAACAATGGCGCTCATATCATCATCGTTAAGAACGATATCGTTATCGAGATAGACGCGCCACTGCGACGTGTCGCGCTGTCGCGACAGCGCGACACACGCCAGGAAGTCGTTCCTGTTTGTGATATGGAATTCGGTCTTGTCCTCGGGCACATCCTCGGCATACGCTGCCGCCGGCAGCGCTACAACGCAGCAAAGGGCGATTGCCACCACAGCGATCAGCCTGCCGAGCACGCCTCGGTTCATGTTCTTAATCTCCATGGGCTAGTTCGCCTCCGGCCAGCCCACGACGTCGAGCACGTCGAGGACGGTATCGTTTGCCTGCTGGTTTTTGGCCTGCACGGCCTGGACGTCGATATCGAGCCTGTATGAGCCGCCGCGCGCGGCATCGTGGTAGTCGCCCACAAATCGCAGCGAGTCCATGAGGCTTTCCGTCATGGAGCCGGGGTCAAGCACGCCGCCACGTCCAGCCAATCCGCGGTAGTAGTACCACCCGTCGCCGCCATCGATCCACGGGGACCCCTCGCCCGCGTTTACGTTAAACGCAACGTTGCCCGAGGCATCCGCGCTCGAACCGTCGGGCGCCACCGATACCATACGCAGGCGCGCGCGAACGTACTCAGGCTGCGCGCCGACGTTCTCCACGCGCACGATGCGGCTGATGTCAGAGCCCCCGGCCTTGGTGTCGGGATAGTCCCCGTGCTCGTTGGCCTCAAACGGAATCTCCTCGCCCCGCTCGTTTAGGGTGTATTCGCAGACTCGTACCTTCACGCTGCCAAACGATAGGACGTTGTTCGCCGGAACCATATCAACTGTAAAAGCCAGCGTGCCACACAGGCACGCCAGGGCCAACAGCGCAATCGCGGCAAGCGCCAAGGTGCGTTTCTGATTGTCGGAAAGATTGTTGAGCATTACGTTCGCCAATCGTCGATCAAAGGGGGACCGAGATCCCGACCCGAAAATGGGGATGGGGAGCGGGTCGGGATCTCGGTGGAGGGGGTGGGATTACTTCAGGCCGTTAGCCCAATCCTTGGCCTGAGCAACGGCGTTGGCGGCAGGAGTAGCTTCCTCGCCCTTCTGGTCGGCGCCGAAGATGTAGGCGGAAACCGTCATCTTGGGAGCGTCGGCGACCATGGAGCCCTTCAGCGTGCTAGGGAACATAACCTTACTAAAGAGCTCGCCGGTGTAGACGTCCGCAGCAGCGCTCTTGGCGCCTAGAACGGCGGGACCGCTCGTGGCGCCCTTGGCGTACATGAACAGGCCGCTCAGATACTTGCCGTCGGCGGAAGTGGACACCTCACCATCGACCGGCTTCCAGTTGTTATGGAGCGTGAAGTACGGGGTGTCCGCGGGATCGGTGCCCTCCTTGACCATGGCGTTCTTCACATAGATAAACACGTAGGCGTCATCGGAGCCCTTCTTGATGCCAACGTTGGGGTTCTTATCGGCAGTTGCGCCGGGAACGATCTTGGAGTCGTCGACCCACTTGGTCTCGAACAGGTAGGCCTTGCCAGTATTCGGTTTACTGGGGTCCGGCTTCTCGGGGTCGGTCGGATCCGGTTTGTTCTCCGTGGGACCAAAGCTACCCACCGTAAACACGTTCTCCAGCGACTGCGTAGCCGTCAGCCAGGCATAGGTGCCCACGCCGGCAGCCAGTACCAGCAGCAGCAGGGCGGCAACGATGCCGTAGCGTTTTTTCTTCTTGTTTTCCATCGTTCTCTTCCTTTCGAAAACCGACTTCCCCGGCAACGGCCCTTGCCGCCGCCGACACCTCTCCCTGCCGCTATGGACGCCGCCCCCTCGCATGCGCGCGGGCATGCTTGTCCGCAGGCTCGTCGGGAACCATCCGATCGAGCACAATCGACGCCGCGACCAGCAGCGCCAGAACGGCCACCACAACAAGCAAACCGGGCATCGTCGTGCAATATGCGTTAACGAAGCCCAGGTAAGGGACACAAAAAGAGACAGTGCCGATCACGCGCGAAAAAGGTGTCTGCTCGGCATCGTGCATGATGCTTCCATCTGCATTTTTGTTCGCAATTCCCTGCGTGCCGATCATCTGCGCCACAGGGTCGACCTCGTACACCTGGTGCGTCACCACGGCGCCGTCCGATCGGTAAAACGTTGCATTGTCGCCCACGGCAATATCCGTTGGCTCAACCTGGCGAACAAACACCATGGAGCCAACGGGAAGCTCGGGTTCCATAGAGCCCGAGAGCACAGCAAAAGGCATGTATCCAAATGCACGAGGAACAAAAGAAACGACGGCAAGGGCCATGACGAGTACAAGCACCAAGCTACTAAGAAGCGCAATAAATCGTTTGAGTCCGCGCGCCGCCATAATAAGTAATTCATCCCCATCGAGGCCTTAATTCGACCAATCCAAGGGTCAGCAAGTTTCAGCAGAAACCGCAAGGCGCTTGAATAGCGAGTCCGAAATAAGCCAATTTGGAATCTTTTCGTAAGAAAAACATAGCGATGTGCTACACATTTTTCAATGTTTTGTCGCTAAATGCTACTTATTTTGGCGTAAGTGGTCATTTATCCCCAAATTGGTCTGCTTTATCCAATATCTGTGACTAACCCCCTACGCAACTTCCCCATAGAGGGATCGATTTTTTGCGGAACTAAAATAATGGTACCCCCCCCCACATTAAAACAAATTGCTGGAAGTGCCCTTTATTTCCGACCCCTTTTACTGGAGTTTTATGACAGCCCCATCTAGTTCGCAGCCCATAACCCTCTGAGAACCGTGTCCCAGAATTCACGTCCGGAGTGGGATACGGCTTCCGCTTGTGCCCCCGTCGGGAAACCACATCCCACTCCGATCACAAATTCCGGGTCGCACTTTCCGCCAAGACCCTCAACCGGAAACGGCATCCCATTTCTCGGCCGAAAACTGGGATGCATTTTCCACAGAGCCCCTCAACCGGAAACCACATCCCATTCCAAAGGCAAATTCCGGGACACGGCTTCCGCAACCCCGCCCATCCGGAAAGCCCATCCCACTCCGCACACATCCGGGCATAGAACAATCAGCTTATTAGGCCTTCCATCAATAAAGGGGCGCCCTCGTGTCAAGAAAAAAGCCTCGAGAACTTCGAGGCTTTCACATTTGTATTGTTTTGCACGAAGGACCGCGAACGGCGAAGCTACTCGCCCAGCACGGCCTTCTTGGCGGCTGCAGCCATGTTGTCCAGGTCTTCCTTGGTGGGATGGTCCTTCGCGGCAACCCAGTTGTCGAGCAGCATCTTAAATCGGGCGTTGTCGGGATCTTGCTCGAGCATGGCCTCGTAGCGCTGTTTGACCGCAGGGCCCATCTTACCCTGACACATCGCCCAGCCCGCAAGCTCGGCATCCACGGCCAGATTGGAAGTTACGCGGTCGATAATCTGCTGGTAATAGCTCTGGTCGGCCCCAAAGCCGCAGGTGCCAAACAGGAACACGCGCTTGCCGTGCAAGGCAGAGAGCAGCGCCGCGACCGAAGGCGTGCACGCGCCCTTGTCGCACCAAAAACCGACGAGCACCGTGTCGGCCGCGCAGGCGCCCTGCGCCTCGAGCGCAACCTGATCTGCGTCCGCATCGTCGCTCAACGCCGCGGCATGGACAAACTCAACGCCCGCAGCCTGCAGAGCGCGCTTGATCGCACCCGAAACCATCCTGGTATTACCGCTCTTGCTGTTAACCACCAAAGAGCACGTCATAGTCACGTTGCCTCGTTTCCCCCGAAACTCGAGCCATTAATGCAATTTATTAGATGAATATCTTAGTACTAACGTGACAGATGTAAACCACCGTCTGTCGATTGGCGACGCAGACGACATCTTTGGACAGATTTCGAACAGTATGTACTTCGGATTGAAACCGCCGCAGAACGTTTCACGAATGGCCGAAAAACTGTTTCACAAAACGCCGTCAAATTGTTTCATATAATATCGTCAATTTGTTTCACGAAATACCGTCAGATTGTGTCATGGTTTTTCGTCAAAATGTTTTACGCGCTGGTAAGATGCTATAAAACAAAATGTTTCTTTGAATGGCGGGAAGTACGATGACTAGGTATATGAGTAGATGTATCGATCGCTCAATCGAACGCGATCTTGGCATTTTTGGTGCCGTGCTCATTCAGGGACCGAAGTGGTGCGGAAAGACGACTACGGCCCAGCGATTCGCTGAATCATCGCTGTCTCTCTCCGACCCTGCCGGAGACTTTGCCGCACTGCAGCTTGCCAGGATCGACCCAGCTCAAGCAATAGTCGGCGCAACGCCGAGACTCATCGATGAGTGGCAGGAAGAGCCAAAACTGTGGGACGCAATACGTTTCGAATGCGATCGTCGGACCGGTGAGCCAGGGCAGTTTTTGCTTACGGGGTCAGCAACACCAAACGACGCCGACCAACCGATGCACAGCGGCATCGGGCGCATATCACGCTTGCGCATGGAAACAATGACTCTGGCCGAACTCGGGGTTTCCTCAGGGGCGGTCTCGCTCGAATCGCTGCTTAACGGATGCCCCATCAAAGCGGCACTTGGATCCATCAACGGCATCGCCGATATTGCCGATTTGCTATGTCGTGGTGGTTGGCCTCAGGCGGTTGGCAAGACGACTGCCGATGCAATGCGTATATCCGCTGCCTACATCGACGGTGTCTGCGAATCGGATGTTTCGAGGGTTGACGGCGTGAAGCGTGACCCGGAGAAAGTCAGAGCTCTTCTGTCTTCGCTTGCGCGCAACGAATCCACTCTTGCCGGCGAAAAGTCTCTTGAGAAAGACCTCGGCGGTGATGTATCGAGAAGTACGCTGCGGCGCTATACGGATGCCTTGCGCAGAATACACATCATCGATGATATCCCGGCCTGGCATCCGGCGCTCAGGTCTCCGGTAAAGCTGCGGCAAAGTGCGAAAAGGCACCTCGCCGACCCTTCGCTTGCCGTCGCACTGCTCGGAGCAAATCCGGAGTCATTGGCATCCGACCCGAAGACGCTGGGACTGCTCTTCGAATCCCTCGTCCTGCACGACCTTAAGGTCTATGCAGCCGCAAATGACTCATCGGTGTCCCACTACCATGACGCCGACGATCTCGAGGTCGATGCCGTTATACATAGGCGCGATGGAACTTGGATTGCCGTGGAAGTAAAACTCGGAAGTCCGCAGATCCCCGAGGCATCTGCAAACCTGCTTCGGCTCGAGCGCAAACTTGTCGAGCGTGGCGAGAGACCACCCGCGGCCAAGCTCATCGTCATCGGGTTCGGCATGCCGGCCCATACAACGCCCGAGGGCATTATCGTTGCCCCCGTTGACACACTCGCGCCCTAGCGCTGCGTTACATGCCCCACGGGCTTGCTTACTGGGCAAACTGGCTGCGGTAGAGTTCGGCGTAGAAGCCACCTGCCGCTAGCAGCTCGTCGTGCGTGCCGCGCTCGATAATCTCGCCGTCGCGCATCACCAGAATGCAGTCGGCGTTGCGGATGGTGCTCAGGCGGTGCGCCACGACAAAGCTTGTGCGACCTGCCATGAGCTCGTCGAATGCCGCCTGCACCTGCAGCTCGGTACGCGTATCGATGCTCGACGTTGCCTCGTCCAGCAGCAAAATCGCCGGGTCGGTGAGCATGACGCGCGCGATGCACAGCAGCTGTTTTTGACCCTGGCTAAACGTGCCGCCGTCCTCGCCAATCACCGTGTCGTAGCCTTTCGGCAGCTGCACGATAAACTTGTGCGCATGCGCGCGTTTGGCCGCCTCGATAACCTGTTCGCGTGTGGCATCGGGACAACCGTAAGCGATGTTTTCCGCCACCGTGCCCTCGAACAGCCAAGTGTCCTGCAGTACCATGCCAAAGGCACGGCGCAGGCTTGCGCGCGTGTAGTCACGCGAGGAACGGCCATCGACCGCGATGCGACCGGCATCGATATCGTAAAAACGCAGCAGCAAATTGATGAGCGTTGTCTTGCCACAGCCCGTGGGGCCGACGAGGGCAAAGCGCGTGCCGGGCTTGGCATCGATGCAGATATCCTGCAGCAGTTTGCGGTCGGGCACGTAGCTAAAGTCCACATGCTCAAAGGCAACCTCGCCCTTCGGGGCAGCGAGCTCAATGGCATCCACAGCGTCGGGCTCCTGCTCGCGCGCATCGAGCAGCGCAAACATGCGGCGCGCCGAGGCGTACGCGGTCTGAATCTGCGTAATAACGTTGGTGACCTCGTTGAACGGCTTGGTGTACTGGTTGGCGTAGGACAGGAAGATCTGCACGCCGCCCACCGTAAGCGCCGCTGGCACGCCCGTGATCACGCCCACGCAGCCGATCACAGCGACCACGGCATAGATGATGTTATTGATAAAGCGCGTGCCGGGGTTGGAGAGCGAACCCATAAACTGCGCGCGTTCACCTGCTGTATAGAGCTCGGCGTTAAGGGCATCGAAGCGCTGCTGAGCGTGCGGGCCGTAGGCGAAGGCGTCCACCAGCTTTTGCTCACCCACATACTCCTCGATATGACCGCCGAGCTGCCCTTGAATACGCTGCTGAGCCGTAAAGCTTTTGTTGGAGAGCTTGGCGATGGCGCCAGCTGCAAAGATGGAAAGCGGCGTGACGAGCACCACCACGAGTGTCATGGTCAGGTTAATGGAGAGCATAAACGCAAGCGTGCCCACGATGGTGATGACGCCGGTAAAGAGCTGGGTAAAGCCCTGCAGTAGACCGTCGCCCACCTGATCGACGTCGTTGACCACGCGGCTCATAAGGTCGCCGTGGGCATGGCTGTCGACAAAGCCGAGCGGCATGCGGCTGAGCTTGTCGCTCGCCTCCACGCGCATGTCGCGCACCGTCTCGTAGGACAGACGGTTGACGCAGTAGCCCTGCAGCCACTGAAAGGCCGCAGCACCCATCACGACAATCGCGAGTTTGGTAACGAGCGGCAGCAGCGCATCGAAGTCCACCTGCCCGGTGGCGACGATCAGGTCGATGCCCTCACCAATGAGGATGGGCGTGTAGAGCTGCAGAATCACCGAGATGGCGGCGCTCACAAACGACGCCGTAAACGAAATACGGTGCGGGCGAACATAGCCCAGCAGGCGGCGCGTCACCGCGCCCACGGGATAGCGCTCGGGATCACCGGGTTGGCGCGGGCCGTCGCCCAGGTCGTTGAGGTTATCGTTGCCGGACACATTAGCGGTCATCGTGGCGACCGAACCGGAAGAAGTATACGGGTTCATCTAGCAACCCTCCTTTGAGCAAGTAGGCGCAGGGGCAGTCGGGGCGGACGCGGGCACCGTGCTCCCCTGCTGGCCCTCGAGCTCCTCGCGGCGCAGCTGCGACTGGCAAATCTCGCGATAGAGCTGGCAGCTTGCATACAGCTCGTCATGCGTGCCCAGGCCCGCAACCGATCCGTGATCGAGCACGCAGATCATGTCGGCATCGCGCACGGTCGAGACGCGCTGGCTCACGATGACCGTCGTGAGCGGCAGCCCGCCCTCGGCGGCACCGCGCACGCTGCGCTCGCGGATGGCATGGCGAAGCGCCGCGTCGGTCTTAAAATCGAGCGCCGAGGCGGAGTCGTCCATGATCAATATCTGAGGCGAGCCCACCAGGGCGCGCGCGATGGTCAGGCGCTGGCGTTGGCCACCGCTGAAGTTCTTACCGCCCGCCTCGACCGGGGCATCGAGCCCCTGCGGCTTGTTGCGCACGAATTCGCTGGCCTGCGCCATATCGAGCGCCGCCCAGAGCTCATCGTCGGTCGCTGACTCGTCACGCCAGGTCAGGTTGCTGCGGATGGTGCCGCTCACCAGCGACGCGCGCTGCGGGACGGTCGCGACCACATGGCGCAGCTGGTCGAGCGGCCAGGCGCGCACGTCGGCGCCCATCACGCTCACGCTGCCGGTGCCCGCATCGTACAGGCGCGGGATAAGCGAAACGAGCGTGGACTTGCCACTGCCCGTGCCGCCGATAATGCCGAGCGTCTTGCCCAGCGGGAGTTCCAGGGTCACATCGTTGACGGCGTTGGCAGCGCCGGCGCCAAAAGAGAAGCTCGCATGGCTCAAGCTCAGCGCGGAGGTCGGAGCGACATTGCCCGGCTCGGGCAGCGCGACCGGCTGGTTGCCCTCGTCGGTGATGCTCGGCACGCAATTGAGCACCTCGTTGATACGTGACGCACTGGCGCTCGCCTTGGTAAAGACCACGACCAGGTTGGCGACGTACACGATGGAGGTCAGGGTCTGCGTCATGTAGTTGACGAACGCCATGACCTGGCCCTGCGTGAGCTCGCCCACGTTGACCTGGATGCCGCCCACCCACAGGATGGCACACACGCCCAGGTTCATCACAAGAAACGTGACGGGGTTGAGAATCGACGAGAGCTTGCCCACCGCGATGGCAGTATTGGCCTGGTCATCGGCGGCTTGAGCAAAGCGCTCGCGCTCGTGATCTTCACGCACAAACGCACGGACCACGCGAGCGCCCGAAAGGCCTTCGCGGCAAATGAGTGCAATGCGGTCGAGCTTTGCCTGCAGCTGCTTGTAGTACGGAATGCAGCGCGCCATGACAAACCAGAACACCAGGCCGATGGCGGGCGTGCAAATCAAAAAGATGATGCCGAGCTTAAGGTCGATGGCAAGGGCTGCGACCATAGAGCCCACCGCCAGGAAGGGCCAGCGGATGAGCATGCGCACGCCCAGCGCCACGGCGAGCTGAACCTGGTTGACGTCGTTGGTAATGCGCGTGATGAGCGACGGCGTGCCGAAGCGGTCGAGTTCGGCATAGCTCAGCTTGTTGATGTGCTGGTAGAGCGCGCCGCGGATATCAGTACCCATGCCCTGCGAGGTCAGCGCCGCCATCTTTTGGCAGACGAACGTAAACGAGATACCGATCACAGCCATGGCGCCAAGTACCATGCCATAGTGGACGACGGCACTCACGTCGTGCGCACCGATACCTTTATCGATCATCTGGGCAATCACCAGCGGCGTCAGCAGGTCAAAGATCACTTCGATCAACTTGCACGCAGGGCCAATCACCATATATCGGCGAAACTTACCACCAAAACGCCTGAGCAACTCAATCATGTATAGGCGCTCCCTATCATCATCCACGTTCAATTCGAACCATGATAGTACCGCCACCCCAAAAGAAGCGTAAACAACTCGTCATTTCTAACGGGATTCAGTTTTCAGAGGAGCATACGCGCACACCCAGCCAGTGTCGGGTCGACCGCCTGATATACTTACATTAGTGCTACCAAGTTAGTCGCCGACCCTTGAAATGAGGTGCCGAGATGAACGACATTCTCACAAGAAGAGCAAGACGAGCAACTGTGGGCATCGCCCTTTCCGCGGCACTTGTCGCGGGAATCGCCCCCGCAACGGCGATCGCGGCAGAAACCAGTTCCCCCACCGGTGCAGTTGCCTTGCAGACGGAAGATGCGACCGCCGCAAAAGAAAAAGCGTATGCAGCCATGCAGGAAGCGCTCAAAAACCTCGAGGCCGCAAAAGACGCCGCAAGTCCCGAGAAAATTGCGGAAATCAATGGTAAAATTGCCGTTTTTCAAGAGCGCTACGACACTTATTTGGCGCAAGCCGCCACATATAAGGAATCCCTTCCTACCATGCAAGCGAACGTCAATGCAGCCCAAGCCAAATACGATGAGGCCCGCAACCGGACAAGCGGCCTTGAGGCAGAATTAAATAAGGCAATCGCCAACAGGGCTTCTGGCGAAACTATTAGGCAGCTCCAACTGGCGATCACAGATGCAGAATCGGAAGAAAAATATTGTGAAGAAAAGATTGCCCGCTGCCGAATGCGCCTTGAAAATCATAAAAGACGGATTTATTTCTTTGAAAGCGAAGTAGAGTTTAATAAAACCCATCTCGACGGAGAAACAGCCAAGCGGGATGCGCTCCTCGACAATTTGAAAAAAGCGCAAACGGCCTATGACGACGCCCGCAAGGCATACGAAGAGGCGAAAGCCGCGGCAGACAAGGCCACCTCGCCCGAGATAACGCAACCGGCAGAGACGACACCGCCCGCCGGCTCAGCGCAGCCGGCCGAGGCGACACAGCCCACCGGCTCGTCCGCGACCGGCAAAAATACCCCGCCGAGCTCCACCAAGCAGGCGAACTCGAGCAGCGGCAAGCAAGCAGATACGACCGCCGGCAAGCTCGCGAACACGGGCGACGCAGCGCCGAGCGCAATCGCACTCGCAGGAATCGCCGCCGCAGGCCTCGGAATAACCGCCGCAGCCACACGCCGCCTCAAGAACTCAAAATAGCTGCCAGAGCATTCTGCCTTCACCAATCCACAAGCCCAGAGACAAAAAGAGGCTCGTTTCCCCAACCTAGGGAAACGGACCTCTTTGCTTGTAAAAACAAATGGTAATGCCGCCGTCTCTTGAAGTACATCGCCACCGCACTCCAAACAACGCCAACGAGCAGTATTCCTTAAGGGATAGATTTAATTAGGCTAACGCGCCTTTACGGGTGATTTTTGGACGAAGTGGTCCCGGTGCCGGCGGGCTGTTTGGTAGTCGAGCGATCCCGCAGGCAAAGCCGAGGACCAGCGAGACACCAAACAGCCCGCCGGCACCGGGACCGCATCGCGGCACCAAAAAAGCGCCCGTGCGCTCGATGGATTCGGATGCCCGACAGAGGCTCCTTATGGCTGCTTCCTTCCGGACCTGACCAGATTCGGAACATGTCGTCATCCGAACCCATCGAACGCGCTAGGCGCTCGGTATATCTTACCTGCTCCCGCCCGATGGGGCAAGACAGCTAATTTGGGACGGGGCTTTTTTGACTACTTTTTGACTGGGGGCATCAGAGTGGCGAAAGTAGTCAAGAAAGCCCCGTCCCAAATAGACTGGTCTGACGCTGCGCCACGAAAAGGGCCTATCTACTACGTTTAGGCCGCGGGGTCAACCATAGCCGACTTTTTCGAAAATCGGCAAGCTTTCTACCTGCGGTTTTAATTTCACAAATTCCGGGATGGTCGAGGGTGTTCCGCTAAACGTAGTAGATTACCGCATTTCATGGCAGACGGTCCGACCCAAAGCACAAGGCGACCAGCCTCGGATGGCCATTCACGAAGTTGCGGTGGAATACGGACTGAATTGGCGCCTTAAAGGCAAAAACACTCCGTATTTCACCGCAAGTTATTGGGGAGGGATTGGTTTTAGAGGCGGCCAAGGTCGTAGGCTCGCGCGGCAGACTCGCCGGCGCAGATGAGGTTGGTTGCGGCTTCCTGCGGATCGAGTGCCCACTTCAAATCCATGGGCTTGCGGCAGATCGGCAAAACCAGGTCGACGCCCTGCCCATACACCGCATCCAGGTTGTCGGCACGACCGCCCACGACGGCGACCACCGGCTTGCTATAGCGCTTGGCACGGCAGGCCACACCCACCGGCGCTTTGCCGGCGGCGGATTGCTCGTCCATATTGCCCTCGCCCGTTATGACCAGGTCGACATCGCGCACATGTTCGTCAAACCCAATCAGATCGAGCACCGTCTCCACGCCCGAGCGTAGCTCCGCACCGAGCGCCAGTAACGCCGCGCCCAAGCCACCGGCAGCGCCCGCTCCGGGCACGCCGAGCACCGAGCCAAATGTCCGTGCGCCCTCGGGTGTGCGCAACAACCCCTGGGCCCGAGCCTCGACAATTGCCGTATCGAGCAGACGACCGTAGCCGACCATCCAGCTGTCGCACCTGCTCAGCGCCTCGGCGTCACCCGTCGGCAAGCCTTTCTGCCCGCCAAACACCGCCAATGCGCCCCGACGCCCCACGAGCGGATTCTCGACATCCGAAAGCACAACGATACGAGCATCATCCAAAGCCTGAAGCGCTGGCGCCAAATCAACGCTCGCCACCTGCTCAAGGCCGGCAAGACCGGGGGCGATATCGCAGCCCTGATCATCGACCACACGCGCGCCCAGCGCCTGCAGCATACCGGCGCCACCGTCGTTGGTGGCACTGCCGCCCAAGCCAATATAGATAGTCTTTGCACCCGCGCGAACCGCACGAAGCATCAGTTCGCCCACGCCATAGGTCGAAGCCGCAAGCGCCGCCGATTCCGTGCAGGTTGAATACCCAATACCCGCCGCCTCGGCCATCTCAATTACAGCCGACTCGTGCTCGCCGTCCACCAGCATCCGGGCAGACACGCGGCCGCCCAAGGGGCCTGCAACCTCGCAGGCCAAGAGCTCGCCACCGCAGGCGGCAACGGCGTTGAGCGTTCCCTCGCCACCATCTGCCAGCGGCAAAGCGCACGCCTCGGCATCGGGCCACACGCGGCGCACGCCTTCGGCAACCGTCGCCTCCGCCTGTGCACTCGAAACGCTGCCCTTAAAGGAGTCGATCGCCAGCAGCACGCGGCGGGGCCGGCGGCACGCGGGGCCAAAGTCAACCGCCGCGCCAGCATCCTCTTCGGCACACGCGAGCGCCTCGGCATGAGCGGCATGCGCGTCGAGATCGGCCCCACAACCGCGGCCAGCACCGCCTGTTCCGCGCAGACCGCCAAAATAGCTACTCAGCAGTTCGCGGCATTCATCCGCCAGGACCCCAGCCGCCACATTAAACCGATGATTCAGGCGCGAGTCGGCATTCAAATCGTATAGGGATCCCAACGCGCCCGCTTTAGCATCGGCCGCGCCGTACACGCAGCGCCCCACGCGCGCGTTGACCATAAGCCCCGCACACATGCAGCAGGGTTCGAGCGTCACGTAGACCGTACAGTCGGAAAGGCGCCAGCGGCCAAGCGCCTGGGCAGCGGCGCACAGGGCCGCGAACTCTGCATGCGCCGAAGGGTCCTGGTCGAGCTCGCGACGATTATGCGCCCTCGCGACGATCTCGCCGTCGCGCACCACTACGGCTCCGATGGGCACCTCGCCCACCGCCGCGGCGGCTCGCGCCTCCGCCAACGCCTCGCGCATGAACTTCTCGTCGATTTCGGTGATCGTCATCGTTCGCCTTCCCTGTTGCAAATTCAAAACGATGCTATCATTACGACTCACGGAGAGATGGCAGAGCGGTTGAATGCGGCGGTCTTGAAAACCGTTGAGCGCGAGAGCGTTCCGGGGGTTCGAATCCCCCTCTCTCCGCCACTTTTAGTGATGCACCGGTGTCATGGTCCGCTCAAACAGCGCATCGACCACGTCGGCCATCTCGGGTCGACGCTCAAGATCGTGGCCCGATTCCCACCATATCGTGAAAAGTCGAATAATACCGCCGGCGACAAACTCAGACGTCGTCTCGAGTGACACGGGGGCCAGGGCATCCTCGGCAAGCACGTTCATCACACGCTCGCGGATGGAGCGGGCAATACGGTCGCAAATAACGTTGGTCAGCATTCCCGACATGCTGCTCGCCAAAATGTTGTCCATGAGCTGCTCATGGGCCAGAATCAGGTCCATGGCATCGTCCAAAATCGCGTGCCGAAGCGCGCGCACGTCCTCGGCAGACACTGCGCCGGCCTCATCGGGCTGTTTTTGCGGCAAGCCCGACATAAGCTCATCGATATAAAAGGCAAAGTAATCGTTCTTGTCGCGAAAGTGCTTGTAGAACGTCGTACGGCGAATCATGGCGCGGTCGCACAGCATGGCAACCGTCAGGTCCTCAAAACGATGCTCCTCGAGAAGTTCGGTGAAGGCATCGAACAGGGCGCGGTAGGTTTTCTTAATGCGAAGGTCCACTGGTATCGCCATCCTCAGGGCAAAGACAGTACTCGACAATCTGTCGCATATCTTACACCTGTACCTCGCGCGCTTTGCCCCGGTGCCAACCCCGCCGAAAACATAACGCTTACCGGAAAGTTCGGCACGGCAAAACGTTGCGGGTATACTAGTAGCGTTATACCAACGGCAGCTGGCGCATGCCGCCGCGGCCATTCGAAACGGAGACATCATGATTACCGTCATCATCGGCATCGTTGTTGTCATTGTGATTGTCTGCGCCATCGCCGGCATCTACAACAACATGGTCACCAAGCGTAACCGCATCGATAACGCCTGGCAGAACATCGATACGCAGCTGCAGCGCCGCAACGACCTGATCCCCAACCTGGTCGAGACCGTCAAGGGCTACGCCAAGCACGAGCAAGAGACGCTCTCCGCCGTGATCAGCGCGCGTAACACCGCCGTCAAGGCCACCACGCCCGAGGCCAAGATGGAGGCCGACAACGTGCTGACCGGTGCGCTACGCCAGCTCTTCGCCGTAGCCGAGGCCTATCCCGACCTTAAGGCAAACACCAACTTTACGCAGCTGCAGGCGTCGCTCGAGGATACCGAGAACAAGATTAGCTATGCACGCCAGAGCTACAACGACTGCGTGCTCAGCTACAACAACGCCATCCAGACGTTCCCGGCTGTCATCTTTGCCGGCATCTTCCAGTTTAAGGAGCGCCAGGGCTTCGAGGCCGCCGAAGCAGCCCGCCAGGCCCCGACCGTCAAGTTCTAAACAACAAGGCCGAGTCTTAAGCCAGTTCATCAACCCTTTGGGGCCCAAGGCACAAACCTTGGGCCCTTTTCGCATCCACGCACAACGCGCGGCCAAACAAAAAGCGCGGCCTAAAAGGCCGCGCACCATATTCAATTCAGCCAAGTAATCCCCTGTCGCGACAGCGCCGAGCCGCAGGGCAGAGAGCAAGTTCCCTCCCAGCGCACTCCGCAGGACGCAAGAAGCCCTCGCCGCACGAAGTGCGCAGCGAGGACTTCTTGCATGTCCGAGGACGCGCTGGGAGGGAACTTGCTCTCTGCCCGGACGTGCTCGCCAAGAGCTGTAAGGCAAATTACGCGACGGTGTAAACCCAGTTGTGCTTGTCCTCGACAGCACCAGACTGGATGCCCGTCAGGGTCTCGCGGAGCTTCTTCATCACAGGGCCGATCTCGGTGTAGCCAGCCGGGAAGGTCACGGTCTCATCGGCACCATAAACCTTATTGTCGATCTCGCCCACCGGGGAGATGACGGCGGCGGTGCCGCACAGGCCGCACTCCACAAAGGTGCCGGCCTTGACCTCGGCCCACTCGACGGGGCGCTGGTCGACGGTTATGCCCAGGTCCTGAGCAACCTGAACGAGCGAGCGACGGGTGATGGAGGGCAGGATGGAGTCAGTGTGCGACTGCGGAACGACAAGCGTGCCATCCTCCTTCACGAACAGGACGTTGGCGCCACCGGTCTCCTCGACATAGGTGCGGGACTCGGAGTCGAGATACAGGTTCTCGGCATAGCCCTCGCGGTGAGCCTCCATCGTGGGCTTGAGGGACATGGCGTAGTTCAGGCCGGCCTTGATGTTGCCGGTGCCGTGCGGTGCGGCGCGGTCGTACTCGGAAACGCGCAGCTTGACGGGCTTGAGGCCACCCTTAAAGTACGGACCGACCGGGGTCACGAGAATGCGGAACGTGTACTCAGGAGCGGGAGCCACGCCAATCACGTCACCGGAGCCGATCATAAACGGACGCACGTACAGGGTCGCGCCGGAACCGAAGGGCGGAACCCAGGCGGCGTTGGCAGAAACGACCTGCTTGACGGCCTCGACGAACTTGTCCTTGGGGAACGGGGGCATCTCGAGGCGCTGCGCAGAGTTGTACATGCGCTCAGCGTTCATGTCGGGACGGAAGCAGACGATGCTGCCGTCCTCGGCGGTGTAGGCCTTCAGGCCCTCAAAGACCTCCTGGCAGTAATGGAAGATGCCGCCGCACTCGGAGACATGCAGGGTGTGGTCGGTGGTCAGGCCGCCCTCGTCCCACTCGCCATCCTTCCAATGAGCCTCGTAGCTGTAATCGGTTTTCATGTAGCCAAAGCCGAGGCTACCCCAATCGATATCCTTCTTCTCGACAGTCATATGTCGCTCCTTACATACACAGTTGCATACTCGCGAACCCGCACGCAAAGACCGAAGCCGACCGCGTCGCAACGTCGCACGCCCGGAGCGTAGAGCCGGACGGGACACGCGAACGGCATCAAAGCCGATGGCACGTCGATTCGCATGCACGAGATTGTACTCCCCGTACGCGTCTGATAAAACGCTTTTCTTTAACTAAGTAAAGTATTTTCATTTGACCGAAGCAGAAAGGCCCGCCACCGTAAAGGGTGACGGGCCTCAACGGCACGGTTTGCGCGCTGGCTCGAGCTACGCGTTCTTTTTGCCCAGCTTAGCCTTAACCAGACCGACCACGGTCGGGATGATCGACACGGCGACGATGCCGATAATCAGCAGCTCAAAGTGCTCCTGCACAAAGGGAATGCCGCCAAAGAAGTAGCCCAACAGCGTAAAGACCGTCGACCAGGTAATGCCGCCCAGCACGTTAAAGATGACAAAGTTGCGCCAGTGCATGCCGCCCATGCCGGCGATGAAAGGCACAAAGGTGCGGATAAACGGGAAGAAGCGACCCAGGAAGATGGCCAGGTGGCCCCACTTGTCCAAGAAGTCCTCGGACTTTTTGATTCGCTCGGGCGTCATGGCCTTCACCTTGCCCGAGGCGATGATCTTTTGGCCAAAGAAATGACCGATCATAAAGTTGCACTGATCGCCCAAGATGGCAGCCGTCCATGCGACGGCCAGCAGAGCCACGATGTTAAAGCCGCCGTTGTGGGCAAAGAAACCCGAGGCAAACAGCAGCGAGTCGCCGGGAAGGAACGGGAAGAACACCACGCCCGTCTCG
The DNA here is from genome assembly GCA_900542275.1 of uncultured Collinsella sp. Classification (GTDB taxonomy): domain Bacteria; phylum Actinomycetota; class Coriobacteriia; order Coriobacteriales; family Coriobacteriaceae; genus Collinsella. Next base: position 23,478 of record UQMW01000021.1, read on the forward strand.
ATAAAGATGATCAGGAACACGCAGCCGTAGGCCATAAGCGGGCCGGCGGCGATCCAGCTGGCGATCGCGGTGCGCGGATCCTTAAGCAGCTCGGCGATAAAATTGATGAAACCCATGAAGTAAAACCTCTCAGTTGTGGGCGCGGACACGTCCAAGTTGACCAGTATACGGTTGTGACGCGGCAACGCACACGACCTTACAAAAGCATGACTCCATTACCAGCAAGTTTGCATAACTGACACCTGTCGCGCAAAGCCGCCAAGATTGCTCTTCCTAATCCCTAGCGAATCGCTATACTTTATTGAATCGCATTGTCACGGCGCTAAGGGAGGGCGGCCGGTGAGCTTTATCAACACCATTCGCGAGGACATCAAGACCGTCCAGGCGCAGGACCCTGCCGCGCAAAATGGCCTGGTCATCTTCCTGTCCTACCCCGGCCTGCACGCCAAGTGGAATCATGTGCCCGAACACTGGCTGTGGGAACACGGCCATCGATCGCTTGCCCGTGTGCTCTCGCAGTTAACCCGCCATATCACCGGCGTCGAGATTCATCCCGCCGCGCAGATCGGCAAGCACTTCTTTATCGACCACGCCATGGGCGTCGTTATTGGCGAGACTACCATCGTGGGCGACAACTGCGTGCTCTACCAGGGCGTCACGCTTGGCGGCACCGGCAACGAGACCGGCAAACGCCACCCCACCCTGGGCAATAATGTCACCGTGGGCACGGGCGCCAAGGTGCTTGGCAACATCCACATCGGCAACAACGTCAAGATCGGCGGCAACTCGGTCGTCGTCAAGGACGTGCCCGACAACTGCACCGTCGTGGGCGTGCCCGGGCGCATCATCAAGCGCAACGGCTGCCGCGTGTTCGAGGAGAGCTTCGACGCCAAGCAGCATCGCGAGTACATGCCCGACGATGCCGCCGAGCAGAGCGCCCTCAACCGTCAGGGCATCACCGAAAACGCCCGTCGCGTCAAGGAACTCGAGCAAGAGGTGGCCGAGCTCAAAGCCCTCGTCGCCAAGCTCGTGGTCGAGCGCTAGGGCCGCGGGCAACCGCCACAGCATGAACGCCAACACAAAAGGCGCGCCAGGGAATCCGCTCCCGGCGCGCCTTCTTTTCGATGTGACATGCGGGACTGACCCTTTGTCACCTTATGCGAACTGGCTTAGGTAGAGGTCGGCATAAGCGCCCTCGGCAGCCAGCAGCTCCTTGTGCGTACCCTGCTCGATGATATTGCCGTGATCCATGACCAGGATGAGGTCGGCATCGACGATCGTCGACAGACGGTGCGCGATCACAAAGCTCGTGCGCCCGCGCATGAGCGCATCCATAGCACGGCCGATGGCGAGCTCGGTGCGTGTGTCCACGCTCGACGTCGCCTCGTCCAGGATGAGAATCGCCGGGTTGTTGAGCAGCACGCGCGCGATGGTCAGCAGCTGACGTTGGCCCTGGCTGATGCTCTCGGCATCGTTAGCCACACGCGTGTCGTAGCCCTGCGGCATAGTGCGCACAAAGAAGTCGACCCGTGCGGCACGTGCGGCCGCGACAATCTCCTCGCGCGTCGCCTCGGGACAGCCGTAGGCGATGTTCTCGGCAATGGTGCCATCAAATAGCCAAGCGTCCTGCAACACCATGCCAAACTGCTGGCGCAGCTCGCCGCGGTTCATGCGGCTCGTGTCCACGCCGTCGAGGGTAATGCGGCCGCCGTCGATCTCGTAAAAGCGCATGAGCAGGTTGATGAGCGTGGTCTTACCCGCACCCGTGGTTCCCACCACGGCGATCTTCTGACCCGGCTCGGCGGTAAACGACACGTCTCGCATAAGCGGCTTGTCGGGCGAATAGCCAAAGCGCACATGCTCAAAAGCGATGCGGCCCTCCACCTTGCCCGGCAGCTTGGCGGCGGCCACCGGCAACGGATCGGCCTCCGTCTCGGGCTCGTCGAGCAGGTCGAACACACGCTCTGCGCTCGCCAGCGCACTCTGCAGCGAGTTAAAGGTAAACGACAGCTCCGTCATGGGCTCGGACGCCTCGTAGATAAACTGGAGGAACGCCTGGAACACGCCGACGGTCATATGCCCGGCAACCAGCATGCTGCAGCCCACCAGCGCGATCACGATCTGCGCCAAACGGCCGATAAAGCGCACCGCGGGGCCGACGGCGTTAATCATAAAGTCGGCCTTGGTGCTCACGCGCGCCAGCTCCTTCGAAGCCTCGTGTACCTCGGCAGAGCTCTGGCGCTCGCGGTTAAACGCACGGATCACCAGACGGCCCGAGTAGCCCTCCTCGACCGCGCTCGTAATCTTGGACACCCACTCCTGGCGCTCGCCCGTCACATCGTGCGTGCGGCGCGACACGACCTTCGTCACCAGCAGCGAAAGCGCCGTAAAGAACAAAAAGACGAGCGTGAGCGGCACGCTAAACACGAACATCACGCTCACGGCGCCCACCACGGTACCGATCGACACCAGAAGCTGCAGCAGTCCGCGCTGCATGCTTTCGGACATCTTGTCCAAGTCGTTGGTCGCACGGCTGACGACCTCGCCGGGACGATGCGCGTCAAAGTAGGCAAGTGGCAGACGGTTGAGCTTTTGTGCGATGCGGTTGCGCAGGCGCAGGTTGAGGCGCTCGGCAACGCTCGACATCAAAAAGCTCTGGAGTGCGTAGAACGAGGCGGCGGCGGTCCAGATCATAAAGTAGATAAAGATGGTCCTGCCGCAGTTCTCCCAGGTAATACTGAAGGTAGTGTTGTTGGCAAACGCCAGCTTCATGTGCCCCCACAGCTCATCGATCACGCGGGCGCTGTAAGCCGGCGCCGCGGTGTTAAAGATGGCATAGAACACGATACTCGCGAACACGATATAGAAGCGCCAATGGTCGCCGGCGGCCTCGCTCCACAGGCGGCGCACCGTCGCCCAGGTGTCGCGGGGCGTCTCGTCCTCGTCCTCGTCGTCAACGTCGCGCATGCGCTCCGCCTCGGCGCGGGCGCGCTCGTCCTCGGCGCGCTCGTTTTCCTCGTAGAGTGCCTGGCGGCGAGCCTCGCGCTCCGCCGCTGCCTTGGCGTCTTCCTCCAGGTCGGGCGTGGCGCCCGTCTCCTCGACTGTCTCTGCAGCCGCGGCGTCATCGGCGATGCTCCACTTCTTGAGCTCCTCGGTCATGCTACTCACCTCCCTTCATCTGCGATTCCGCGATAGCGCGGTACACCTCGCAGGTTTCCATGAGCTCGTCGTGCGTGCCTAGGCCCACGACTTCACCGTCTTTGAGCACCACAATCTGATCGGCATGCAAAATAGTCGAGATGCGCTGGGCGATGATGAGCACCGCGGCATCGCACGTCTCGTCCTGCAGCGCATGGCGCAGTGCCGCATCGGTCTTAAAGTCCAGGGCCGAAAAACTGTCGTCGAAGATATACAGATCGGCATGTTTCATGAGTGCGCGGGCAATCGCTAGGCGCTGGCGCTGACCACCCGAGAAGTTTGTGCCGCCCTGGGCCACCGGCGTATCGAGCCCCTGGGGCTGGTCGAGCACAAAGGTGCTCTGGGCAACCTCCAGCGCATGGAGCATGTCAGCCTCGGTCGCGTCTTCGTTGCCAAAGCGCAGGTTGCTCGCCACCGTACCCGAGAACAGCCATGCCTTCTGCGGCACATAGGCGATACGCCCGCGGATATCGTCTTGCGAAAGGTCGCGCAGATCGACGCCGTTCAGGCGAATGGCGCCCTTCGTGGCATCGTGGAAGCGAAGCAAGAGCTTGGCCACCGTTGACTTGCCCGAGCCCGTCGAGCCCACGATCGCGGTCGTCTGTCCGCGGCGGCAGGCAAAACTCAGGTCGCACAGGGTGTCCTCGTCGGCATCGTCAAAACGGAACGACATGTGGTCGAACACGGCCACCGCGTCGGCTCCATCTGCGGACTCAGGTGTCCCGTCGCCCAGCGTAGCCTTACCGTCCACGATGCTCGGCTCGATTTCGAGCACCTGCTGTGCACGGCTGAGGCACGCCGCGGCGCGCGGAAGCGTCAGCACCACCATCTGCGCCATCATCACAAAGAACAGGATCAGGATCGCGTACTCCAGCACGGCCGAGATGCTGCCGATTTGCATGGCATGGACGCCCACGCGGTTGCCGCCCACCCACAGCACCGCCACCTCGGCGATATTCATCAAAAAGAAGCTGGAGCTGTCGAGACCCACAAACAGGTGGTTGACCTTGATGGCATTGGCTGCGTAATCGCTAAACACCTCGTCCAGGCGCTGCTCCTCGTGGCGCTCCTTGTTAAATGCGCGGATGACGCGCACGCCCACGATGTTCTCGCGCAGCACCACGTTCATGCGGTCGATAAAGCTCTGCAGGCGCATAAAGATCGGCGCGGCGTTGGCAACGGTAAAGACCGCCGCCACCAGCACGATCGCAACGACAACGCCCAGCAGCGTGCCCATGGCAGGATCGATAAACCAGGCAAAGATGATGCCCGCCACGGCCAAGAACGGTACCGGTAACACCAGCTGAATCGTCTGCAGGATCGCTTGCTGGATCACGTTGATGTCGTTGAGAGAGCGCGTGATCATCGAACCCGTACCAAAGCGCTCAAAGTCGCTGGCGGACAGCTCGAGCGACTTATCGTAGACGGCGTTGCGAATGTCGCAGGCCACATTGGCCGCCAGACGGGCCGAAAGATAGCAGCCCAGCACCGCGCCGCCACTGGCCATGCCGGTCGCGATGAGCATATACACGCCGTTGCGCAAGATGTAGTCGATATCACCCGTCGTGATACCAGTATTGACCATATTCGCCAACATTGTAGGCACCAGCAGCGTGCCGACGTTATCTATCAGCAGTACAAACAGCGTCACCGCAATCAGCCCGCGATACGGCCTCATAAATCTCATTAAGAGTCGCATGTCTCCCCTTCGCCCTTGTCGTCAGCCTCGTTCTCGGCGGCCACTTGCCGTTTAAATGCCTCGCACTCTTCGTTAAGAACATGGGAGAACTTACCGACCAAGCGCATGATCTCGCGCTGTTCCCACGGCTCGAGCGCCTCGAATGCTCCGCTGGTATATAACAGGCTCTCCGTCAAGGTCGTCTTACCTGCGTCTACATGAGCAAGAATGCCAATATTGATGATTTTCATATGATTGTCCTCCATACAAGGCCCAGAAGGGCGCAAAAATCCCCAGCGACAAATACTTTTACCGCTGGGGATGATAGGTAGGACACACATGAAAACTGCGGCCAAGGCTGGCCGTTGTCTATCACGATATGAAATGAAAAGGCAAAAGTATTCTTAAATTGGGTACAAAAACCAAGCCCTCTCCTTGAGGACGTTTGTCTTTGTTCCCATTATCAAATTTTATTTAAGAATACCTTGCCGCATATTTGGTAGACTCCTCAAATCAGGATAATAACAGTATATCATAGTACGCTCTAAAAAGCAAGAAATTATTTTACCCGATTCCACAAATAAAATCGGAGGGTATTCACTGAAATACCTTCCGGTTTTGGTGATTATCGTGCGCCTACCCTTGTTTTTTGCCTTGCGGCCCGTTTCCGTTCCTTTTCGGCCTGTTCCTGCTGGTAAGCTGCCTCTAATATTCTGTCCGCTTGTTCCAGACCAATGGCCCGCCTGACCCGCTCGTAGTCCCTGACCTTTCCCTTTAGACTGTCTCTCTCGGCGCAGACCTCGTAAATCCTTTCTGACAAAGAACTGTTTTTGCTGACCTCCCGGCCATAGTCCGCTTGTAGCCGCTCAAATTTGGATTTGAGGTCGAGATAGGCCCGGTAGACCGAGCGCAGCACCTTGACGATCTTCGCCCAAAGAGGCTTGGCCTTTTTCTCCCGGTAGGACTTGGCGCTCTCCAGCGGCCCCGGCTCTGGTAAGACTTCCTCTGGGTCTGCCGAAAACTCCGCCGCCAGCCGTTCCATGTTCTTTACTGCCGGGGCCAACTCCTTCAACCGCTGTTCCTGCCCCGCCACCTCTTTTTGCTTCTTGGCCTTGAACTTATCCAGTTGGGCGATCTCCTTGGCCCTCTGCTCCTTTTTGTAGTCCAGCACAGACAGGTGCTGGTCGTGGGTGCCCTTGTCCTCCCACTCTATCCCGTGGCGCTCCATCACGGCGGCAAGCTGTTCCTTTTCAGAGCGTACCCACTGGCTCCATTCTGTGTCCCCTCTGGTGCCGCCCTTGAAACCCTGGGCCGCTAACGCCTGTTTAAGTGATACCCTGGTGTCCAGACCCCGCTTGCTGCCGGTGGTGAACGGCACAAAATCAATGTGCAGATGGGGTGTGGCCTCGTCCATGTGGAGGTGAGCCGAGAACACCCGAAGCTGGGGGTTGCGCTCTTGAAAGCCCCTCATGTACTCGTCCAGCACCGCCGCCGCAAGCTGGCCGTCCTCGCTGCCAGCACTCATGTCGTCCTTGTTGCCCACTTGCAGGATGATTTCGTGGAACGGCTTTTCCTGCTTACTGGAGCGTATCTTCTCATAGTAGTTCTCAATCCTGCGGTCTGCCCTGGTCTGCTTGTCGTTGTACCGCTTGAGGGCCTCGTCAAACATCTCATGAAAAACTGCCTTGATATTTTCCTGGCAGTAGGTTATATTCAAATGGGAGCGTTCCGGGTCGGTGTTCTTGGCGTTGAACTTCCTGCTGTTGTGGTTCACCGAGCCTTGCCCCACCATCGCACTAATCGTCCTTTTCAAATCAACACTCCTTTCGCCGCGCCAGCGGCGGCCTTTGTTACTTTCTGCGAAAGTAACGCAAAAGCACTTTTGACAGCCGTTCCATCCATCAAAAGCTGCCTT
>UQMW01000022.1 GCA_900542275.1 uncultured Collinsella sp.
GAAAGCACTTAATGTGCTTTCCGTCTTGCGCAGGACTGTAGAGCAGCAAACTTAAAACCTGGGCCGCCCGGTCCGGGGATCCGCCCCCGCGCACAGAAGGGGATTCCTTTTGTGTAGGCTTTGCGGAAATGTGCCAATTTTGGGATACGCCCGGCGGCGTGGTCTGTTGACGGCACAGCTAACGCCACGTATCCTATCGAACTGCGTGTTTCGTAGGGGGATGCTGACCCCTCGATTCAAGCCGTTGCACTTTACAGAAAGCTGGAATCATTCGAGAAGGAGTACGCTTTGCCTACTATTAACCAGCTGGTTCGCCAGGGCCGTCGTTCCGTGCCCAAGAAGTCCAAGAACGCTGCTCTGCAGCACAACTCCCAGAAGCGCGGCGTGTGCACCCGCGTCTTCACCACGAGCCCCAAGAAGCCGAACTCGGCTCTTCGTAAGGTTGCCCGTGTTCGCCTCGTCAACGGCATCGAAGTTACTGCTTACATCCCGGGTGAGGGCCACAACCTGCAGGAGCACTCCATCGTGCTCGTCCGCGGCGGTCGTGTCCGTGACCTCCCTGGTGTCCGTTATCACGTCATCCGTGGCGCCTACGACGCTGCTCCGGTCCAGAACCGTATGCAGGCCCGTTCCAAGTACGGTGCTAAGCGCCCCAAGGCCAAATAAGCCAGATAACGTTTTGATACTTTCGCCGTGTGCCGCCTAAGCGCCGCACGGTAGACACTTAAGGAGATTTCACATGCCGCGTCGTGCAGCAGCTAATCGTCGTGAGGTTCAGCCTGACGCCGTTTACAACAACCGCCTGGTGACTCAGCTCATCAACAAGGTCCTTCTTGACGGCAAGAAGGCCACCGCTGAGCGCATCGTTTACACCGCTTTCGAGATCGTTGCCGAGAAGTCCGAGGGTGGCGACGCTCTCGCTACCTTCAAGAAGGCTATGGACAACGTCAAGCCCACGCTCGAGGTTAAGCCCAAGCGTGTCGGTGGCGCTACCTATCAGGTCCCGATGGAGGTCAACTCCCGTCGTTCCACCGCTCTGGGTATCCGCTGGATCGTCAACTTCTCCCGCGCTCGCAAGGAGAAGACCATGGCCGAGCGTCTCGCCAACGAGATCCTCGACGCCTCCAACGGCCTGGGCGCTTCCGTCAAGAAGCGTGAGGACGTCTTCAAGATGGCCGAGGCCAACCGCGCGTTCTCTCACTATCGTTGGTAAGTTAAGGTAAGGAACTAACATGGCTAAGCCTAAGTACAAGCTTTCCGATACCCGTAACATCGGCATCATGGCTCACATCGATGCCGGTAAGACCACCACGACCGAGCGTATTCTTTACTACACCGGTAAGACCCACAAGATCGGTGAGGTCCATGAGGGCGCTGCCACCATGGACTGGATGGTTCAGGAGCAGGAGCGCGGCGTAACCATTACCTCCGCTGCTACCACGTGCTTCTGGAAGAAGGACGGTACCGACTACCGCATCCAGATCATCGACACCCCGGGCCACGTTGACTTCACCGCCGAGGTCGAGCGCTGCCTGCGCGTCCTCGATGGCGCTGTCGCCGTCTTCGACGCCGTTGCCGGCGTCCAGCCCCAGTCTGAGACCGTTTGGCGTCAGGCTTCTACCTTCAACGTCCCCCGCATCGCCTTCATCAACAAGTATGACCGCGTGGGCGCTGACTTCTTCAACGCTATCGAGACCATGAAGGATCGTCTCGACGCTAACGCCGTGGCCGCTCAGGTCCCGATGGGCGCCGAGGACAACTTCTGGGGCGTCATCGACCTGGTCACCATGACTGCATGGGACTTCAAGGCCGACGAGAAGGGCATGACCTACCCCGAGCCGATGGACGAGATCCCGGCTGAGTTCGCTGACATCGCTGCCACCAAGCGCGAGGAGCTCCTCGACGCTGCTGCCAGCTTTGACGACGAGCTCATGGAGAAGATCCTCATGGAGGAGGACTTCACCGTCGAGGAGCTCAAGGCTGCTCTGCGCAAGGGCGTCCTGGCCAACGAGCTCAACCTCGTCTTCGTGGGCTCCGCCTACAAGAACAAGGGCGTCCAGGAGCTGCTCGACGCTGTCGTCGACTACCTGCCCAGCCCGCTCGACGTCGAGGCCGTCACCGGTACCGATCCGGACACCGGCGAGGAGATCCAGCGTCATCCTTCCTTCGACGAGCCTTTCTCCGGCCTGGTCTTCAAGATCATGACCGACCCGTTCGTCGGTAAGCTCACCTATGTCCGCGTTTACTCCGGCCGCGCCGAGTCCGGCTCCTACGTGGTCAACGCCTCCAACGGTCAGCGCGAGCGCCTCGGCCGCATCCTCGAGATGAACGCTGCCGAGCGTATCGACCGCGACGACGCTGCCGCCGGCGACATCGTCGCTTGCGTCGGCTTCAAGAACTCCACCACCGGTGACACCCTGTGCGCCGAGGGCAAGGAGATCGTCCTCGAGAAGATCGAGTTCGCTAAGCCCGTTATCGACGTTGCCATCGAGCCCAAGACCAAGGCCGAGCAGGACAAGATGTCCCTGGCTCTGACCAAGCTCGCCGAGGAGGACCCGACCTTCCAGGTGTCCACTAACCACGAGACCGGCCAGACCATCATCGCCGGCATGGGCGAGCTGCACCTCGAGATCATCGTCGACCGTCTGCTCCGCGAGTTCAAGGTTGACGCTAACGTTGGTAAGCCCCAGGTTGCCTACCGCGAGACCGCTGGTCACGACGTCGAGAAGGCTGAGGGCAAGTTCGTCCGTCAGTCCGGCGGTCGCGGTCAGTATGGCCACGCCGTCATCAAGCTCGAGAAGATGGAGGAGGGCTTCGGCTACGAGTTCGTCAACGCTATCGTCGGCGGCGTCGTGCCCAAGGAGTACATCCCGTCCATCGACAAGGGCATCCAGGAGGCCCTGAACACCGGTGTTATCGCCGGCTTCCCGGTCCTCGACGTCAAGGTCACCCTGTTCGACGGTTCTTACCACGAGGTCGACTCCTCCGAGGCCGCCTTTAAGATCGCCGGTTCCATGGCTATCAAGGACGCCCTCAAGAAGTCCGATCCGCAGCTGCTCGAGCCGATCATGGCTGTCGAGGTCGAGACCCCCGAGCAGTACATGGGCGACGTTATGGGCAACCTCTCCGGTCGCCGCGGCAAGATCGAGGGCATGGAGGATCGCAAGAACAGCAAGCTCATCCGTGCCAAGGTGCCGCTGGGCGAGATGTTCGGTTACGCTACCGACCTTCGCTCCCAGACCCAGGGCCGTGCATCCTACACGATGCAGTTCGACTCTTATGAGCCCGCGCCCAAGTCCATCGTGGACGAGGTCATGAGCAAGAACGCCTAAGTTCGAGCTCCCTGTTACGTAATCCGCGAGAACATCTCTCGCACTCTTTGGAGGTTTAAGTTGGCTACCCAGAAGATCCGCATTCGCCTCAAGGGCTATGATCACGAGGTCGTCGATCAGTCCGCGAAGCTCATCGTCGAGACCGCTCAGAAGACTGGCGCTCGCGTTTCCGGTCCTGTCCCCCTGCCCACCGAGCGCAACCTGTACACGGTTATCCGCTCGCCGCACGTGAACAAGGACTCCCGTGAGCAGTTCGAGATGCGCACCCACAAGCGCCTCATCGACATCCTCGACCCCACCTCGGGCACCGTTGATTCGCTTATGCGTCTCGACCTCCCCGCTGGCGTCGACATCGACATCAAGCTCTAAGCGATATCGCTCATAGCTTACAGAGCCCCGCTGCCATTACGGTAGCGGGGCTCTTTTGTTTTGCATGATGGGTTTGGACCGCCGGGGAATGCAGCCGAGTGGGTGGCTATGGTGCCCTATTTACCCATGGGGCGCAGCGATGCCTCTTCAAAATGGAAGGATCGCAAGTCGTCTTCCGTCTCGATGCACGCTCGACCAAAGGCATCGACGGTTTGAAAGATGCCACGCGCCAGCTCGTCACCGGCAGGGGAACGGGCGATTACGTGCTCCCCAATCCAATTGAGATGAGCGACATAATCATCGTGGACGGGCGCGATCGGACCAGCGTCTTCTTCCATGGCGTTGAGCAGATCTGTCCATGTGCCTACGGCATTCACGATCGCGTGATGGACCTCCTTGAGTAGCACATCGACGGTGGGAACATTCTCGTTGAGGTCTGAGAGGCCGATTGCCGGCAGGCCGCCATCGGGAACCTCCGAGGGCACATAGTTCACATTGACGCCAATGCCGCAGACGGCAAAGGGCTTGCCCTCGTTGTCACGAGCCGCCTCGACCAGGATGCCGCCGAGTTTGCGCCCTCGCGCGACGAGGTCGTTGGGCCATTTGAGGCCGATCTCGTTAGCAAGACCTTGCTTTTCGAGCGCCTCGAGCACCGCTAAGCCGCTGACGGCGGCAAGACCAGAGTACTTGGTGGGATCAACACGTGGACGTAGGACAATCGAGAGCAACAGGTTGCCGGCGGTTGAATCCCACTTGTGGCCGCGTCGGCCGCGTCCTGCTGTTTGAGCCCGGGCGGCAAGTCCTGTGCCGTGCGGCGCTCCCTGTTTTCCTGCTTCGAGCAGGTCATCGTTGGTCGATCCGGTTACGTCGACTATCGTTAATTTGGCATCCATAACGGTTGCTACCTCCTAAGTTAATAAGGCAATTGCGTAATGGTGTCGAGAGATAGACACAATGTGAAGCCTTTGTCGCATTTGGACAATTTAATGTTAACACGTCAACAACGACTAAAATGCGCTATCCTCTCTTGGTCGATGTAAACACGTCAACAACTCAAAGGAGGCTAGTGATGGGTTTCACGATTCTTGGAACAGGCTCGGCGCTTCCTGAGCGCAGTGTTTCCAATGACGAGCTGTCCGAGTTCCTCGATACCTCGGATGAGTGGATTTTTACCCGCACCGGTATCAAGAGCCGCCACGTCTGCACCACCGAGTCACTTGACGACCTTGCCGTAGCGGCGAGCGAGCGGGCACTCCGGGTGTCCGGAATCGACGCGAGCCAGCTGGATCTGATCGTCTGCTCGACGACGACAGGTGATCACCTTGTTCCCGCTGAGGCGTGTGCCGTTGCTGAGCGACTAGGCGCGACGTGCCCTGCCTTCGATGTCTCGGCGGCTTGTGCCGGCTTCGTATTTGCGCTCGATGTCGCCGAGGGCTATATCGCCCGCGGTCGCGCCGAGCGCGTGCTGGTCGTTGCCGCCGAGCAGATGACGCGCGTGCTCGATTGGACCGACCGTGCCACCTGTGTGCTCTTTGGCGATGGGGCAGGCGCCGCAGTGATTGAGGCTGGGGGAGACAGTCCCCTTGCCGTTGAGCTTTCGACGGCGCCCGACGTCGAGACGTTGCGCGTTCCCGGTCTGGTCGGCACCTCGCCGTTTAAGGCTTCCGCAGATAGCGCGAGCGTGCTGTTCATGAATGGCCGCCGCGTGTTCAAGTTCGGCGTCAACGCCATCTGCGACACGGTCCATAAGCTTGCGATTGATGCGGGCATTTCGGTCAAAGACATCGATCATTTTGTATTCCATCAGGCTAACGAACGAATCCTGAGCCAGGCGGTCAAGCGCCTGGGCGTGCCGGACGAGCGCGTGGTTCGCACGTTGCGCGAGACCGGCAACATTTCGAGCGCATGCATTCCCTTTGCGCTTGACCGACTGGCACGCACCGACGCACTGAATGCGGGCGACACCATCGCCTTGGTTGGATTTGGCGCCGGTCTGGATATAGGTGGCTATCTGCTTCGTTGGAAGTAGTCGCACATAGGAAATAAAAACGCCCTAGGGCACAACCAAAGGAGAACTACCATGGCAGATCAGAAGACCTTCGAGCGCGTTTGCGACGTTATCCGCGAGACCGCCGGCCTTGACGACGTCGAGATGAAGCCCGAGTCCACGCTCGAGGAGATTGGCCTCGACAGTCTGGGCACTGTCGAGATCCTCGTCGCCGTCGAGGACGAGTTCGGCATCCAGCTCGATACCGAGGAGAACCCCAAGACGGTCGGCGAGTTCGCCGATACGGTCGAGGCGGCATTGGAGAAGTAGAGATGCTCAAGACTCCTCTCTGCGATCTGCTCGGCATCGAAAAGCCCGTGTTCCAGGGCGGTATGGCCTGGATTGCCGACGCCTCGTTGGCGTCCGCAGTGTCCGAGGCGGGCGGCTTAGGGATTATCGCGGCCATGAATGCTGACGCAAACTGGTTGCGCGATCAGATTCACGAACTGCGCACCAAGACGGATAAGCCCTTTGGCGTCAACGTTATGCTCATGAGCCCGTTTGCCGACGAGGTCGCGCGGGTCGTTATTGACGAGCGAGTGCCGGTCGTCGTGACGGGCGCCGGAAATCCCGCCAAGTACATGAAGGCGTGGAACGAGGCGGGCATCAAGGTCATCCCGGTTGTTGCATCTGTGGCGCTGGCGCGTCTCGTGGCGCGTCGCGGAGCCACTGCCGTGGTTGCCGAGGGCACCGAATCAGGCGGCCATATTGGCGAGACCTCGACGATGGCATTGGTGCCGCAGGTTGTCGATGCGGTCGATATCCCCGTGGTGGCGGCCGGCGGCATCGCCGATGGCCGTGGTGTGGCGGCCGCCTTTATGCTCGGCGCTGCCGGCGTCCAGGTGGGAACACGCTTTCTGGTCGCAAACGAGTGCACCGTATCCGAACAGTACAAAGAGCTGGTGCTCAAGGCGGGCGATACGTCGACGCGTGCGACCGGTCGCTCGACGGGACATCCGGTTCGCGCCCTCAAGAGCCCCTTCACCAACGCGTATGCCAAGAACGAGGCGGCGGGCGCAAGCCCAGAGGAGCTCGGGGCCATGGGCACGGGCGCGCTTTGTAAAGCCGCAAAGGACGGAAATTACGAAGAGGGTTCGTATTTGTGCGGACAGATTGCCGGCATGGTCAACGAACGCCAGAGCGCACGCGAAATCGTCGACGATCTGGTCGATGGCGCCGAGCATGTCCTGAAGGGTGCGTCCGCATGGGTAGCGTAGCGTTTCTATTTGCCGGTCAGGGTGCCCAGCATCCCGCGATGGGCGTCGACCTGATCGAGGCATCGCCGGCGGCTGCTGAGGTGTTCGCCATTGCCGACGAGGTGCGCCCGGGGACGAGCAAGCAGTGCCGGAGCGCCTCGAATGAGGAGCTCTCGCAGACCGAGAACACGCAGCCTTGCGTGTTCGTGCACGACTTAGCTGTCGCCGTCGCCCTGCGCGAGCGCGGCGTGGTGCCTGCCGCCTGTGCGGGATTCTCGCTGGGCGAGGTCGCAGCACTCACCTTCGCGGGGGCATTCGATACGCGAGCGGGTTTTGAGCTCGTGTGTGAGCGCGCGGCATTGATGGCCACGGCGGCCGAGCGTCACCCCGGCGGCATGCGCGCCGTCATCAAACTCGATGCGTCGCAAGTCGAGGGCCTGGCAAAACAGGCCGGCGAGGACTGCTGGCCAGTCAACTACAACAGTCCGCAGCAGACGGTTGTTGCCGGAGCGCCCGAGGCGCTGCAGGAGCTCGACGTCCTAGTAAAAGAGGCTGGCGGCCGCGCTATGAAAGTCGCGGTGTCGGGTGCATTTCATAGCCCCTATATGGCCGAGGCGACTGAGGGGCTGGCGACGTATATCCAAGACGGCCACGCGCCGTCTCCGCTGCTGATTCCGGTCATGGCAAACATGACGGCGGCGCCCTATCCGGCGGACCCGCGAGCGGCATCGGATGTCTTGGCCGACCAGGTGAGTCATGCCGTTCGCTGGGCCGACACGCTGCATACTCTGCAGGATCAGGGCATCGACACGTTTATTGAGGTCGGTCCTGGCAAAACGCTGTCGGGCCTGGTCAAGCGTACGCTGAGCGACGTTCGCGTGTATTCGTGCGAAACGGCCGAACAGGTCGCAGCTATTGCCGACGAGCTCGCATAGCCCACAGGACTGTAACCCGAAAGGAATGACATGGGCAACTTGAACAACGGCGCGCTCGAGCGCAACGACTCGCGTCGCGTGGCGCTGGTCACGGGCGGCTCGCGTGGTATCGGCCGCGCTTGTGCCGTGGGCCTGGCGGAGGATGGCTACGATATCGCCGTCGTCTATGCCGGCAGCGTCGATGCGGCGCGCGAGACATGCGAAGCCTGTGAGGCGGCTGGCGCCACGGCGCGTGCATATCAATGTGACGTGGCCAACCCCGATGCCGTCAACGCGTGCGTGGAGACGGTCCTCAACGACTTTGGCTCCATTTGGGCGCTCGTCAACAACGCCGGCATCACCCGCGATAGCCTGCTCATGCGTATGGGCGATGACGCCTTCGATCGCGTGCTCGATGTCAATCTCAAGGGCACGTTCAACACGACGCGTGCACTCACCAAGACCTTTATGCGCCAGCGCGGCGGTTGCGTCATCAACATGAGCTCGGTCGTGGGCCTGATGGGCAATGCCGGGCAGGCCAACTACGCTGCCTCCAAGGCGGGTGTGATAGGGCTTACCAAAGCGGTCGCGCGCGAGCTTGCGCCCCGCGGCGTGAGGGTTAACGCGGTCGCCCCCGGGTTTGTCGAGACGGACATGACGGCAAAGCTCTCGGAGAAGGTGCGTGCGGCAACCGAGGAGCAGATTCCCCTTAAGCGCATGGCGCGCCCCGAGGAAGTGGCCGGCGTGGTGCGCTTTTTGGCGAGTGATGCGGCGGCCTACATTACGGGCGAGGTCGTACGCATTGACGGTGGAATGGCGATGTAGAAACCAGGGCCGAAGAACGGCTTGAATGAGGAGACCAAGATGGAACAGAGAGTTGCAATCACCGGCATCGGTGCCGTATCGCCGCTCGGCAACACCGCGCTTGCCACCTGGGCGGCCATGTGTGCCGGCACGTGCGGCATCGGCCCGATCACGCACTTCGATACCGATGCGTTTACCGTCAAGGTGGCGGCCGAGGTCAAGGGTTTTGACGGCAACGAGTACTTTGGCAAGCGTGACGCCAAGCATCTCGATCCCTGCGTTCAGTTTGCGATGGCGGCTTCGGACGAGGCCATGCACGATGCGGGCTTTGATGCCGAAGGCGCCATCGATCGCGAGCGCCTGGGCGTTTACGTGGGCTCGGGCGTGGGCGGCATGACGACGCTCGTCGACAACGTCCATACGATTGCCGAACGTGGGCCTCGTCGCGCATCGCCCTACATGATCGCGATGATGATTCCCAACATGGCTTCGGGCAACATCGCGATTCGTCATAAGGCAAAGGGCCCGACCCTGCCCGTGGTGACTGCGTGCGCGACCTCGGCCCATGCGGTGGGCGAGGCGTTCCGTGCTATCAAGCACGGCTATGCCGACGCGATCCTCGCGGGCGGTGCCGAGGCGGCCATTATCCCCGATGCCGTTGCGGGCTTTACGTCCTGCCGCGCGTTGACCACCAACCCTGACCCTTCGACGGCTTGCCGCCCGTTCGATGCAGACCGCGACGGCTTTGTGATGGGCGAGGGCGCCTGCGTGCTCGTGCTCGAGGGTATGGAGCACGCACAGGCCCGCGGTGCGCACATTTACGCCGAGGTCGTGGGCTATGGCAACACCGATGATGCCTACCACATCACGAGCCCCGATCCCGAGGCTGCCGGCATTGCCCGCGCGATATCGCTGGCGGTGGCCGAGGGCGACGTTAAGCCTTCCGAGGGCCTCTACATCAACGCTCACGGCACCTCGACTAAGCTCAACGATTCGTCCGAGACGGCGGGCATTAAGCGTGCACTCGGCGAGGACGCGGCGCGCGCCGCACATGTCTCGTCGACCAAGTCGATGACCGGCCACATGATCGGTGCCACGGGTGCCATCGAGGTCATGGCCTGCGCCATGGCGCTCGAGCAGGGCGTGGTGCCCCCGACCATCAACTACCACACGCCCGATCCCGCCTGCGATCTTGACTACACGCCCAATCGCGCGGTTCGCGCCGACCTCACCTGGGCGCTTTCGACCAACCTGGGCTTTGGCGGACACAACGCCGCCATCGCGCTGCGTAGATATACGAGGAGCTAGAGCATGGATTCCAAAAGACTTGCCGAGATAGCCGATGTGATGGAGGACCGCGGCCTCACGCGCGTGCGTGTTGAGGAGCCCGATGGCACCGCGGTCGAACTCGAGCGCGCGAGTGCAGCGCAGCCGGTTGCCGTGCCCATGCCTATGCCGGGTGCCGTGACCGCTCCAGTATCAGCTCCCGCAGTCGCGCCTGCCGCACCGGAGCCCGCCGCGCAGGCGCCTGCCGCCGCACCGGAGCCCAAGGGCACCGAGGTGACCGCTCCCATGGTCGGCGTTTTCTATGCTGCCCCGGCGCCGGGCGACGAGCCGTTTGTGCGCGTGGGCTCCAAGGTCAGGGCCGGCGAGACCCTCTGCATCATCGAGGCCATGAAGGTTCTTAACGAGGTGACGGCAGAGGCGGATGGCGAGGTGCTCGAGATCTGCGTGGCCGACGGCGACCTCGTGGAGTTCGGCAGCTGCCTCATGAGGATCGGATAGGTGATATCCATGAACAAAGAAGAGCTCAAGAAGCTGTTGCCGCATCGCGAGCCGATGCTTTTGCTCGACGAAGCCGAGCTGGTGGGCGACGAGGCTCACGGCAATATCAAGATTACGGGCGACGAGTACTTTTTGCAGGGGCATTTTCCGGGAAACCCGGTCGTCCCCGGCGTGATTCAGTGCGAGATGCTCGCCCAGAACTGCTGCGTGCTGCTGATGGGCGATGAGGAGGCGCGCGGCGCGACGCCGTTCTACACGAGTCTGGACAAGGTGCGCTTTAAGCGTCCGGTGCGCCCGGGCGACACGGTGGATCTGGTGTGCTCCATCACGCGTGCACACGGGCCGTTCCGCTTTGCGACGGGTACCGCGAGCGTCAACGGTGAGGTTTGCTGCCGCGCCGATATGTCTTTTGCACTCATGCACGAAAGTTAAGGAAGGCTTCATGTTCGACAAAGTGCTCATCGCCAACCGCGGCGAAGTCGCGGTCCGTGTTATCCGCGCGTGCCGCGATATGGGCATCAAGACCGTCGCCGTTTATTCCACGGCCGATGCGGACGCGCTGCACGTGCAGCTTGCCGACGAGGCGTATTGCATCGGCGGCCCGCGTCTTGCCGAGAGCTACCTCAACGACGATGCCGTGCTCACCTGTGCCGTAAAGTCGGGAGCTAAGGCAATTCATCCCGGCTATGGCTTTTTCTCCGAGAAGGCGAGCTTCGTGCGCGACTGCGACAAGTACGGTCTGGCGTTTGTCGGTCCCTCGGCCGAGGTGATCGACAGCATGGGCGACAAGGACGCCGCACGCCGAACGGCCGCTGCCGCGGGCGTGCCCATCGTGCCGGGCTGCGATTTGCTCAAAAGCCCCGAGGAGGCGACGACCGAGGCTGAGCGCATCGGCTGTCCCGTGCTCATCAAGGCGCGTGCCGGCGGTGGCGGTCGCGGTATTCGCAAGGTCGAGCGCGTGGAAGACGCGGCAAAGGCGTTCATCGAGGCGCGTGCCGAGGGCGAGGCCGTTTTTGGCGACGGCGAGTGCTACATGGAGAAGTTCGTCGCGCCGGCGCATCACGTTGAGGTACAGATTATGGCCGATAAGCAGGGCCATGTGTTTTCGCTCGGTGAGCGCGAGTGCTCGGTGCAGCGCCGCAATCAAAAGCTGATCGAGGAGAGCCCCGCGCCGTGCCTCGACGGACGCGACGATATTCGTGCCCGTATGCACAAGGCGGCGCGCGACTTGGCTCGTGCCGTCGGTTATGAGGGCGCTGGCACCATCGAGTTTCTGTACTCGGACGACGGCAATTTCTACTTTATGGAAATGAACACGCGCTTGCAGGTGGAGCATCCGGTTACGGAGTTTGTGACCGATACCGACCTGGTTAAGTGGCAGCTGCGCGTGACTGCCGGCCAGCCTCTGCCCTTTGAGCAGGAGGACATGCCGGTCCACAACCATGCCATGGAGTGCCGCATCAATGCCGAAACGCCGGACTTTCTGCCGTCATGCGGAACGGTCACCGCGTTGCGTGTGCCGGGCGGCCCGCGCGTGCGCTGGGATTCCGCCATGTTTACCGGTGCGAACGTTCCGCCGTACTACGACTCCATGCTCGGCAAGCTCATCGTGTGCGCGCCCACGCGTGACGGCGCCATTCGCAAGATGCGCTCGGCCCTGGGCGAGCTCGTGATTGAGGGCGTGAGCGAAAACAGCGAGCTTCAGCTCGACGTGCTGGCAAACGACGAGTTCTTGTCGGGCATGTACCACACCGATCTGATGGGGCATCTCTATGCTGATGAATAGAAAAGCGAAGACGGTCAACGTCCTCGAGGGGCCGATGACCGAGTCGTGCGCCGAGTTTCCCGCGCGCCACGTGTTTATCAAGTGCCCGGAGTGCCGCCGTGTGATCGATGAGGCACGCCTGCACGACAACCTCGAGGTCTGCCCTCGTTGCGGCAAACACTTTCGCGTGAGCGGTCGCGCGCGCATGCGCATGACGGTTGACGAGGGCACGTTTGAGGAATGGGATGCCAGTCTGGCGTCGGAGGACTTCCTCTCGTTTCCCGGCTATGCCGACAAGCTTAAGAGCGCGGGCGAGCGTTCGGGCGAGCGAGATGCCGTCGTGTGCGGCAGGGGCAAAATCCGCGGCTGCGATACGGCACTCTTCTTTATGGATGCCAACTTTATGATGGGCTCGATGGGCTCCGTGGTGGGCGAGAAGATCTGTCGCACATTTGAGCGTGCGACCGAGCTGGGATTGCCAGTTGTCGGCTTTACCGTTTCGGGCGGTGCGCGCATGCAAGAGGGCGTGACATCGCTTATGCAGATGGCCAAGATTTCTGCGGCGGTTAGGCGCCACAGCGAGGCGGGCGGTCTGTATGTCACGGTGCTCACCGATCCTACGACCGGAGGCGTAACCGCGAGCTTCGCCATGGAGGGCGACATTATCCTGGCCGAGCCCGATGCCCTGACGGCATTTGCCGGCCCGCGTGTGATCGAGCAGAACATGCACAAGCGTCTGCCCAAGGGATTCCAGCGTTCCGAGTTTTTGCTGGAGCACGGCTTTTGCGATGCCGTTGTTCCGCGTGGTGAGATTGCGCTCACGGTAGGCGAGCTGCTGGCGCTGCACGAAGGACACGCGCCCGGCCTGGGGGCGCCACATGAGATCGTGCATGCGGGTCGCCGCGGCAAAAAGCTGGGACACTTGTTTAAGCGCTCGACGGCACCAAAAACCGCGCTCGAGATTGTTAAGCAGACCCGCTCGGCAGATCGCGCCACGGCGGGTGAGATGATCTCGCTGGGCCTGGATGGATTTGTGGAGCTGTACGGCGACCGCTACTTTGGCGACGATGCTGCCGTGGTGGGCGGCATCGGCTGGAAAGACGGGCGGCCCGTGACGGTTATCGCCATCGAGCGCGGTACCACGACCAAAGAGCGCATGCGTCGCAACTTTGGTATGGCACATCCCGAGGGCTACCGCAAGGCACGTCGCCTGATGCACCAAGCCGAGAAATTTGGCCGGCCGGTTCTGTGCCTGGTTGATACTTCGGGCGCGTTTTGCGGCATCGGTGCCGAGGAGCGCGGCCAGGGCGAGGCGATTGCCCAGAATCTCATGGAGATGAGCGGCCTTAAGACGCCGATTGTCTCGGTGGTGACAGGCGAGGGCGGCTCTGGTGGCGCGCTGGCGCTGTCCGTGGCCGACCGCATCCTGATGCTCTCGAGCTCGGCCTATTCGGTCGTGAGCCCCGAGGCCTGTGCGTCGATCCTGTGGAAGGATACCGAGCGCGCGAATGAGGCTGCCGAGGCGCTTAAACTCACGGCCCCCGATCTGCTGGCGCTCGGCATCATCGACGGCATCGTTGACGATAGGGGCCTGTCGCATGAGGAGATCGCCGGCGCCGTCATGTCCTCGGCATTTGATGCCTTCGATACGCTTGGTCAGCTCGACGACGCGACCCTCACAAACCTCCGCTACGAAAAGTACCGCACAATCGGTCGGTACCGCACGATGTGACAAAGGGACAGTCCGCATGTCACATTGGGAAAGGCGTTCCATGTCACAAGTTTCTAACACCTCGTTTACAACGATGGTTTCATCAAACGCCATGGCCGTGGTGGACTATCTGTCCAAAAGCATGATGTCGGCGCTGCCGTTTATTGTCTGCGCGGCATTGTTCCGCACCGTCGCCGTCATTATGGGCGAAGGCATGCTGGGCCTGTGGTCTGCCGATTCCGAAATCTATCGCCTGTTCTACAGTTGGCTCTATAACGCCGGCTACTACTTTTTGCCCATTTATCTTGGGTGGGCCGCCGCCCGCCAGCTCGGTTGCTCGGAGCAGTTGGGCATGATGCTGGGCGGCGTATTGATTGCGCCCGACCTGCTTAAGCTCGTAGATACCGCATCGACGACGGGGGCATCGATGACTTCCGTGTATGGTCTGCTTCCCGCGCCGGTCAACGATTACACGACGACTGTTATTCCGGTTCTCATTTCGGTGCCCGTGCTATGGCGAGTGGAGTGTTTCTTTCAGCGCGTTATCCCTAAGGCCGTGACGTTTTCGTTCGTTCCGTTTGCAACCATGCTTGTCATGGTTCCGGTTTCGCTGTGTATTACGGCGCCGGCGGGCAGCTATCTAGGCATGCTGTTGGGCCAGCTTATGTTTATGCTTGGCAATTCCGGTGGCATCGTGTCGCTGCTCACGCTCATGGGGCTTGCCGCCAGCTGGGAGTTCCTTAAGATCGCGGGCGTCAGCAACGTCGTCCTATCGCTCGCCTATGCGCAGTTTATGAGCGTGGGAACGGATTCGTGCATTCTGATCGCCGCGACGATGGCAACGTTCGCCGTTTGGGGCATGCCCTTTGGCGCGTCGCTTCGCGTTGCGGATAAGGACGAGAAGGCGCTCATGCTGGGCTATTCAATCTCGGGTGTTCTTGGCGGCGTAAGCGAGCCGGCGCTGTACGGTTGCGGCTTTAAATATGGCAGGTGCCTGACGTGCATGGCCATTGGCGGCGCCGTCGGAGGCCTTGTTGCGGCCGTGGGCCACGTTACGGCCTATACCATCGGCATGACGAATGTCCTCATGGTCATTGGCTTTGCCACGGGCGGCATCTCGAACCTGCTGTGGTGCTGCGCCGCCGGCGGTGTGGCATTTGCGGTGTCTGCGGCGCTGAGCTACTGCTTTGGCGTGGTGCCGGCGAAGGGGCAGGCGACGGGGGACGGAGCTGATTCACCCGAAACAGTTGCGAGCGCTGCTGAAGTAAGCGCATAAACCTGTGTGACAAAGGGGCAGTCCCGCATGGCACATTCCAAGGTCGTGGCCCGTGTTGGTTGCGGCCTTTTTGTATCTGTGGGGCAAAGTGGCTACACTACAATCCGTTTGAGCAATAGATATATAGGTAGTACCGTGGGGGCGGATGTAGATGGTCGAGTGGATTGTTAAGCGTGCGCAGGGCGACCGTGCGCGCGTGGGCACGTTGACGGGCGTGGTGTGTATTCTCGCCAATGTGGCACTATGCGCTGCGAAGGGCGTAATTGGCGTGCTGTCGGGATCGGTTTCGATTGTGGCGGACGCCATGAATAATCTGTCCGATGCTAGCTCGAACATCGTGAGCGTGCTTGGCTTTAAGCTGGCGGGCAAGCCAGCAGACCCCGAGCATCCTTACGGTCATGGCCGCTACGAGTATCTCTCGGGTCTGGTTGTGGCGGCGCTCGTGCTGCTTATTGGCATCGAACTGGTGAAGTCCTCGGTGGAGCGTATCGTCAACCCAGAGCCTGTCGAGTTCTCGCTTGCCCTGGTGGCAGTCCTGGCACTTTCGATGGTTGTAAAGCTGTGGATGGCGGCCCTCAACCAAAAGCTCGGTGACCGCATTGAGTCCGAGACGTTGCATGCGACCGCTCAGGATTCCAAAAACGATGTCCTAGCCACGGGCGCCGTGCTGGCGTGCGCGATTGTTTCCCAGGTGACGCATATCAATCTTGACGCATGGGTCGGCCTTGCCGTTGGCGCCTATATCGGCTGGAGTGGTTTTGAGCTCATCCAGGATACGGTGAGCCCGCTTTTGGGCCAGGCACCCGATCCAAAGCTGGTCAAGCACATTCGAGACAAGATCATGAGCTACCCCGGCGTTTTGGGCGTCCACGACCTTATGGTTCACGATTACGGTCCGGGCAGGAAGTTTGCAAGTGCGCACGCCGAGATGGCGGCCGAGGCCAGCCCGCTGGAAAGTCACGACACGCTCGATAACATCGAGCAGTCGTTTAGGAACGAAGACGGTATGATCGTCACGCTCCATTATGACCCCATCGTGACCGACGATCCAAAGGTGGCGAGCATGCGTCTGCGCATCAACGCCATGGCTCAAGAGGTCGATAGCCGCCTCTCGATCCACGACCTACGCTGTGTTCCGGGCCCCACGCATACCAACGTGATCTTTGACTGCGTACGTCCCTCGGATTTGGCGATGAGCGCCGAGGACCTAAAGCACGCGTTGGCCCAGAGGGTCGAATCCGAATATCCCAAGTCGATTGCCAAGATCACGATCGACGAAGACTATGTCGGCCATACCCACGAGTAGGGCCGAGCCGATAAAGCAACTGATGCAGAAGGGGAGAGCATGAAGAAGCTATATCTACTCCGCCACGGTCAAACTGAGTTCAACGTCAAAAAGCTGGTCCAGGGCCGCTGCGATTCGCCGCTGACCGACCTGGGCCGTCAGCAAGCCGGGATGGCAGCCGCGTGGCTCAAAGCCCACAACGTCGTTCCCGACAAAGTGGTCTCTTCGCCCTTAGGCCGAGCCATGGACACGGCTCAGCTCGTCGCATGCGAGCTCCTCGGCCCGGACACAGCAGTCGAGCCCTGCGAAGGCATCATCGAGCGCAGCTACGGCTCCTTCGAAGAGGGCCCCCACGACGCCCTACCCACCGACGTCTGGGATCCGGGCGAGGATCTGGTCCCCTTCGGAGGAGAAGGAAGCCAGGCACTGCAGGAGCGCATGGTAGGCACCCTCACCAATCTCATGGGCGCTAAGGACACCGAAACCCTCCTAGCAGTAAGCCACGGCAGTGCCAGCCGCCAATTCATCAAGGCTGCAGCCCCAGAGGGCTTCGAGCTCCCAACAAAACTCCCCAACTGCGCCATCATGATCTTCGATTTTGACGATGCACGAGAAGAGGACGATACGCTCCAATGCAAGTTCACCTTGCAGCAAATTGTGGATCCCCAACAAAGCCATTAGCCTGAACGAGCAGAGTTAAGCAGACATCAACGTGTCGTCTCCCGAGCACGGCGGAGGGCCGGAGAAATATATTAAGGTCATCGCGAGTTCCGCACGCAAAGGAGAGCACTTAATGTGCTCTCCGTCTTGCGCAGGACTGCCCGAGCAGGCGACCAAAGCCCCCGGCGTGCCCGCCAGCCGGATGTACGGGTTTTCCAGGTGCGGCAGATCGGCCTGAAAGAGGAGGGCATAGACCTTGAGGTCATGCCCGACGATTGAAGGCCGAGGTGCCGTGCCTGGGAAAGCCGCCTAGGTCAGTTTCACTATAGGCGCAAAGCCCTTCATTAGCTTTTTGGTCTGGCCGGTCTTTTCGAATTGAACCTCGATCATGTCTCCGGCGACCGAGATCACGGTACCCGTGCCAAAGGTCTTGTGGCTCACGGTATCGCCCGCGGCAAAGTCCTGCGACGCGCTCGCGCGATCGACCTTGCGATCCACCGTCGGCGACACCTTGGACGACGGCTTTTTGGCTCGCGGTGCACCCGAGCCAAAGGTCGAAGCAACACGGCCGGCATCGGGTGAGACCCCGCGATGGCGCTCGGTCCCATAGCTGCTGCCGCCAAAGAAATCGTCGAAGCTCGATCCGCCGCGCGAGGCGGAACCGCCCGTCGAGCGCGTATGCGAGCCAAACACCTTGCCGCCGTACATATCCGAGCCCATACCCGAGCCAAAGGTGCCATGACGGTCGCCGCGCTTCTCCCAGCCCGTGCCCTCAAAACCGGCAGAACCGATACCGCTGAACTCGATATCCTCAAACGGAATCTCGTTGAGGAAGCGCGAGCGCGGGTTGGCAGAAGTTGAGCCGTACGTGCGGCGCGTGGCCGCATAGGTCAAGAACAGGCGCTTACGGGCACGCGTGATGGCGACGTAGGCCAGGCGACGCTCCTCCTCGAGCTTGCCCGGGTCATCGCTGCCGCTAAAGTCGTGCACATGCGGGAAGATGCCCTCCTCCATGCCGGCCACGAACACCGCCGGGAACTCCAGGCCCTTGGCGGAGTGGATGGTCATCATGGTGATGGCATGCGTCTCGCCAGCCAGGGAATCCAAGTCGGAGCGCAGGGCCAGCCACTCCATAAGTGCAGGAAGCGCCTTACAGGTGAGCGGACCGTAGGTGCGCTCAATCTCATCGGCATGCACGGCACCCGCCGGCAACTCCGTCGGCGCTGCATATGCGTTGCCCGCGATGGCGGCGGCCAGGGCGTCCTGCGGCGAGAGTGCCGGAGCGGCCAGGCTATCGAGCGGATTGGTGCCCGCGGCGTCACGTGCGCCGATGGGCACTTCAAACGAAGATGCCGGGGCGGAGGGTCCCGGCTCGGGCGCGGGCGCACTCACCACGACGGGCTCGGGCTCGGCGCCGGCAGGCACGTCGGCAACGCCGGCAGCGCGCAACTCCTCCAAGCTCTCGAGCGTGCCCTCGATATCCTCGTGCGTCTCCTCAAATTCGGCGGCGACGCCCAGGAATTCCTGGATGTTCTCGGCACGGCTCTCGGATTCCATGGTGCCCTCGGCGCGAAAAGCCCGCAGCAGGCCCGTCTTATCGACGATCATCTCGACGACGTCCTTGAGCTCGCCGTCCATGCAACGGCCCTCGCGCACCAGCGCCACAAAGCTCGACAGGCCATTGCGCACCTTGGCGCTAAACATGCCCGTCTCGGCTGTCGCAATCTCGCAGGCCTGGAAGAACGAGCAACGGTTGTCGCGCGCCAGCTGCTCAATCTTTTGGATCGAAGTGGAGCCGATGCCGCGACGCGGCGTGTTGATGACGCGCTTGACGCTCATCTCGTCGGCCGGGTTCACGATCATCTTGAGGTAGGCCATGACATCGCGGATCTCGGCACGGTCGAAGAATCGCGTGCCGCCCACGATCTTGTAGGGCACGCCCGCACGCAGGAACATATCTTCGAGAATACGCGACTGAGCGTTGGTGCGGTAGAACACGGCGATATCGTCGTAGCTCGTACCCTTGGCATGCAGCTTCTCGATCTCGCCGGCAATCCAGCGGCCCTCGTCGCGCTCGTCGCTCGCCTGGAAGGCTTGGATCTTCTCGCCATCGCCCTCGGCCGTAAACAGGCGCTTGTCCTTGCGCTGCGAGTTGTGGCGCACCACGGCGTTGGCGGCGCTCAGGATATGGCCCGTGGAGCGGTAGTTTTGCTCCAGCTTGACGGTCTTGCAGTTTTTAAAATCCTGCTCAAAGTCCAGGATGTTGGTGATGTCGGCGCCGCGCCAGCTGTAAATGGACTGGTCGTCATCGCCCACGACCATGAGGTTTTGGTACTTGGCGGCCAGCAGGTTGGCGATCTCGTACTGGACGTGGTTGGTGTCCTGATACTCGTCGACGCTAATGTAGCGGAAGCGCTCCTGGTACTTATCGAGCACCTCGGGGCGGGTGCGCAGCAGCTCGAGCGTGCGCACGAGCAGGTCGTCGAAGTCCATCGCATTGGCGGCGCGCAGGCGGCGCTCCAGCTCCAGGTAGACCTGCGCGGCCTTTTTGTCATTGGGGCTGTCGGCAGATTTGAGCATGTCCTCGGGCCCGATCATGGCGTTTTTAGCCGAGCTGATCTTGCTGCGGATCATGTTGATGGGGAACTGCTTTTGCTCAATGCCGAGCGCCTGCATAATGTCGCGCACCATGCGCTTTGAGTCGTCATCATCGTAGATGGTGAACTGACCGGTGTAGCCCAGCAGGTCGGCGTCCTCGCGCAGCATGCGCACGCACATGGCGTGGAAGGTGCACACCCACATGCCGCGGGTGCCACTGGGGATGAGCGCTGCCAGACGCTCGCGCATCTCGGCCGCGGCCTTGTTGGTAAACGTGATGGCAAGAACCTGCCAAGGCTTAACGCCCAGGTCGCCGAGCATATGTGCGATACGGAAGGTCAGGACGCGGGTCTTGCCCGAGCCGGCGCCGGCAAGTACCAGCAACGGACCCTCGGTGGTGAGCACCGCCTCGCGCTGGGCGGGATTAAGGCTGTCGATGTCGACAAGCGGCTTTGCGGGCGCAGGAGCCGGCGCGGGGGCGTCGTAGATGTCGAGCGGAACGAGCTCGGGCTCCGGCGCAGCGGGGGCGGTGTATGCATCGAGTGGCACGGGTTCCGGCGCGGGCGGCACGGGTACCGCGGTGTTCTTTTCCCAGGGCAAGGGCTGGGTCATGGGCGACTCCTCATCTGACGGACGGCGCGCCTGCGGGCAGCGCCATAGTTTGAGCCGTACCAGTATACCGAGCCGCGCGGACACCGACGCAAATCACACCACGACTCCGTGCGCCACCGTCAGGCCCACCCCAGCGAATTTGGTGCAAAGGTGTCAGGTTTGTCTGCACCACGCCGGTGCAAAATAACCTGACCCCAATGCACCAATCACGGAGCCACCGATGTCACGGCAACGGTAGCGAGCGGCGGCCAGAGCGAACAAATTGACATGAAAAGAGGGCGGCATAGACCTTTTGGTCATGCCACCCTCTTTGAATGACAAGTTGTCGCTCTGGCCGTCGCGCAACGACAGCTGAGTTAGAGGCCGAGCATAGGCTCCAGAACGAAGAAGTATGCGAGCACTACGATGCCCAGGATGATGCGGTAAACACCGAAGCACTTAAAGTCGTGACGGCGAACGAAGCCCATGAGCCACTTGATGGCGATGAGCGAAACCACAAAGGCCACAACGCAGCCCACGCCCAAGATAGCGACCTCGTTGGCACCGAACGTACCGCCCTTAATAAAGTACTTGACCAGCTTGAGCGCACTCGCGCCAAACATGACAGGGATGGCCAGGAAGAACGTAAACTTGGACGCCACCGAACGCGTGCAGCCCAAAAGCAGGCCACCGATGATGGTGGAGCCAGAGCGCGACGTACCCGGCACCAGCGAGAGCACCTGGAAGCAACCGATGCCCAGTGCGGTCTTCCAGCTCAGGTCCTCGAGCGTAGCGATGGAACCAAAGTCCAGGTTATCGTCATCGTCGTCTGCAGCGGCAGTCGCAGCGGGTGCGGCAAAGTGTGCGCCAGCGGGACGCCCACCCGACGTCACGGCACGAGAACCAAACGAACCGGCAAGAGCAGCCTGTTCGCGCTTGCTCGCGCGCCAGTTCTCGATCACGATAAACAGCACGCCGTATACGATGAGCGCCAGTGCCACGACGGGAGCATTGTAGAAATGCTCCTCCATCCAGTCGTTGAGCGGCAGACCGATTGCCGCGGCGGGAATGCAGCCGAGCACAATCTTGCCCCACAGCACCCAGGTGTCGCGACGGCCCTCCTTGCCCTTGCTGGGAGAAAACGGGTTAAGGTCGTAGAAGAACAGGACGCAGACGGCCAAAATGGCGCCAAGCTGGATCACGACCAGAAACATATTCCAGAACGTCTCGCTCACGTTCATCTTGACGAACTCGTCCACCAAGATCATGTGACCAGTCGACGAAACAGGCAGCCATTCGGTGATGCCCTCGACCAGGCCCATAAAGGCAGATTTTAGAAGCTCGATGATATCCAAAGGGACCCCCTCGTTAGACACCCGCCGATATTATTCTGCGGACGGTGCGGGCGATATCCCATTATCAACCGTACGGGCGCGTCTGCGCCTACCCTTACCAAAAAACTCGCCCGTTCACAGAATTGCGAGCGGTCAAACCCAAATCCTTGGGTATAACTGCAACAAGATAAAGTGTCCGGCGGCCACGCATCCGCGCCCGCCCGATGCACGAGCCCAGCGCCCGTGCGATAGACCAAGGAGGAAACCATGAACGAGGGCTACACCAAGGTATTTGTTTCACTCGACGGTACTGAGCAGCAGGATTTTGTGCTCGCACGCGCCATCAAGGTCGCCGCAAACAACGGTGCCAAGCTGATTATCGGCCACGTTATCGATTCCACGGCGCTCGAGAGCGCCGGTTCCTATCCGGTCGATCTGGTCAACGGTCTGGAGGAGGCATTTAACAACTCCATCGCCAAGCAGCTCGAAGAGGCCAAGGCCAATCCCGACATTCCCGAGGTCGAGGTCATGATTCGCGCCGGCCGCATCCGCGAGACACTCAAAGACGAGATGCTCGACGTGGTCAAGCCCGACTTGGTGCTCTGCGGTGCACGCGGCCTGTCCTCGATCAAGTATGCGCTCCTGGGCTCGATTTCGACGTTCCTGCTACGCAACACCGACTGCGATATCCTGGTCGTGAAGTAGCGTTGCTCCCACCGGCCGCGGGGTCTGCGGGGTTTCCACGGGCACGTCCTCGCCGCGTTGCGGCTGCGGGATGTGCCCTTAGGAAACCCCTCCCGGCCCCGCGGCCTTCGCAGCCTTACTTCAGCGAGCTGGCTGATATAAAGATGGCGTGCCGCCCCGGTTGGGGCGGCACGTTTTGTTTTAGGCCGAGAATTGCTCCAGAACCCTCATTCTCCCAACGGAGTCCGACTGAATTTTCAATGCGACCCTGCCCAAATCTCCAGTTGCAGAAGCAAGCTCTGCAAGCTGGGCAGACACCCCTTCAGCAACTTCTGCTGCGATGCTCTTGATCATCTTGAGCGGTAGATGAAGATCTTGAGACATGAATTCAAAATCTTCAGGCGTCACCTCATCGATCACTCGATGATCCCCAATATCAATCCCAAGGTTATGGTCGTATCCCATTATCGTCGTGCAGACAATATCGTATGCAGGGGCCAGCCTCTTTTCACGCCAACTCGGACTATAGAGAAACGAATGGTTCTTGAGATGCGAGTCGCAATTCCCCAACGCATAATCGACCATTACCTGACGAGTAAACGTTTGAGCATCGGCAATTACATTAGACGATTGTTCTCTTATCAACCGGCCGCAAAGAGCCATATAGCAGGTATCGGGACGTGTCTCGTATTTCATATACGAAGGCCAGCCAGCCGCTTGGCAAAAATCCTCCTGATGCAGCCTCAGAGGCACATCAAATCCGCCCATCGATGGCGACTCATCGCTCCAAATCCTGTCGTAACGTTCGGAAATAAATGCACCAGAAACGGTATCAGAAGCTTCTGAACGGGCGACCTCAAGCCCGGCCGCAGACGCTGCCGTCATACAAATGAATTCGTTGAGCGGCAAATCCGGGTGTTTAGCAGAAGCAATCTTGACTATGTGAGTCGAGGGAGCTGAGCCGATCGGCAGCATCCAGTCCCCCGCCCCAGCCTTTTTTGCATCTTTGCCGCGCGGCAAAAACCAACCGGTTTTAGACTGAGCGCCCGCCAACGACAGCCTCGAATCCTGCATATCATTTGCAATCTCGAACACTTCCGCCTTAGAAAGCGCCTCAAAATCTTTGTCCTGCAAAGGCCGATATCCAGGATCGTGGCTCGATTTCTCATCGTTGAGAAACCTCAAGGCGCCGACGCACTCATCGCCCAAACGCTCGAGCATCGATAGATAGTCTGACTGAGGGATTTGAAAACGCATCGACAGCTCATGCCGAACCGGGCCCTCGGGAAGCATGCCCGAGAAAAAGGCCGAAAACTCATTGCTGGTATATGGGTCTTGCCGCAAGGGAAGAGAAACTGATAGTGCGGCGGCATCATCGCATTCAAGATAGCCCGCATTATAGGCAAACGTCTCGTTTGCGGGATCGGCCCTCTCAAATTCTCCGACCAGCTCAAACGTTCCCCGATACTCACGATAAACCTTTAATGCCATGAGGCGTCGCCCCTCTCCCTCAGGATCAAATCGACTCCCAGGCTGTTGACGATTTGAAGGGTTTGGCGAAGATTGGCACCCGCCTTTCCACGCTCAAGCTCGCTCACAAAGCGCAAACTGCACTGGTTGAAGTCAGCCACATCGCGTTGGGTATAACCGAGCTTCTTCCGGCGTTCGCGCAAATATGCACCGAGTTCAGCTGGGTCAAAAATCGTTCGCTCATTCCAGTCTTGCATGCTAATCCCCTATGATTATCCCAAACGGGATAATCATAGCACAATATGATTGAATTATCCCATTTGGGATAATCTACTTTATGTGAATGGCTCTCAGAAGCGTCATGCCACGACGCCTACTCAAAGTATTGAAACTTGTTCGTTGAGAAGGCGAACGTTACGACAAAGCCTTCACCGGGGTCGGATGCCGCGGTGACGTCGATGCCCATCTTGGAGCACAGGCGCGCCACCAGGTAGAGGCCGATGCCCGTTGCGCGCTTGGTGGTGCGGCCATTGTCGCCGGTAAAGCCCTTCTCGAACACGCGTGGCAGGTCTGCCGCACACACGCCGCAGCCGTTATCGGCGACGGCAAGCTCAATGCGCTCGCTTGCCAGGCCCTCGTCCAGCAACGCGCCCGAAAACACGATCTTCGCGCCGTCCTCGCACGCATATTTAATGCTGTTCTGAATGAGCTGGCCCAGGATAAACTCGAGCCACTTCTCGTCGGTAAAGACCTCGAAGTCGAGGTTCTCGCACACCGGGGCCACGTGCGCCGCGATGAGCTCGCGCGCGTTGGCCTTAATCGCACCCGCCACCAAGGTCTTAAGATCCCAGCGGCGAATCAGGTAATCGCGCTCCACGACTTCCGAGCGCGCATAGAACAGCGCCTGGTCGATATAGCGTTCCACGCGAGTCAGCTCGCGACCCAGATCATCCACACGCGACAGGTCGTCTTCGCTGCCGTCCAAGTTTTCCAAAATCAGATGGGCTGCCGCCAGAGGCAGCTTGGCCTCGTGGACCCAGCTCTCAATATAGTCGCGATAGTCATCGGTCTGACGCCGGCCTTCGGCAACCTCATCGCACGCGGCTTTGCCCACCCGGCGCAGAACCTCGTACTCGAGCTCGCCCTCGGCATAGGTTGGGCATTGCACCATCTCCTGCACCCACGCAGGGCTCTCCAGCTCCTCGGCCGCACGCTCCAGCTGGTGCAAAAAGCGGCGACGGCGCGCGTATTCGATCACAATACCCAGCATGCCAAAGACAAAGGACACGCCAACCGCCACGATCACGATGGATGCGGGGGCGCCGGCCATCGTCAGCACAAAGCAGCTCAGCAGCACGCCGCACGTCCACACGGCAACGGGCAGCAACGCGTCTTTAAAGAACTTGCCAAACGACATGGCCGGGTCCTAAACCGAATAGCCTTGGCCGCGGTGCGTGATGAGGTACCCCTTGACGCCGATCTTGTCGAGCGTCGCACGCAGGCGATTGATATTGACAGTGAGCGTGTTGTCGTCCACGAAGGCATCGGAATCCCACAGGTCCTGCATGATGGCCGAGCGCGAGACGATCTTGCCCGCGCGACCCAAGAGCAGCGAGAGAATGCGCAGTTCGTTTTTGGTGAGCTCGGTACTGTCACCGGTTGCCGTATTGGTGACCGTGGAGCGGGCAAGGTCGAGCTCCAACCCCTTGTGGACCATGGTGCTGCGCTCGCCTGCCGACGTGGTGCGGCGCAGCAGCGCGTTGATGCGCGCCACGAGCACGCGCGCGCTATAGGGCTTGGAAATAAAGTCGTCTGCGCCGAGTGTCATTGCCATGACCTCGTCGATTTCGGTCGTGCGCGACGTAAGGACGATGATGGGGACCTCGGACTCGCGGCGGACTTCGTGGCAGATGTGCTGGCCATCTTTGACAGGAAGCGTGAGATCGAGCAGCACCAGGTCGGGCGCGGCAGCGAGAATATCGCGCGAGACATGCTCAAACGATTCGCAGGCCTCGACCTCAAAACCAGCACGGGCAAGGATGTCAGCAAGCTCGCGACGAATGGGCTCGTCGTCCTCAACGATATAGATCAGCGCCATGGATTCCGCTCCCCTCTTAGTTGTCTTACAGCCATTATTGCCGCGAAGTCGCCGGCACGCGCCTCGCGCGGCAACAAGGTGACAGAACTGTTCGCGAACGAAAGGTCCGACTCGCCCTCGCTCGCAACGGGTGCGGGGATCAAATGATTATAAAATCCCCGCGCCAGAAAAATCATTTAGCGGCGGGCGCGGAGCTTTTCGTAGCCGTCGGCGAAGAAGGTGACCATAGCAGCGTCCGCCTCGGCAGCGTCGACATCGGCAGCGGGAACCACGCCGTGCTCGTCGCTCACCAGAAACAAAGCACCCTTGAGCTGCGCGGGAATGTCTACACGCGTGACCGAGATGCCCTTGGTCTGGGCCAGCTGCTCGATGAGCGTCGCCGTACCGCACAGGCACTCGTCCGCCGGCGCCACAAAGGCCAGCTCTCCGTCGTTGACGGAAGCGAGCAACTCGGGCGCCACGCCGGTTTCGTCGGCCTCGGAGCGGGCCTCGGCAGAGCGGGCACGCAGCGCCTTGGCCGAAGTATCGGCCAGCGGCTCGTACTCGCCCACCGTCATGGCGGCATTGCCGTTGACGTCGATCACTAGCATGAGCACGCCGTCGTGCGCGGTGTAATCGCCCTCGGCAAGCGACCACTCAACGTGCTGCTTTGCCCAGCTGAGCATGTTATGGGTGAGCGGCTCGCCCTGCACCAAGCGCTCGGACAGCGCACGGATGTGACGGTTGAGCATGGGTACCTTTTTGTTGGACATGCGCCAACGGCACACGAGCGCGGGCTCGTCGAGCGTAAACTTCTCAACCGCCTCCTGATTGGCGCAAAAGTCCTCGTACGCGCGCTGGTCCTCGGCATTGCCAAACAGCTCGGCATCATCAATCTGGGGCATGGTCATCCCTTTCGTGTTAGTCATTCCGTCCTCTTATACCAAAAAGACGGCCCTCCAAACGGAGCGGCCGTCTTTTGCAGAGATTATTTTGACGATATGGCCAAGCGACCGATCAGCTTAATGGGATAGAACAACATCCCATTAAGGGTTTTCCAAGTGCCCGAGATTGCCCCGAAAGAGGAGCGCCGCGTACTAAATGTACGCAAGCGACGGTTTGAGGGGCAAGGTCGGGTTCTTGGGAAAGCCCTAGTGCCTAAAATGCCTGGCACCTGTGAAGACCATCGCGATGCCGTGCTCGTTGCAGGCCTGGATGCTCTCGTCGTCGCGCTTGGAGCCGCCGGGCTGGATGATGCAGGTCACGCCGTGTGCGGCAAGCACATCGACGTTGTCGCGGAACGGGAAGAACGCGTCGCTTGCGCAGGCAAAGCCGCCCTTCTCCACGCCCTCACGCTCGCAGAAGTCCTCGGCGCGCTCGCAGGCAAGCAGCGCGGAGTCAACGCGGTTGGGCTGACCCGGGCCCATGCCAATGCCGGCCTTGCCCTTGGAGACCAGGATGGCGTTGGACTTGACACCCTTGCAGACCTTCCAGGCAAACTCGAGCTCGGCCATCTCGGCATCGGTGGGCTTGCGGTCGGTGGGGAACGTGAAGGTCGCGGGGTCCTCGGTCACGTGGTCGACCTCCTGCACCAGCATGCCGCCATCGATGGAGCGCAGCTCCACCTTGGCGCCGTGGTCCACGCCACCGGTAGCCAGCACGCGCAGGTTGGGGCGCTTGGCCATGCGCTCGAGCGCCTCGGCGGTGTAACTCGGCGCGATGATGACCTCGACGAACTGCTTGTTCTGGTCGGCAAAGTGCTCAACCAACTCAAAGGGAACCTCGCGGTTGCAGGCGATGATGCCGCCAAAGGCGCTCTTGGGATCGCAGGCAAAGGCGCGGTCGTAGGCAGCCGTGATATCCTCGGCAACGGCGGAACCGCAGGGGTTCTGATGCTTGAGGATCACGCAGGCAGGCTCGTCGAACTCGCGGACCAGGTTCCAAGCGGCGTCGGCGTCCAGATAGTTGTTGTAGCTGAGAGGCTTGCCCTGGACCTGCTCGGAGCCCACGAGCGGGAACTGCGAGCTCGCGGTGTTCTCGCAGCCCTCGGCAAAGCGATAGACCGTGGCCTTTTGCTGCGGGTTCTCGCCATAGCGCAGGTCGTCGACCTTCTCGAGCGAAACCTCGAGCTTGGCAGAGGTGTCCGCCACGTCGCTTGCCTGGGCGGCAAGCCAACGGGAGATAGCCGTGTCGTAGGCGGCGGTGGTCTGGTAGACCTTCACCTGCAGACGACGACGGGTGGAAAGCGTGGTGCAGCCACCGGTCTCGTGCATCTCGGCCAGGACGGCGTCGTAGTCGGCCGGATCGGAGATGACGGTAACGCTCGCGGCGTTCTTAGCGGCAGAGCGCAGCATGGAGGGGCCACCAATGTCGATGTGCTCGATGGCGTCCGCAAAGGTGACCTCGGGGTTGGCGACGGTCTTCTCGAACTCGTACAGGTTGACGACGACCAGGTCGATCAGCTTAATGCCGTGCTGAGCCGCCTCCTGCATGTGCTGCTCGGAATCGCGGCGGGCCAGCAGCGCGCCGTGGACCTTGGGGTGCAGGGTCTTAACGCGGCCGTCCATCATCTCGGGATAGCCCGTGAACTCCTCGATGGGGGTTACGGGAACGCCCGCATCCTCGATAGCACGAGCCGTACCGCCCGTAGAGACGATCTCGACGCCAAAGTCATCGACCAGCGTCCGTGCGAAATCGACGACGCCCGTCTTATCGGTAACCGAGATCAACGCGCGTGCGATCTTCACATCAGATCCCATGCAGTCCTCCTGTCTGGTACGCCGCCGTGCTCTGTGAGTCGGTGATACGTCGATCTGCAGCGCTCGCGCAGCGGCATTGAAAATACTGATTTAATGTAGCGCATCGAGCGCGTCGATGCACCCCGCAACGGTCGCATGTGCAGAAAAAGCTTGCGAGTGGAGGATGTGGGCGCAGCGCCGGGCACGGTGAGTTCATGGAACACAGGGGCACCATAATTAGATGCCAATGGCGTGGTAGAACTGTGCTCGATATGCATCCGCAAAAGAAAGAGGCACCATGGTCTCGCGGGTTCTCTACCGACCGTTTGACACCGAAGACTTCGACGCCATCGCGCTGATTCTGCAGCAGCTTTGGCATAACAATTCGGATAACGATGAGTACAACCGCCTTGAGGCCGCGTGCGACCTTGCCTACTGCCTTTCGTCGTCGACGTTTTCACAGGTTGCCGTCATCGACGGCCAGGCGCGCGGCATTGCGCTCGCGCGTGCGGGGCAAAGCTCCGGCGCCGCCGTCAAGGAACATTGGATGGATACCGAGCGCGCGCTGCTATCGCAGATGCGCGAGCTGGAGCCCGATGCCTGCGCCGAGTATCTCTCGTTTGTACGCGCAACCATCCGCACCAACAACCGCTTGCTCGAAAGCAGCCCCCTGCCACACGACAACGAGGTCACGCTGCTTGCCGTGGATCGCGATGTCCATGGCTTGGGCGTCGGCTCGGTGTTGCTCGATGCTGCGGTCTCGCACCTGTCCTCGCGCGGAGCGACAAGGGCGCACCTGTACACCGACTCCAACTGCTCGTGGAAGTTCTACGAGCTGCACGGCTTTAAGCGCACGGCAACGCACCGCGCCAACCGCGAAGAGCGCCGTCACGACATGCCGCGCGAAAGCTTCCTCTACGAGCTGGACCTAACCGCCTAAACCCGGCAGCCACACCTAGTCATTCAAGAACGTCCCATCTCGGCACATAAGAAAGGGACGGGCTTCCCCCGACGACTGTCGAGAAAAGCCCATCCCGTAATTTAGGACCGCTAGAACGTTCCGCCGCCGCCTCCGCCGGCACCGCCGCCTCCGCCGGCACCGCCGCC
>UQMW01000023.1 GCA_900542275.1 uncultured Collinsella sp.
CAATGCCGCCTCGTTTCAAGGCACCTTGCTCGCTCTGGCGGGTTTTCGCTGACTTTGCCTAAACATCGGGGTAGTCATTGGGGACGTTCTTAAATGACTAGTCGTTGGGGACGTTCTTGTTTGACTAGTCATTTAAGAACGTCCCCAACGACTATTAAGTCTGAACGTTAGCTCAGTTCGTCGGCTACTTGGTGTTCGTAGAAGGCTTCGATTACGGCGTTGAAGTCGCGGGCGAAGTCTTCCATGGTTCCACGCCAGGTGGCTCGGCCGGGCTTTCCTTGGCCCACATAGGCGGTTTGAATACCGCAGTCGGGGCTGGGGAAATCGCGCTTGGGGTCGTTGCCCACCATGAGGACCTCATGTGGCTCGAGCCCCATGACCTGCAGCTGCTCTAGATAATATGTGGCATCGGGCTTGCAGCGCGTGGCGTTGCCCATGTGCGTTACGAGCTCGAAGGGCGCGTCTGTCAGCTCGCCCCAGCCCATGCGGCATTCGATGGCCCCCTGCGGAAAGCTGGGGTTGGTAAAGAGCGCGCAGCGCAGTCCTGCATCCTGTACGGCCTGGAGCGCGGCATGTGCGCCTGGCATGGCTCTCGCATTGATCATGTCATCGTTCTTGTGTGGCAGGACTTCGCGGTCGTAGTAGGTAGACGCCTCGTAGATGAGGGGGTCGGAGAGGCAGATTCCACACCGGCGCTCAACCTCTTTCTGGTAGAACTCAAGATTGGTGCGATTGTCCGTGCTGCTGCGGCGATTGGCGTTGAGATCGACCAGAATTGTGCCTAGGCGTGCCATCGTGCCGCCTCGGCTGCGTCGCCCGATATCCGCGAGCATCGACGAGACATCCTTAAAATAGCGAAGGATGAATGCGTTGAGGTTGATGCTAAGAAGCGTCTCGTCCATATCGAAAACGACTGCTTTGAGCACGCGGGCACCTTTCTCGTAAATTTGATCTAGAGTCGTTGGCTCCGGATACTTTACCCCAAAGCCAAATGCCTGGCTGGTTATCGTCAAGTTGTGGAGACGTGTGTTCATAAGATTGCGAAAAAGTCTCCATACGAGTAAAAAATCGCAGTTCACGCTTGAAATCGAAGTGATTTCCCCGTAATCTATACGGACGTGATTGCATAAGCGTCACATCAGTATCTGTCGGCTCCCGAGTGTTCCTAAACGTTGTGTGCTTGTCGCACCCTTCTGTAGGTCCTAGCAATCGGGGCCCCGTAGTTCGAAAGGGGTCCACCTTTGAGTGAGATTCAGAACTCGTCCATTTTCTCTCTTGACGATGTCAACGAGGAGGAGATGAACAACCTCATCGACGGTACGATTACCGACTTTGATGAGGGCGATCTCGTTAACGGCACTGTCGTTAAGATCGAGCATGACGAGGTGCTCGTTGACATCGGATTTAAGTCCGAGGGCGTTATCCCGGTCCGCGAGCTGTCCATCCGCAAGGACGCTAACCCTGCAGACATCGTTGCACTCGGTGATCCCATCGAGGCCCTCGTTCTCCAGAAGGAGGACAAGGACGGTCGTCTGGTCCTGTCCAAGAAGCGTGCCGAGTACGAGCGTGCTTGGAACCGCATCGAGGAGAAGTTCAACTCCGGCGAGAACGTCGAGGGCGAGGTTATCGAGGTTGTCAAGGGCGGCCTGATCCTCGACATCGGCCTGCGTGGCTTCCTGCCCGCTTCCCTCGTCGACCTCCGTCGCGTCAAGGACCTCACCTCCTACATGGGCACCCGCATCGAGGCTCGCGTCATCGAGATGGACCGCAACCGCAACAACGTCGTCCTCTCCCGTCGCGTCGTGCTCGAGGAGTCCCGTAAGGCCGAGCGTTCCGAGATCCTGTCCAAGCTCAAGTCTGGCATGCGTCTCCAGGGCACCGTTTCCTCCATCGTCGACTTCGGCGCCTTCGTCGACCTCGGCGGTATCGACGGCCTCATCCACATCTCCGAGCTCTCCTGGAACCACGTCAACCATCCTTCCGAGGTTGTCAAGGTCGGCCAGGAGGTCGAGGTCGAGGTTCTCGACGTCGATCTCAACCGCGAGCGCATCTCCCTGGGTCTCAAGCAGACCACCGAGGATCCGTGGCGCGCACTGGTCAAGAAGTATCCCGTCGGCGCTATCGTCGAGGGCACTGTGACCAAGCTTGTCCCGTTCGGCGCTTTCGTCGATCTGGGCGAGGGCATCGAGGGCCTGGTGCACATCTCCGAGATGGCCAACAAGCACGTCGATCAGCCTTCTCAGGTCACCCACGTGGGCGACAAGGTTCAGGTCAAGGTCATGGAGATCGACCTCGACCGTCGTCGTATCTCCCTGTCCATGAAGTCCGCTGCTGAGACTCTGGGCGTCGAGATCGAGGTTACCCCGCTGCCTTCCGAGAAGAAGGACGAGGAGACTGACGCCGAGTAAATCGGTTTGACGATCACTTGTTTTAAGGGATCCGTCCGTAATGGACGGGTCCCTTTTTGCATTTGGCACCGAGATGCGCAATGCTGCCGGGCTGTCCACAGGCTATTGAATTGTCGGTGCATGAAAAAAGCCGACATCCCGCCTCGGGGAGGAGGCGGGAACGCACCGAGTAGACGGAGGGGTGCGGAGCGCGGTCGCGTCTCGACTGACAACGTTGCCCATCGACGGGATTATTGTAGCGCATGGGCGCTTCTTGGTTTATCGTGTCGAGCGCTTGTGTTGTGCCGTTGCCTGTGGCGGCGGTGTGCTACACTCTTGCACTGCTGAGTGGGCCAGACGGTCGCGCGATGTACTGCTTGCGGTACGCGTGAGGAAAGTCCGGGCTCCAGAGGGCGGGATGCCGGCTAACGGCCGGGCGGAGTGATCCGACGGAAAGCGCCGCAGAAAAGAAGACTCCCACCTGCGTCGCAAGGCGTAAAGGGAAAAGCTGAAACGGTGGTGTAAGAGACCACCAGCGTCGTGGCAACACGGCGGCTTGGCAAGCCCCATCCGGAGCAAGCGCGAATAGGAACGCTATGGGCCGGCCCGGTCCGCGTTCGGGTAGCGTGCGTGGAGCTGCACGGTAACGTGCAGACAAGATAAATGACCGTTCACGACAGAACCCGGCTTACAGGCCCACTTGGCATTTTTGTTACCCTGACAATCGGTACGGCCTTTGCCGTATTATTGAGGCTGTTTGTTGCTGCGCTTTATTTTGTTGAGGGGCTTTGTTGGACAGCTATTTTACTCTGCAATCGAATATTGAGGTTTCGGGCGAGTTTGTGGACCGCAAGAGCCGGTTTATTGCCCAGCTGGTCCATATTGAGTCCGAGGACGAGGCGAATGCCTTTATCGAGATGGTTCGCAAGCGTCATTATGACGCTCGACACAATGTTCCCGCGTGGATTTTGGTCGATGGACGCGAGCGCCAGAGCGATGATGGTGAACCGAGCCGCACGAGTGGTATGCCGACGCTCGAGGTGCTGCGCGGTGCGGGGCTCAAAAATGTTTGCTGCGTAGTGACACGCTATTTTGGTGGTACGTTGTTGGGACCTGGTGGCTTGGTACGCGCCTATACCGCGGCGACGCAGACGGCGGTGGCTGCGGCTCAGGAAGCCGGGCAGATCGTTGAGATGACGAGCGTCGTGCCGGTTGATGTGCGTGTGGCCTATCCGCAGTATGAGCAAGTGCTTCGTTTGGCCCAGGATTCGGATGCCAAGGTTTCGGATACCGATTACGCGGATGCCGTGACGATTCATTTGGTGTTTAAGGCGGGGGAGCAGGAGCCGTTTTGCGTTAAGATGCGCGAGCTTATGGCGGGGCGTGAGGAGATTGAGGTCAGCGCTCCCGAGTTTGCTGAGTTCTAACGACGACGGCCGGCGTGCTTTTGGATGAATCCCAAGCGCGCCGGCCGTCGTTTTATGTTGTCGCCGTTTACTCGGCGAGCTGCTTTAGCACATCGCAGGCGATGTCGACGGCGTCGTCGATGCAGCCGGGGCAGCTGCGGAGCGGACCCTGGTCCGATCCGACGCCTTTGAGCGTGCCGCAGACGGTCGTGGTGTTCTTCTCGCCAAAGCGCTTGGCAATCTCGCGCGACAGCTTGTAGGTCTGGCCCTTGGTCTTGGGGTTCTCCATACCATCGCTCATCACAAAGCCCATGATGGCCACGGCGCCCGAGATGGCGCCGCAGGTCTCGGTCATGCCGCCCATGCCGGCGCCAAAGCCCTCGGTGAGGGTAAAGGCGATCTGGGGGTCGAGCCCCACAGCGGGCGCGAGCGTGCAAGCGACAGCCTGGGCGCAGTTAAAGCCGCGGGCGTGGTACTCGGCAGCCTGAGCCTGGCAGGCGGCAGTGTTGAGCTGGGTGGTATCGATCTGCTTCATCGTTGTCTCCTTGTTCATGGTGTACCCGCCTATGGTACCCTTGCCGGCGCATTCGCTTATCGAGACCGCAGTGCATATCTCATTGTTTTTCGCCATCGAACACTTTCTTAAGATTTGGGACAAATAAACCTGATTAATTTGTCCCATAACCTATCGGCGGGATGGGTTGAGAGGGGTGCGGGGTAGCGGTATCGTGAACCGAATAAAAACAAAACCCAAGTAAGGGAGTTGGATATGAGCGAGCAGACCATCGGTACTACATGTGTTCAGGGCGGCTATCACCCGGGCGACGCGGAGCCGCGCCAGGTGCCCATCTACCAGTCCACCACGTGGAAGTACGACACGTCCGAGCACATGGGCAAGCTGTTTGACCTGGAGGAGTCTGGTTACTTCTACAGTCGTCTGCAGAACCCCACATGCGATCTCGTTGCCGCCAAGATCTGTGAGATGGAGGGCGGCACCGCTGCGATGCTCACGAGTTCGGGCATGGCCGCGAACTTCCTCGCGATCTTTAACGTGGCCGGTGCCGGCGATCATGTGGTCGCTAGCTCTGCTATTTATGGCGGTACGTATAACCTGCTCGCCCACACCATGGGCCGCATGGGCGTGACTTGCACGTTTGTCGCCCCCGACTGCACCGATGAGGAGCTGGAGGCAGCCTTCCGGCCCAACACCAAGCTCGTCTTTGGCGAGACGATCGCCAACCCCGCCCTTGCCGTGCTCGATATTGAGCGCTTTGCCAAGGCCGCACATGACCACGGCGTGCCGCTGATGGTCGACAACACCTTCCCGACGCCCGTGATGTGCCGTCCCTTTGAGTGGGGCGCCGACATCGTTACGCACTCCACCACCAAGTACATGGATGGACATGCTGCCTACCTGGGTGGCGTGATCGTCGACCACGGCCAGTTTGACTGGATGGCCCATGCAGACAAGTTCCCGGGTCTCACCACGCCCGACGAGAGCTATCACGGCGTGACCTATGCCGAGAAGTTCGGTCGCGAGGGTGCCTTCATTACCAAGGCAACCGCTCAGCTCATGCGCGACCTCGGCCCCATGCAGAACCCGCAGGCGGCGTTTTTCCTGAATAGCTCGCTCGAGAGCCTGCATGTGCGTATGCCGCGTCATTGTGAGAACGGCCTGGCCGTTGCTAAGTTCCTGCAGAGCCATCCCAAGGTGCGCTTTGTAAGCTATCCGGGCCTGGAGGGCGATAAGTACTATGACATCGCTCAGAAGTACATGCCTAACGGTACCTGCGGCGTGGTGAGCTTTGGCTTTAACGGTGGTCGCGCGGCGGCCGAGACCTTTATGAAGAGCCTTAAACTTGCCCAGATCGCCACGCATGTGGCTGACGCCCGCACCTGCTGCCTGCATCCCGCTAATGCCACACACCGCCAGATGAACGATGAGGAGCTCATCGCCTGTGGCATCTCCGCCGACATGGTGCGCCTGTCGTGCGGCCTCGAGGATACGGCCGATCTGATTGCCGACCTTGAGCAGGCGCTCGAGCAGTGCTAGGCTAGCTTCTCGTATGAAGCGACGGAGCCTCTTGGGGTTCCGGTGACATATAGTTCCGATTCCGTAGGCGGGACCCCAATCGCGACTGTTCGCAGGCGATTGGGGCCCCGTTTTTGCGTTGCACCACTCGAAAGGATGGATATGGAGAAAACTGCAGAGCAGCTGCGCCGCGAGCACATTGCCCTTGAGGGCGATACCCATGGCAAGAACAAATGGGCGATTCTGTTTACCGTGCTCATCATGACGTTTATGTCGTGTCTGGATTCGACCGTCGTGACCGTGGCGTTGCCCGTGATGCAAAAGGAGCTGGGCGTGGGCCTCGACCGCATCCAGCTGGTGAGCTCGGTGTACCTGCTTGCGACATGCGTGGCTATGCTGCCGTTTGGCCGCTTGGGCGACGTGCGCGGCAAGGTGGGCGTATTCCAGCTGGGCGTAATCGTTTTTACGGTCGGCTCGCTGCTTTGCGGCCTTTCGAGTTCGCTAGAAGTTCTTATTCTGGCACGCATTGTGCAGGGCGTCGGCTGCGCGGCGGCCATGGCTAACAACATGGGTATCATCACCGAGTCGTTTCCGGCGCGCGAGCGCGGTCGTGCCATGGGTATTCTCGCGACCTTCGTGGCCCTCGGCATGATGTGTGGCCCCGTGCTGGGCGGCATGCTGGTGGCAAGCTTTCCCTGGGAGAGCATCTTCCTCATCAACCTGCCCATTGGCGTCATCTCGTTTATCGTGGGACTCTATACACTACCGCATGTTAAGCCGGAGGCCGGCGAGCGCCCCATGTCCCTGATTGAGGCTGCTCGTCGCTGCTTTGCAAATTCGGCCTTCACCATCAACCTTGCTTGCATGCTCATCGTGTTCGTTGGTATTGGCGCATCCGAGTTTATCCTGCCGTTCTATTTTCAGGACGCTCACGGCTTTGGTTCCGATATCTCTGGACTACTCTTTTTGGCGCTGCCGATGGTGAATGCCTTTATCGGCCCGCTTTCGGGTACGGTTTCGGACCGCGTTGGCTGCGAGGGACCCACGGCGGTCGGTCTAGGCGTGTACGTGTGCGGTCTCTTTGCGGTAAGCACGCTTGACGAGCGCTCTTCTATCCCTGTGATCGTGTGTTGCGTCGCGTTTATGTCGTGCGGTACGTCGATTTTCCAGAGCCCCAATAACTCGCTGTATATGGGCTCAGCTCCTCGCGAAGCACTCGGTTTTGCGGGCAGCTTGGGCAGTTTGGCGCGATACGCCGGCATGGCACTCGGCATTACGGCGGCGTCGCATATCCTGTATGGGCAGATGAGCGTGGCGATGGGCGAGGCCGTGACCAGTTTTGTTGCGGGCCGTCCGGATGTGTTCCTGTTTGGTTTTCGTTCGGTGTTCTATGTGTTGATGGCCGTGGCAGCCGTGGGCTTTGCGCTCGCCATGGTGCGTTTGGTGAAGATGCGCGCCCGCCATTAGCGTGTTGGGAGGCTGTCTGCCACGATTCGCGCCGTCCCAAAAAGACTGGTTTGTGGTGCGATGTGGCTTGTGGGACGGGCGGGGGTCGGTCCGTGGTAGACTATCGAACAACGTTTATTAATCGCGCGGTATCGTTGCCGCGAGAAGGGGTTGTGCCATGCAGGAGCTTGAGGATCGTATTCGCCATGACGGCATCGTAAAGGCCGGTAACGTCCTTAAGGTTGATGCCTTCCTCAACCACCAGTGCGACGTTGAGCTGTTCGACCACATGGGTGCCGAGTGGGCCCGTCTGTTCGAGGGTGCCGAGATCAACAAGATCCTGACGATTGAGGCTTCGGGCATTGGCATGGCTTGCATCGCAGCCCAGCATTTTGGCGGCGTGCCGGTGGTCTTTGCCAAGAAGGCACAGTCCATCAACCTCGACGGCGAGCAGTAT
The DNA here is from genome assembly GCA_900542275.1 of uncultured Collinsella sp. Lineage (GTDB taxonomy): Bacteria > Actinomycetota > Coriobacteriia > Coriobacteriales > Coriobacteriaceae > Collinsella. The sequence continues at coordinate 7,729 of UQMW01000023.1, forward strand.
GCCACGACCATCTACTCCTTTACTAAGCAGAAGGAGTACCCGGTCATCGTTGGTAAGCGTTTTCTGTCCGAGGGCGACAAGGTCCTGATCATCGACGACTTCTTGGCCAACGGCTGCGCGCTCGAGGGTCTTATCAAGATCTGCGAGGCTGCGGGTGCCGAGGTATCCGGTATTGGCATTGCGGTGGAGAAGGGCTTCCAGGGCGGTGGCGATAAGCTCCGCGAGCGCGGCTTCCGCGTTGAGAACCTGGCCCGTATCGCCGATATGGACTGCGAGACCGGCGAGATCACCTTCGCCTAAGCGCGCAACACAAGCGATTGGTATGCGATGTGACAAAGGGACTGTCCCTTTGTCACATTTTTTGTATGAGGGGAGGTGTTGATATGGATGAGAACAAGATGGGGTGGCGCGAGTATGCGCGCTATGCCGAGATGTCGGCCGAGGAGTTGGCGCGCGATTGCGAGGTGCAGGTGTTTCGCGCGACGGGTCCGGGCGGACAAGGCGTCAACACGACGGACTCTGCTGTGCGCATGAAACATGGGCCCACGGGGATTGTCGTGACGGCGCGCGAGAGCCGTAGTCAGTTTCAGAATCGCGCGAGCTGCCTGCGTAAGCTGCGCGCAGAGCTTGAGCGTCGTGGCCGTCCGCCGCGCCGTCGCGTCAAGACCAAAGTGCCCCAGCGATCGCGCCAGCGCAGGCTCAACGACAAGCACTTCAATGCGATTAAAAAGGCTAACCGTCGCAAGCCGGGGAGCGACGAGTAGCCGATTGTTTCGCTGGTCTTGCTAGCGGGTGGGGTGCCAGACTTGGAGGGCGCCGGGTAGGATGTCGACTTCGATGCGCGAGGCGACGATGGGCTCGCCGTCGGCCTGGATGGGGTAGTCGGGCTCCTCAAAAGTTAGCTCGGCATGGCGGCAGCGGCGCATGCGAACCGGTGGCAACTTGGTATGGTGGCCGTCCTTGGCCGAAAGGAACATAGGCAGGGCTACCGCGCGAGGGACGGGGCCGCAGGCGTAGCAGACGTCGAGCATGCCGTCGCAGGGGTCGGCATCGGGGCAGATGCGATAGCCCGAGCCATACGTGGGGCCCAGCTGTATCGCCATAATGATCGCCCTCACGCGCTCTGTGGGCGCGCCGTCAAAGCTGACTGTCATAGGATAGTTGCGATAGCGTAGGCCAAACTGCTCAAGTCCCGAGAGGGTGTAGAGCGGCGCGCCCGTCAAGCCGGTCTTTTTGCGCAGCTCGGTGGTGCTAAGGCCGATGGCAGCATCGATGCCGACCGAGAGCGTCTGGTCGTAGTACTCAACGGTAGCCTCGCCGCTGCCGCTCGCAGGGCTCCACGAGCGAATGCGCCCGATATCCTGACGCTGCAGCTCGCAGGTGAGCAGCGCGCCAAAATCCTTGCCGGAGAAATCGTCGATGCCGAGCGTCTGGGCAAAATCGTTGCCGGAGCCCACGGGCAGGACGGCAAGAGCGGGGCGGGCGTTCTCCTTTTGCGTCATAAGCCCGTTGACGACCTCGTGAATCACGCCGTCGCCGCCGAGTGCGATAACGGTGCGATAGCCCTGAGCCTGTGCGGCCAGCTCCTTGGCGTGTCCCATACGCTCGGTCAACACCAGGTCAAACTGGGATGCGCGTGCAGTCATGTCCAAAAAGCGTTGCAGGCGTTCGGCAACTTCGCGTGCCGCACCCGACTGGGCGGCTGGGTTGGCGATGATGAGCGTGCGACCAAAATCAGTTGCGTGCATGGGGCGACTCCCGGCGTGTGACATGACGGTGCGGTCGCGCTCAGGTCGAATTAGCCCCGATTGTGGCTGCACGGCGATTATTACATCTACTCTATCAGGTCGTTGTGGCGCTCGATAGCATCCGCTACCGTACCGCCCTCATCCACAATAAGCGAACGGCGCTTGGGTGAGATGATGCGCTGGGCGGGGTACACGCCGCGGTGTCCGCCGGTTAGGTAGCTGATAAAGGCCACGATGACAAAGAACCCGGCGGCCGTGCCGTGGAACAGGTCGATGGCCATCATGCAGGTGGTGATGGGCACGTTGAGGCCGGCGCAGAACACGCCGAGCATGCCGAGAGCCGCCAGAAAACTGGGGTCAAGCCCGGTAAGGCAGCCGATCCAGCCGCCGAGCGCCGCACCGATGCCAAACAGAGGCGTGACCTCGCCGCCTTGGAAGCCGGCGCCCAGGGTAAGCGCTGTGACGACCAACTTGATGGCTGCGTCCGCCAGGGTGGTGTTGCCTGCAAACCCGGCGCCGGAAAGCCACGTGGAAAGGCCGGCGTAGTCCCAGGCGTCGAGGAGGGCGTAGGCGGCCAAAACCACGAGTGCGCCTATGAGTGCGCGAACGAGGTAATTGGTGATAAAGCGGCCGTACAGGCTCTTGACGGTACGAACCGACCAGGCAAAGAGACGTGCGGTGAGACCAAAGATGATGGCGCTGATGACTACGATGACAACCGTCCGTGGTGTCATGTTGGGAACGCTGGCGATGACATTCGCCTCGTACTCGGTTCCCAAGGCAAGCGACGTAAAGTAGCCGGTAAACGAGGCGACCAGGCAGTAGATGCCCGCGGTGTAGTCGATCTTGCCGATAAAGCACATCTCCATGCCAAAGAAAGCTCCAGCAAGGGGTGAACCGAATACGGCGCCAAAGGCCGACGAGATGCCGGCGAGCATGAGGTCGTGGTGGTCATGCTTTTTGAGGTGGGCGAGGCTCGAGATGTTGCTGGCGATGGTGCCGCCAATCTGCACCGCAGCTCCCTCGCGACCGGCCGACCCGCCCGTTAGGTGCGTGAGCGTGGAGCAGACGAAGGTGAGAACGGCCATGCGCATATGGATGAGGCGTGTGCCCAGAGCGGAGTCGATGACCAGGTTGTTACCGCGTTTGGCGGCAAGGCCGTGGTTTTTGTACACCCATGCGGTGGCAACGCCCACAACGGGAAGCAAGGCGTAGACCCATGCATGGTGCTCGCGATAGTCGGTCGCGATATTCAGCGAGGTCAAAAACGCCCAGGCGGCAACGCCCATGGCGAGCGAGACGATGACGACGAGTGTGAGCAACTTGGCGCTCGCGAGTAGGTTGCGGGCGTTGCGGCGCGTGTCGGCGGCCAAGAGATGCTCGGAGCGGGTGAGCTGATGCCTGCCGGCCATGATGACGTCGTTCAGGGAGAAAAAGCCGCCGTCGTCGAGCGACTGAGAATGATCCTGCGCTTCGTTTGCGCTTTCGGGTTTGTCGGTAAAAGTCATACGTTCCTCTTTTGGGTTGCAACACGAGCATTATAAAACGCGGTAAACGCGACGAGCCGGTGGGTTGGTTTTGGTTTTGTTTCGCGGCTTGCGGCCGACAGATGTATTCGCGGCCGCGGGCCAGGTCTTGAGCAGGCGGCGAGGGATTATACTGAGAGAAACATAAAGAATCGGCGCTTTTGTTGCGCGCCGCAGCATGCTAGAGGTGTATATGGCTGAGAAACTCATTCCGTTGGAGGACGCGCAGGCGATCGTCTTGTCGCACGTGAATCGCACCGAAGTCGTCGAGATTCCCGTGTGGCAGGCCGCCGGTCTTCCCTTGGCAGAGGATGCGGTGGCCGATATCGACATCTCGCCGTTTGCCAACAGCGCTATGGACGGATATGCCGTGCGCTCGGCGGACTTGGCGCAGGCATCTGGCGAGGCGCCGGTGACGCTCGACGTTATCGGACACGAGGCTGCGGGCCATGTGTTTGAGGGCACAATCGGCGCGGGCGAGACGGTCCGCATCATGACGGGCGCGCCGGTACCCGAAGGTGCCGATGCCGTGGTGAAGTATGAGATCGTCGATGTGCTCGTCGGTGACGGCAACGAGGGTTCGCGTGTGAGGTTCTCGGCGCCTGCCAAGGTAGGGGAGAACGTTCGCTCTGCCGCCGAGGAGGCCCATGCCGGCGATGTTGTGATGCACGCCGGCGAGGTCGTGGCTCCGGCGGGCGCCGGCTTGTTGGCGAGCGCCGGGTATGCGAGCGTGAAGGTGCATGCCGCGCCGCGTGTGGGCATTATCTCGCTGGGCACGGAGCTGGTCGCGCCGGGTGAGCTGCCGGCGCGCGGGCAGATTCGCGACTCCAACTCGTCGGCGTTGATGGCCGAAGCGCTCGATGCAGGAGCCGAGCCCGTGTTCTACGGCATTGCGCCCGATGATGAGCAGGCGATTGCCGAGCTGGTGCATCGCGCCGTGCTGGAGTGCGATTTTGTCATTACGAGCGGTGGCGCCTCGGCAGGCGACTACGACTACGTGACGGCGCTCGTCCGGCGCGAGGGCGAGGTGCTGTTCGATCGCATCTCGATGCGTCCGGGCAAGGCCATCACGTTTGGCTTGCTTGGGGGTAAGCCCTACCTGGGACTTTCAGGCAATCCGGCCGCGGCGTATGTAGGCTTTGAGATGCTTGCGCGTCCGGCGATCCGCAAGATGCGCGGCTTTGCCGAGGGTACGCGTCCCGTGCAGCAGGCGACGCTCACGCACGGCGTGAAAAAGCGACAGCATCGCCGCTTCTTCGATCGCGCCACGGTTTTGCGCGACCCCGAGACCGGTGAGCTGTTGGTGACCGAGGCCAAGACGCAGAATTCGGCGCTGCTCGGCACGATGCAGCGGGCTAACTGCCTGTTGCGTGTTGACGAAGGACCGTGCGACCTCAAGGTGGGCGATGTCGTGGACGTTGTTCGCGTCGACCTGCCCGAGGGCGCCGTGTTGTAAGAGGAATGCTATGGAGCTGAAGATATCGATCGTGACGTGCTCGGATACGCGCGATCTTGCCCAGGACGAGGCTGGAGCCGCACTCGAGGAACTTATCGAGGCGCAGGGCTGGACGGTCGCCTCGCATGTGGTCGTGCGCGACGACGTCAGCGAGATCGGTGATGCCATTGTGGAAGCCGCCGATGAGTGCCACGCCAATGTCGTGCTCACCTGCGGCGGCACGGGGCTTTCGATGCGCGATGTGACGCCCGAGGCGACGCGTACCGTCTGCGATCGCGATGTGCCGGGTATTGCCGAGGCGATCCGTGCGTACTCCATGACCAAGACGCGCCGCGCCATGCTCTCGCGCGCCGTGTGCATGCAGCGTGGGTATACGCTTGTCATCAACTTTCCGGGATCCACGAAAGCGGCCCGCGAAAGCTGGGAGGCCGTGAGCGACCAGCTGGAGCATGCGGCCCAGATGACGGCGGGCGGCGGGCACACCAAATAAGCGCACTACCTGCGGCGGAGCGACCTTGCGAGTCGCTCCGCCTTTTTATGCATCGACAGCGCGGGCCGTCTCGTGGTTATTGGTAAAAGAAAATTATCAGGCGAGAAATCTTTATCACTGATATTATTCGCACGAAAGTATAATCTAATTACAGAATAAAGCTCGCGGTGGGGTACCCGGGCACAAGGTCCGAAAGGGTTGAACATGTTCGATATGGTTTCTCGCCGCGGATTCGTCTCGCTTTCTGCTGTCGCCGCTGCCGGCCTTGGTCTTGCCGGCTGCTCGGGCAACAATACGTCCGAGCCGGCCGGATCCGATGCCGGTTCTGCTAAGGCATCTTCCAAGAAAGCTGTCGAGCTGCAGGTCTTTGCCGCCAACTCGCTCGAGAAGGCTCTGCCCGAGGTTCAGGAGCTTTATACCGACCAGACCGGCACCGCCTTTGCCGACACGCAGTTCAAGGCCTCCGGCGACCTCGTCGAGCAGATGCGCGCCGGTGCCGCCGTTGACGTGCTCATCACAGCCTCCAAGGGCACCATGGATGACGCCGAGGCCGCCGAGCTCGTCGACGCCGACACCCGTGAGGATATGTTCGTCAACGACCTCGTGATCATTCGCGCTGAGGGCTCCGACACCAAGGTCGAGGCCATCGCCGACGTCGCGAATCTGGACGGCAAGATCGCCATTGGCGACGCCAAGACCGTTCCCGCCGGCAAGTACGCCAACCAGGCCCTGGCCTCCGTGGGCCTCTACACCGGCACCGAGGGCGACGACGGCGAGTACGCCCCCGAGATCGCCGACAAGGTGGCCCTGGCCGACAAGGTCGGCACGGCTGCGTCTTACGTCTCTACAGGCGACTGCGTGGCTGGCTTTGTCTACAGCTCCGACATCTACCGCTACGACGGCATCGAGGAGGCCTTTGTGTGTCCCGAGGACTCGCATAAGCCCATCGTGTATCCGGGCGCTGTCGCCGATGGCTCCGAACATGCCGACGAGGCCAAGGCGTTTATCGACTTTTGCCTGTCCAACAAGAAGGCCCAGAAGATTTGGGCCAAATACGGCTTTGAGCTTTCCGCGTAGTGCGGCTTGGCGCGATAATTCCATCGTTTTGTGTTTAACTCCGTCCTTGTATTCTCTTGGAGCTTTTTGTGCTTAATAGATTCCGCATGCTTGTCGCCTGTGCTTTGACCTTCGCGCTTTGCTGGGTGCCGGGATTTGCGTTTGCTGGGGACGCCGAGGACGGGGCCCAGGTTGCTGCGACCGCTCATGGGCTTTCCTATGGGATCGAGGGTTTTGAGCGGTTGGCCAAGGGGACCGCTCGTGCCATGGAGGGCCAGCCTGAGGGCTACCGGTTTCCCGTTGACGAGGACGTGGACCTTGTAGTGGCGCCTGCTGCCGATCGCGTTGTGGTGTGGATATCGCCCAAGGCGGTCGAGAAGTATGGATTGGATCCGCAGGACAACGAGTGCGTATCGGGCCTCAAGGCCCTCGTCTGTGAGCTCGACAGCGCAAACTGCATGGGAGGTGCGCAGCTGGGGGACGTGGATCTTCCTTGGTATGTCACGGCGGAAACAACGTTTGATGCCGGCGGGTATACCTATGGCTTTGACGAACGCGGTGCGGATGGGGACCGCTATGTGGTGATTGCATCGGCCTCGGGTGATGCCAAGGGCGGCGCGCGTTGGCTTGATAGCGCTCAAATGGTAGAAGCATCGTCAGTCGTGTTGCGGAATGAGCAGGGGCCCTTGACCTCTTTGGCCTCCTTTTTAGGCGGCATCGACTACCGCCCGTTTTGGGTGTCTATCAAAACGAGCGGCCTTGCCCTGCTGATTGCCTTTGCACTGGGCTTGTTTGCCGCGTGGAAGACTATGGGTACCTCGAGTCGCATCAAGGGCCTGCTCGATTCGGTCTTTACGATTCCTATGGTGCTGCCGCCCACGGTCTGCGGCTTTCTGCTCCTCATGCTGTTTGGCCGCTCGACCGGGGTGGGCCAGTGGCTCATCGCGCACGGCATCTCGATCGTCTTTACCTGGCCCGCGGCGGTCATTTCGGCCGTCGTTGTGTCGTTTCCGCTGGTCTACCGCACGGCGCTCGGAGCCTTCGAGAGCCTCGACACGCAGATGCTCGACGCCGCGCGCACGCTCGGGTGGTCCGAACGTCGCATCTTTACCAAGCTTATGATGCCGCTCGGCTGGCCCTCGATTGCCGCCGGTACGGTGCTCGCCTTTGCCCGCGCCATGGGAGAGTTTGGCTGCACGCTGTTCTTTGCGGGCAACTATGCCGGCATTACGCAGACCATTCCCATCGCCATCTACTTTGAGTGGATGGGCGGCAACACGTCGGTAGCTCTCTTTTGGGTCATTGTCGTAATCGTGTTCAGTTTCCTGGTCATCCTGTTCATCAACATGTACACGGCGCATTCGCAAAAGTATCGCGAACGGGGCCTTTCCCGTGCGGAGCGCAGGCAGGCCAAAGATTTCGCCGGACAGGGCGATTCGCTCGACCCGGTCGGCGGCGATGCGCTGCGTATCGATCGCGAGGCGCTGGCCGAGCTCATGCGCGATGACGCCGTCTCGACGGGAGGTCGATAGGCCATGTCGCTCGTTTTGGATATTAAGAAACGTTATCCCGGGTTTGTGCTCGACATGCATCTTGAGGCCGGCGAGGAGCGCGTGGCACTGCTGGGCGCCTCGGGTTGCGGCAAGAGCTGCACGCTGCGCTGCATTGCCGGTGTGGAGACGCCCGACGAGGGCAAGATCGTCGTCAACGGCGTGACCTTTTTTGACTCGGCCGCGGGCATCGACCTGTCGCCCCAGGAGCGAAAATGCGCCCTACTGTTCCAAAACTATCAGTTGTTTCCCAACATGACGGTGGCCGATAACGTGTGCGCCGGTGTAAAGGATGCGGGCGACGCCGCCGCGCGTAAAAAACTTGCCGAGCGCTACTTGGGAATCTTTGGACTGGCCGACTTTGCCGACCGTTATCCCGCGCGCCTCTCGGGCGGCCAGCAGCAGCGCGTGGCGCTCGCGCGCATGGTGGCGGCACACCCGGGCATCTTTATGTTCGACGAGCCCATGAGCGCACTCGATTCCTATCTTAAGAGCGCGCTCGAACAGAACATGCTTGACCTGTTCGATGTATGCAGCCGCACCGTGCTCTATGTGAGCCACGACATCGACGAAGCGTGCCGCCTGTGCGAGCGCATTTGCGTGATGCACGACGGGCATGTGGAGGAGATCGGCTCCGTCGAGGACGTGGTCCGCCGGCCGCAAACCTTGGCTGCGCTGCGCCTGACGGGCTGCAAGAATACGAGCCGCGCGCGCAAGATCGGGCTTCAGGAAGTTGAGGCCCTGGACTGGGGCATGACCTTCAACGTGGGCCGTGAGGTTCCCGATAACGTGGCGTACCTGGGTATTCGTGCGAGCTACTTCCATGTGGACAACCGTGCCGAGCGGGGTCGCAACAGCTATGATTTGCACGTGGCCCGTGTGAGCGATTCGCGCTTTGAGCGCCTGGTGCTGCTGGATGTGCCGCGTGCCGATGCGCCGACGCGCCTGCAGTGGAAGGTCAACAAAGTGGGCATGCCTGTCGACGAGCTGCCGCAAGCAGGCGAGACGCTGCGCATGCATTTTGATGCCAGCAGGATCCATTTGGTTTGTCGATAGCGCCGGGTAATGCCGTCGGGGGATATAAGCCTCGGCGGCTTTGTTTTTGCCGTTCGCCGAATGAGGAATGACAAATTCTAATCAATCAAGATAATTATTTATTAAACGACGGCACACGACGCTGTCGTACGAATGTCAACGGTGTTCGCATGGTCGATGACCGTTGGTATAGTTGACCTCAACTTGTAAAGGAGGGTGCGCACATGCCGCAGACGACATACATTTGCCGCGTTGCCGCGCGTGCCCTGTATATGGCTCGGAGCCGCATATGAGCAGGTATGTTCACGGCTCCGGGAGAGACGACGCACAACTAAATAACCGTCCGCAAGGCAGGTTCCCTAAAATTCCGGGTTTAAGCACGGCCGGGCAATCGCCGTCCGTCGTGCATCGATACCGCCGTTATCAGTTTTTGGTTCGAGAGGGGAACCGTCATGGCTGAAGAATTCGATTTCCATCCGATGTGGGAGAGCCTCGGCATGAATCTTGCCGACCACGACATGCTGCTGGGCGCTGTGGGCCAGATGTACGGGGACATGTTCCTGTCGCAGAACAACCGCCCCAAGTCCACGTCCTACTTGGACTTTGTGGCCACCAACATCCACAGCGGCCGTATTAAGGAGATGCTCGACAAGAAGGAGGCCGGCGAGGCCACCAAAATCGTGGGCTCGTTCTGCGTGTACGTGCCCGAGGAGATCGTGCTTGCCTGTGACGGCATTCCCGTTGGTCTGTGCTCGGGTGCCGATTGGGCAACAGACAAGGTCGAGGAGCACTTGCCGCGCAACACTTGTCCGCTTATCAAGAGCTTTGCCGGCTTTAAGCTGGGTGAGGTCTGCCCCTACATTGAGTCGAGTGACCTAGTGGTAGGCGAGAACACCTGCGATGGCAAGAAGAAGGCCTACGAGTTCTTTGCAACGCAAAAGAACATGTACGTCATGGATATTCCCAACGTACACGACGAGTCGACGCTCGTGACCTGGAAGGCCGAGGTCAAGAAGCTCGCCGCCAAGATCGAGGAAGAGTGCGGCGTCACGATTACGTCTGAGCGTCTGAAGGCCGCCATCCACGCCGTCAATGAGAAGCGTCGCGCCCTGCAGCGCCTCGCTGCCACGCGCGCTGCCGACCCTGCGCCCATCAGCGGTCTTGACAGCCTGCTGACCGTTCAGGCCGCCTTTATGGACGACACGCCACGTCTGACCGGAGCCATTAACGATATGGCGGCTGAGTGCGAGCAGCGTGTCGAGGCCGGCGAGGGCGTGGCGCCCAAGGGGACCAAGCGCATTCTGTACACCGGCACGCCCATGGCCGTGCCCAACTGGAAGCTGTTCAACCTCATCGAGAAAGCCGGCGGCGTTGTGGTAGGCGAGGAGTCCTGCACGGGCTCGCGCTACTACAAGGACCTGGTCGACGAGTCCGGTGAGACGGTGGACGAGATGCTCGATGCCATCGCCGAGCGCTACTTTAAGATCAACTGCGCCGTCTTTACGCCCAACGACCAGCGTATGAAGGACATTGTCCAGATGGCCAAGGACCTGCATGCCGACGGCATCGTCGACGTGGCCCTGCAGTTCTGCACGCTCTATGAGATGGAGTCGTTTGCCGTGGAGAAGGCCGCCGAGGAAGCCGGCATTCCGTTTATGCACATCACGACCGACTACGCCGGTGAGGATGCAGGCCAACTGCAAACCAGGATCGAGGCCTTCTTGGAAACCATTTAGGGCTATCCGTCCCGGCGGCTTTCCCAGGCACCCGATCTTGCCGTTCAAACCGTCGTTTGCGTACCAAAGTACGCGGCGCTTCTCTTTCACGGCAACCTCGGGCACCCGGGAAAGCCGTTCCCCCAGGTCGGTTAAAAGGTTTGTTAAGGAGTTATATGTCGGAAAATATTGAGCAGCCGTTGCCGTCCACGTTTGAGGAGTTCAACGAGCAGCGCAAGGCCGCGTTTATTCGCGTTAAGGATTACAAGCAGGCGGGCAATCGTCTTGTCGGGTATCTGTGCAGCTATACGCCGCTCGAGATTATCGATGCCGCGGGCGCCTCGAGCGTGGCTCTGTGTGGTACGTCCGACGAGGTGATTCCCGAGGCCGAGAAGGTGCTGCCGGCAAACCTGTGCCCGCTCATCAAGTCTACGTATGGTTTTGCCTATTCGCAAAAGTGCCCGTTTACGTACTTTAGCGACATGATCATCGGCGAGACCACCTGCGACGGCAAGAAGAAGATGTACGAGCTACTCAACGAGCTCAAGCGCACACACATTCTGCATCTTCCACAGGGTCGCGATCGCGCCTACGAGCGTGAAGGCTGGTACGAGGAATGCCGCCTGCTCAAGGAGGAGCTCGAGAACTTCTACGGCATTACGATTACTGATGACGACCTGCGCGCCGCCGTCCGACGCCGCAACCGTCTGCGTGCGGCACAGCTCGATATGTTCGCGCTGCAGGCCAACCAGCCGGCGGCCATGAGCGGCGTCGACCTGATGAGCACCATGTTCGCCGGCACGTTCAGCTTTGATATCGAGACCTATACGGAGCAGCTGGAGCAAAAGGTCGCCAAGCTGCGCGAGGCCTACGACGCGGGCGAGCGCCCGGTTGCGGCGGATGCCAAGCGCATTCTGATCACCGGTTACCCGGTGGGCGGCGTGATCAACAAAATCGGCCGCACTATCGAGTCCAACGGCGGCGTGGTCGTGTGCATGGACGACTGCTCGGGCGAGCGCACGGCGGCGATGATGATCGACCCGGATGCGCCCGACATCCTGCGCGCCATCGCCGACCGCTACCTGGACATCAACTGCTCGGTCATGACGCCCAACGACGGTCGTATGGAAAACACGCTGGCCATGTGCGAGAAGTATCATGTCGATGGCGTGGTGGAGAGCGTGCTGCAGGCCTGCCACACCTTTAACGTGGAGAGTGCGCGCATGCAGGAGGCTGTCGAGGGTGCGGGTATTCCGTATATGAAGATCGAGACCGACTACAGCAACGGTGACATGGGCCAGATTGAGACCCGTATCGCCGCCTTTATCGAGACGCTCTAGCTTCCTCAGGCACCGGATCTTGCCCCTCAAACCGTCGCTTGCGTACCAAAGTACGCTACGCTCCTCTTTCGGGGCAACCTCCGGCACCTGAGAAACCTAGAGCTAAGGCGCCTGAACTCGCCACTGTCTTTGATGTTTTGATGAGGAGAGAGCCATGATAGGGATCGGGATTGATATCGGGTCTACGGCGGCTAAGGCTGCTGTGGTCGACGGGGAGGGTTCATTGGCGTGGACGTGCGTGCAGCCAACCGGGTTCTCCTCGGTCGATGCTTCCGAGCGGCTGCGCGAGGCACTGGCAGCGGCCGGCTATGGCGTGACAGCCGACGACGTGCGCGTGATCGCGACCGGCTACGGTCGTGTCGCCGTGCCCTATGCGCACAAGGTCGTGACCGAGATCACCTGCCACGGTACCGGTGCCGTGCGTCTGTTTGGTGACCATGGCACCGTGATCGATGTGGGCGGCCAGGATACCAAGGTCATTCAGCTTAAAAGTGGCCGCGTGGCCAAGTTTGCCATGAACGACAAGTGCGCCGCCGGCACGGGGCGCTTTTTGGAGATCATGGCCGACCGCCTGGGCATTTCCCAGCAGCAGATGGCCGACCTGGCGCGTTCCGGCGAGCCTACCAAGATCAGCAGCATGTGCACGGTGTTTGCCGAAAGCGAGGTCATCAGCCTGATCGGTCGCGGTGAGCCGCGCGAGAACATCGCCCGTGGTGTGATCGACAGCGTGGTCTCGCGCGTGGCGACCATGGCCGGGCAGGCGGCGGGTGCTCCGTACTACCTGACGGGAGGCCTGTGCGAGAACGCCTACGTTGTGGAGCGGTTGGGCGAGCTACTGGGGTCGCCGGTGACCACCTCGCCCCAGGCTCGCTTTGCCGGTGCCATCGGCGCGGCGATTCGCGCACAGGCGCTCAATTAATGCATCCGCCTTGGGCTCGCATTCATGCGTATACTGAGAGAAAATGATTGACCGATGAGGGGAGGTATCGATGCCTGACGATCAGATTAAGCTCACGTCTATGACTGCCGCGAGCGGTTGAGCCGCTAAGTTGGCTCCTGGAGCCCTCGCCCAGGTCCTGGGCGACTTACCCAATGTGCATAACGACAACCTGCTCGTGGGGTTCGATACCTCCGACGATGCGAGCGTCTTCCGCGTAGGGGAGAACCTGGGGCTCGTGCAGTCCATCGACTTCTTCCCGCCGATGGTCGACGACCCGTTCCTGTTTGGCCAGATCGCCGCGGCCAACTCGCTGTCGGACATCTACGCCATGGGCGGGCGGCCGAGCCATGCCATGAACTTGCTGTGCATCCCGAGCTGCCTGGGCGTTGAGGTTGCCGGCAAGATTTTGGCAGGCGGTGCCGATAAGTGCGTCGAGGCCGGTTGCTCTATCGCGGGCGGCCATACCATCAACGACGACGAGCCCAAGTACGGCCTGTCCGTGAGCGGCTTTGTCTCGCTCGACCGCATGCTCGCCAACAGCGGCGCGCGCGCTGGCGATGTCCTGTTGCTGACCAAGGCGATCGGCTCTGGCATCATCACCACGGCCATTAAGGGCGAGCTCATCGAGCAGGACGAGGCCGCAGCCATGTTTGACTCGATGCGCACCCTCAACGAGGCGCCGATTCGTCTGGCCGAGGGACTTGAGCTTCACGGCTGCACCGATGTCACGGGCTTTGGCCTGATCGGGCACGCGTGCGAGATGGCCGAGGGCTCGGGCGTGCAGGTTGAGCTTGCGTCGGGGGCGGTGCCGCTCTTTGATCAGGTGCTCGACATGGCACGTCTGGGCATTATCCCAGCGGGCTCCTACCGCAACCAGGACTTTTTTGGCCCGCGTGTGGCTGCCGACGAGGACCTGGAGCCGGGCATGCTCGACGCGCTGTACGATCCGCAGACGTCTGGTGGCCTGCTTATCGCGGCGCCCGCGGCGGATGTGGATGAGCTTGCGCGTCGCCTGGATGCCGAGGGGTGCATCGCCGCCGTTATCGGGCGCGTGTGCGAGGCGATGCCGAGCGGTCCTGCTGTTCGCGTTGTGCATTAAAGAAAACCGTTTATGCGACCGCCTACTGTTCTGGGCGGTCCCTTTTGAAAGGATGTAGCTATGTCTATCAAGATTGAAGTCAATGCCATGGGCGATGCCTGCCCGCTGCCCGTCGTCAAGACGCTTAAGGCACTCAAACAGCTTGATGGCGAGGGTGCCGTGGTGACCTCGGTCGACAACGAGACCGCCGTCAAGAACATCTCCAAGATGGCGCAGGAGAAGGGCTGCACGGCTTCGGTCGAGAAGATCTCGAACGCCGAGTGGCACGTGAGTGTCGCGACCGCCGGTGCCGTGGCCGTTGCGGACCCCGAGCAGGACGGTGCCGCTTTCTGCGACGCCAGCGCCGGCAAGGGCAAGCTCGTCATTTCCGTCTACACCGACTGCATGGGCCGTGGCGACGACGTGCTGGGCCACAAGCTCATGAAGGCCTTCATCTTTGCCGTGACGCAGCAGGAGGAGCTGCCCGCGACTATGCTGTTCTACAACGGCGGTGCCAAGCTGACCGTCGAGGGATCTCCAGTGCTCGACGACCTGAAGGGCCTGGCCGAGCAGGGTGTCGAGATTCTCACCTGCGGTACCTGTCTCGACCACTATGGCATTAAAGACCAGCTTGCGGTGGGCGAGGTCACCAACATGTATGTGATCGTGGAGAAGATGGAGCAGGCCGTGCGCGTCGTGCGCCCGTAGCGTATTGGTTGGAGTTGCCATGAGGGAGAAGCGCCCGGCGCTTGTCATCACGTTTCCCACCACGGCGGCCGCCATGGGTTGCGAGTCCCTGTGCATCGAGCGCGGCCTTCCCGGGCGAACGATTCCCGTGCCCGGGGAGGTCGCTGCCGGTTGCGGTCTGGCGTGGAAGGCGTTGCCTGCCGATGAGGAGCTGCTGCGCAGCGAACTTGCCGCGGCGGGCGTTCCCACCGAGGGCTATACCGTGATTGATATGTGGGAGGTCGTGCGATGATCTACCTGGATAACGCGGCGACGACCATGCACAAGCCGCAGGCGGTCATCGATGCCGTGACGCAGGCGATGTGCTCGCTCGGCAATGCCGGGCGCGGCGCCACGTCGGGTGCCCTCGACGCGGCGCGTGCCATCCACGGCTGTCGCGCCAAGCTTGCGCGCTTGCTGGGCTGCCCGCGTGCTGACCATGTTTGTTTTACGCCCAACTCCACCACGGCGCTCAACACCGTCATCAATGGCGTGGTGCGCCCCGGCGACCGCGTGGTCACAACGGTGCTCGAGCACAACTCCGTGCTGCGTCCGCTCAACCGCCTGGCGGCAGAGCAGGGCGTGACCGTTGAGCACGCGGGCTGCGACGCGAACGGCGTGCTCGACTACGATGAGCTCGAGCGGTTGGTCACGCCGGGCACGCGTGCTGTGGTGGTGACGCACGCCTCCAATGTGACCGGCAACGCGGTCGACATTGCACGCGTGGCCGCTATGGCCCATGCTGCCGGTGCGCTGGTGATCGTCGATGCCTCGCAGTCTGCCGGCACGGCGCATATCGATATGCGGGCCATGGGGCTCGACGTGGTGTGCTTTACCGGCCACAAGGGGCTCATGGGACCTCAAGGCACGGGTGGCCTGGCCGTGGCGGAGGGCATTGACGTGGCTCCTTGGGCCATGGGCGGCACGGGCGTGCACAGCTTCGATGCGCTGCAGCCGCGGGAGTGGCCCACGCGCCTTGAGGCGGGCACGCTCAACGGTCACGGTATCGCCGGCCTTTCTGCCGGCCTCGACTTTATCGAGGCCCAGGGTGGGGTCGAGGCGATTGCTTCCCACGAGCGTGCGCTCGCTGATCGCTTCCTTGCCGGTGTACGCGAGATTCCAGGGATTAAGCTCTACGGTGCGTTTGACCTGCCCACACGCTCGGCGATCGTCTCGCTCAACGTGGGCGATATCGATTCTGCCGAGATTTCGGATGCGCTCATGCAAGGGTGGGGGATTGCGACGCGCCCCGGTGCTCACTGCGCTCCGCTCATGCACCGCGCGTTGGGGACCGAGCGCCAGGGTGTCGTTCGCTTCTCGTTTGGGTATTTCAACACGGACGAGGAAGTTGACGCCGCGATTGAAGCTTTGCGCGATTTAGCTTACTAAAGCGTATATACTTGCGGGATGGGCCTTTTGCCCGTCCCGTTTTTGTTTCGACCCGAAAGGTGGTCCCATGGCCTCATCCGCGCCGCGCGGCCTGCGCTCCGACCATGTCGTTACCGTCGGTATCGCCCTGTTCTCGATGCTCTTTGGCGCCGGCAACCTCATTATTCCGCCGCTGCTGGCGCTGCAGGCAGGTTCTGCCACGCCGGTCGCCATGCTTGGCTTTCTCATCGCCGCCATCGGCTTGCCCGTTATGGGCTTTATCGCCGTGGCACTTGCCGGAACGGCGCGCGAGCTTGCCGGCCGCGTGCACCCCAAATTTGGCGAGTTCTTTGTCGCGGCGGTGTATCTGGCTATCGGCCCGTGCCTGGCCATTCCGCGCACGAGCTCCACGGCCTTCGAGATGCTGGTGCCGCTGCTGCCCGAGGGCGTCTCGCTTGCCACGGCTCGCCTGGTGTTTGCCGTCGGGTTCTTTATCGTCGCATTTGCGCTCACGCTGCGTCCCGGCGTCATCACGCGCGTACTCGGCCGCATTACGGGCCCCGCGCTCATCGCCCTTATCGTATTGGTCGTGGGCGCTGCCGTGGTCTCGCCGCTGGGTCCCGCTGCCGCGCCACAGGCTCCCTATAATGCCGGTGCTGCCGTGCAGGGCTTTTTGACCGGCTATCAGACCATGGACCTGCTCGCGTCGCTCGCCTTTGGCATCATCATCGCCGAGACCATTCATGAGCTGGGTGTTACCGATGACAAGCGTGTGGCCTTCGAGATTTCGCGCTCTGGTGTTATCGCCGGCGTGCTCATGGCCATCATCTACTGCGGCTTGGGCCTTGCCGGTATGCAGCTCGGCACCGTGATGCCCGACGCTACCAACGGCGCCGCTATCCTTGCGCGTTCGGCCTCTATGCATTTTGGTCTTGCCGGCACGGTCGTGGTCTTTGCGATCTTTTTCCTCGCCTGCATGAACGTGTGCATCGGCCTTATCAGCTGCTGCTCGCGTTACTTCTGCGAGACGTATGTGGTCGAAGGGGGAGCGGAGGCTTCCGAGGAGGCCATGCGCCGTCCTTTTGCGGTTCTCGCCTTTGTGTTCGCCGCATTTTCGTGCGTGCTTTCCAACGTGGGCCTCGACGTGATCCTTATGTTCTCGGTGCCCATGCTCAACGCCTTGTATCCCGTTGCCATTGTGCTGGTGCTGATGGGCCTGGTGCACGGCTTTTGCGACGCACATCCGCAGGTTTGGGTCTGGGTCGGCGGCGTTGTCGCGGTGCAGAGCGTAATCACTTCGGTCCGCGATGCGTTCTTTGCGGGCGCGTGGCTACCGTTCGATGCGTTGTCGCTGGCAGATATCGGCGCTGCGTGGGCACCGGTTGCCGTGGTTGCCTTTGTGATCGGTCTGCTCCATAGCCGGTTTGTCGCACATTCGAGGAGCTAGGGTATCGTCGCTTGCACAGGCGGGGAGTCTCACCTATAATTTCCTTCGCTTTGGGACACGCAAGGTTTAGACCTTAGCTGCTCAACACCTTCGGGACGTGGCGCAGTTTGGTAGCGCGCCTGCTTTGGGAGCAGGATGTCGCAGGTTCAAATCCTGTCGTCCCGACCATATCTTGCGGGCGTAGTTCAATGGTAGAACCCCAGCCTTCCAAGCTGATGACGCGGGTTCGATTCCCGTCGCCCGCTCCACAAGATTGGTTAACGGCTTTGATTCTTTTTGGGATCAAGGCCGTTTTTGTGAGAGTACCGGGTGACGAACCCGTCGCTCCAAGTAATTTGCAGGTCAGAGGTACGTTTACTTCTGGCCTGTTTTGTTTTGACCATCCGGCGCGGGACATGTGCTTTGGCATGCTTGTCCCACAACGTAAGAAAGAAGTGATCGACATGGCAGATTCCAAGGCAGAATATTCCACCCCCGATTGCCTGGCGCCCGCCGCGATCGAGGCCAAGACCGAGGCTGCCGGTGTTACCAAGGCCAATCTACCGACCTCGAAGGCCTTTATGCTTGCCATGTTCGCCGGCGCGTTCATCGCCTTTGGCGGCCTGTTCTTCACGGTCTTTTTGAGCGATCCCACGCTTGGCTGGGGCGCCCAGCGCTTTGTGGGTGGCCTTGCTTTTTGCCTGGGTCTGGTGCTCGTGCTCATTTGCGGCGCGGAGCTGTTTACCGGCAACTCGCTTATGGTCTGCGCGCTCAAGAGCAAAAAGATCACGCTCGCCCAGATGCTCAAGGCTTGGGTCGCTGTGTGGATCGGCAACTTTGCCGGCGCGCTGTTCGTCGTCTTTTTGGTTTACATGGCAGCTATTTACAAGCTCAACGGCGAGGCCGTCGCCAACACCATGGTGAGCGTCGCCGCCGGTAAGGTTTCGATTGACGCCGTCACCATCTTCTTCCGCGGCATTCTGTGCAACATCTTTGTGTGCCTGGCTGTATGGATCGGTACCGCTGGCAGGACCGTGATCGACAAGGTCGTGGGCATTCTGCTGCCCATTGCCGCGTTTGTGGCCTGCGGTTTTGAGCACTGCGTTGCCAACATGTACTTTTTGCCCATGGGTATTTTGATGCACTCCTGCGGCTATGGAGTTGATGTCGCCGGCGCCGACGCCCTCAACGCGGCGGGCCTGGCGCTCAATCTTTCCGTCGCCACGCTCGGCAATATCGTGGGCGGCGCCCTGATCGTTGCGCTGGGCTACTGGTTTATCTACGCCAACAGGGAGGCCTAAAGGCCCCATGGCATAACCGACCAAAGAGGGACAGGTTTATTTTGGCGGGTTTGGACGAGGCGCTGCGCCGTCTTGCCATGAGCTGCCATAATGGACCTGTCCCTTTTGCATGCGCGTCGCCATTTGGTGGCCGACGATGATCGTGGGGGACCTGCTTTTTATTGAATATGTCGAAAGGCTTTCCATGAGCGACTGCGAATCCATGCCCGCCGAGGTGCGCGACCGCCTGCGCTCCATTCCCGCTGTCCACGAGCTGCTGGCGGAGTGGCCGGTCATGAAGGCTGCCGGCGATGCGGGCGATACGATCGTGCGCGAGGCGATCGATGTTGAGCTCGATGCCGAGCGCGCGGCGATTCGCTCCGGCGTCCCCGCGAGGAACAAGCGCGAGCTCGCCTTGGCCATTGAGCGGCGGTGCCACCGTCTGTCGCTGCCGACCCTGCGTCCCGCCGTCAACGCGACAGGCGTTGTGATTCACACCAATCTGGGCCGTGCTCCGCTCGCTCCCGCAGCGGTGCAGGCGGTGACCGACGTCGCCCGCAGCTACAGCACGCTCGAGTACGACGTCGCGACCTGTGCTCGCGGGGGCCGCAAGGAGCATGCCGCGCGCCTGCTGCGCACACTCACGGGGGCGCAGGACGCCTTGGTTGTCAACAATAACGCCGCGGCGGTGCTGTTGGTGCTTGCCGCGCATGCATGCGGCAAAGAGGTAATCGTGAGCCGCGGCGAGCTTGTCGAGGTGGGAGGCAGTTTCCGTATCCCCGACATCATGGCGGCTTCGGGTGCCAAGCTTGTCGAGGTGGGCTCCACCAACCGCACGCATCTGGACGATTATCAAAGCGCCATTACGCCCAACACGGCGATGATCCTGAAAGTTCATCCTTCCAACTACCGTATCGAGGGCTTCCACGAGGAGGTTTCCGCGGCGGAGCTTTCTGCACTGGCGCACGAGCACGGGCTTTTGCTTTACGAGGACCAAGGCTCGGGCGCTTTGCTGGCAGACGGGGTGCTTGCCGATGCGGGGGAGAAGCCCACGTCCGCTTCGCTTTGCGCTGGCGTCGACGTTGTCTCGTGTTCGGGCGACAAGTTGCTTGGTGCTTCGCAGGCGGGCATTATCCTCGGCAGTACCCAGGTTATCGCTGCCTGCGCCTCTCATCCGCTTATGCGCGCGCTTCGCCCCGGCAAGCTCACGCTCGCGGCGCTCGAGGCTACCCTGCGTCTGTATGTGACCGGTCCCGATACAGCGCATCGGGAGATCCCGGTGCTCAACATGCTTTCCGGCGCGCCGGCTCCGCTCGAGCGTCAGGCCAAGCGCCTGCATGACCGCATGCTGCGCAAGCTTCGTGACTCTCAGTGCGAGGAGGCGGTGGAGCTGCAGGTTGTCGAAGGCGCTTCTGCCCCGGGCGGTGGCTCGCTGCCGACCGTCGAGCTCCCAACCTTTTGCGTTGCCGTCTGCCCCGTCGATGGGCGCCTGTCCGTCGATGGCCTGAAGCGCGCTATGGTTCAGGAGCCCGATACGCCGGTTGTGACGCGCGTACAGCACGACCAGGTGCTGTTTGACGTTCGCACGCTTGTGCACGATACCGACCTTGATTTGTGTGCGTCTGCGTTGGCCGACGCCGTGCGGGCGGGTTTGCGCCGATGACTGCGCGCGAGCTTGTCGAATGTCCCGTTGTCGTTGGAACGGCGGGGCACGTCGACCACGGAAAGTCAGCCCTTATCGAGGCGCTGACCGGAAAAAATCCCGACCGTCTGGAGGTCGAGCGGCGCCGCGGTATGACCACGGAGCTCGGTTTTGGCGAGCTGGTGCTGCCGAGCGGCAAGCTTGTCGGCCTGGTCGATGTACCCGGTCATGCGCACTACCTACGCGCCATGGTGCAGGGTGCTACCGGCGTGGATGTTGCGTTGCTGGTGGTTTCTGCCGTTGAGGGCGTGATGCCGCAGACCCGCGAGCATGTTCGCGTACTGGAGCTGTTGGGTGTGACGCACATGGTCGTTGCGCTTACGATGCGCGATCTGGCCGATGACGAGACGGCGGAGCTCGCCGAGCTCGACTTGATGGATTTCCTCGGCGATACCGTCTTTGCCAATGCGCCCGTGGTGCCCGTTTCCTCTCGCACGGGTGCGGGTATCGAGGACGTTCGCCTTGCCCTCGATACCGCTATCGACTCTTTCCTGGCCGATGCCGCATCCCGCCCGGTGCGCCCCTGTCTGGCCCCGCGCCTGCCCATCGACCGCTGCTTCACCATCAAGGGATCCGGGACGGTCGTCACGGGCACGCTTCACGATGCCCCCGTGGCGGTGGGCGATGAGCTCGTTTCGAGTCCCGCGGGCGTGCGCTGCCGCGTTCGCGCGATTCAGGTGCATGGCGATACTCCTCGGGCGTTGCCCGGACAGCGCGTGGCGCTCAACATCGTGGGCGACGGCGCGGGCGACCTTCCGCGCGGCGAGGTCCTCTGCGGGTCTGGTGCCGAGGGCTCGACGCTCAGGCTTATCGCGCGCTTCACCTATCTGGGGCGCGAGGGCGCCAAGCCCGTGCCCTTCGAGTCCGGCACGCGCGTCCACGTGATGGTGGGCACGGCAGAGGTCCTCGGCCGTATCATGCTCATGGAGGGCGCGGGGCCGATTGCCCCGGGCGAGACGCGTACCGTGCAAATCCGCCTGAAGGAGCGCCTTCCCGTGCGCTCGGGCGACGGTCTCATCGTGCTTGCGTTCTCCCCGGTGGTACTTATCGGCGGCGGTTGCGTTCTTCTTTCGCGGTGCCGCCGCTCGCGCGACCTCTCCGCGGAAGAGGTCTCGCTGCTCAGGGCTCTGGATGCCGGCGACCGCGCCGCCGCCATTGCCGCATGGCTGGGGCTGCAGCGCCTGCCCGTGCCGGCGGCCG
>UQMW01000024.1 GCA_900542275.1 uncultured Collinsella sp.
ACGCGTGTTCCGTTCAGGCTGTTGCGTTGAGATTGAAAATCAACCCCCCCGGAGAAAACACCGGAGAAAACATTGCCGAAACGCGCATGCGTAGGTTTTCGCCTCTTTGATAACTTTCGCCTGCGTTGGCGTTATCATTCCCGAAATCGTTTTGCTCGCATCAACAACGTAATCCCATTTATACAAATCCATGGCAAGTAACTAAATGTTATTCGCCAGATAGTGCTATACGCTTGATATTGTTTTTACTGACGCACTTTCAGTCGGTAAAAGGTATGATTCTTGCCACAAGCGAGAAAAGGGCACCGAAAAACTCCGGTGCCCTGTATCGTCTTCTGGTTATCCCTAGTCCTTAAACAGATAGCCCACGCCGCGGACGGTGGTGATGTGCGTCGCGATCTGCGGGCCCACCTTGGAGCGGATGCGTCGGATGTGCACGTCGACGGTGCGTGTGCCGCCGCAGTACTCAAAGCCCCACACGCGGTGCAGCAGCACTTCGCGGCTGTAGGCGCGGTTGGGGTGCGTCGCCAAAAAGCTCAGCAGCGAGTACTCCATCAGCGTCAGGTCGATGGGCTCGTTATCGAGTGTCACCTGGTAGGTGGCAAGGTTGATCTCGAGGTTATCGATGTTGAGCACATCGTCGGCGGTGACGGTCTCCTCCTCGCCCATCAGGCGCTGCGCGCGAGCCTTGAGCTCGTTGGGCGTCGCCGTGGGGCATACAAAGTCGGCATGCGCGTGATTGGGCAGGCGCAAGGTGCCGAGCGCCTCGTCGTCAACGATCACCAGCATGGGGACGCCGCCGCGGTCGTCAAGCCACTTGGCAATCTGATCGATGCGGTCGCTGCGGATGCCATCGGAATCGAGGATCAGCAGGTCAAAGTCGTGCGCCGCGGTCGGCGAATCGGGTGTGGCAAGGCTCACCTCGACACCCAGGGTGGTCGTCAAGCTGCGGGCAAACTCGTGGAAGCGCGTCGTGCGCGCCATGAACAGGGCACTCTTTTCGGACATATCGGCCTCCAAAGAAATGAGCTCAATCGTACTGGAACAAGCCAGCGCGATTAGGAGTTCGCCAGGTAGTGCTTGATCTCCCACTCGGTGATCGTAGACTCAAACTTATGCCACTCGTCGCGCTTCTTTTTGAGGAAGAAGCTGTGGATGTGCTCGCCGAGGGCATCCTTCATAAACTGCGAGTCCTCAAACACGTCGAGCGCCTCTTTGAGCGAGCGCGGCAGCGGCGTGTAGCCGGCCTCGACCATCTGACGGTCGGTAAGCTTGAGCGTCTCGGCCGTGGCCTCGGGCGGGAGCTCCAGCTTGCGCTCGATACCGTCGAGACCAGCCGCCAGCGTGACGGCGTTGACCAGGTACGGGTTGGCCATGGGGTCGGGGCTGCGCAACTCGATACGCGTGGACAGCTGCTTGCCGGGCTTGTAGACCGGGATGCGGACCATACTCGCGCGGTTGCGCAGGCCCCACGTGGCGTACTGCGGCACGGAGTCGCCGCCCGTGGTGATGCGCTTGTACGAGTTGACCGTGGGGTTGGTGATGGCGCTGATCTCGCGCGCGTGCGCCAAGATGCCGGCCATGTAGTGCTTGGCGATTTCGGAGAGGTGGTACTTCTCGTCGTCCTCGCCCCAAAAGACGTTGTTGCCGTCGTGGTCGAACAGCGACTGATGCAAAAACATGGCGCTGCCGTCCTCGCCCGCCAACGGCTTGGGCATAAAGGAAGCGTGGCAACCGCTCTCGTAGGCCTGCTGCTTAATGATGAGCTTGGCCGTGGTGACGGCGTCGGACATGCTCAGGGCCTCGGCGTGACGCAAGCTCATGCCGTGCTGCGAGCGGCCGGCGGCGTGGAAGGTGTACTCCACGGGCACGGACATCTTCTCGAGCGTGAGGACCGTGTTGCGGCGCAGGTCGCGAGCGGCATCGCTCACCGAAAGATCGAAGTAGCCCACGTTGTCGAGCGGCTCGGGCGTGTGCTCGTCGGGAAAGTAGTAATACTCCAGCTCGGCGCCCACGTTGAGCAGATAGCCAGCCTTCTCGGCCTTGCGGAACATGCGGCGCAGAGCGTCGCGCGGGTCGCCGGCAAACGGCTTGCAATCGGGAGTGCACACGTCGCAGAACACGCGGGCGACGCCGTTGTGGCTCGGGCGCCACGGCAGGATCTGGAAGGTTGAAGCATCGGGGAATGCGAGCATGTCGGCTTCCTCGGGCGTGGCAAAGCCCTCGATAGCGGAGCCGTCAAAGCCAATACCCTCCTCAAAAGCGACTTCGAGGTCCTCGGGGCTAATGGCAAAGTTCTTGAGGCGGCCGAGAATGTCGACAAACCACAGACGAACAAAGCGGATATCACGTTGCTCTACGGAGCGGAGTACGTAATCGATGTTCTGCTGGTTCATGTCGCTCCCCTTTCTTTCGGGCGGGTTTCGACTGGTCTATATCGCAGATACTATCGCAGAAAAATGTTTCCGCAGGGTTAAAGCGTATCAAGCGCTCAAAAAACGTGTGTGAACAGGCTGGTATGACAAGTGATTATCGCTCGGGTTCGGAAACAATTTGCCTACACGCTCGTTCCAGCGCTGGGAACTCCATCGTCACCGCATCCCAAACAACCGATCGGTCGACATTGCCGTAATCATGCGCGAGGTAATTTCTCATGCCGATAATTCCACGCCACTCAATTTCGGGATGAAGCCGCTGCGAGCGTTCCGACAACTTGCCCGCTTCTTCCGTCACCCTAAGCGCGCACATCAAAAGGGAGTCCGCCAACGCCCTCGTCCGCACGTCATTCGCATGCAGAAACTGGTCCTCGGTGATATCAAAAGCCTTGATGCGCTCGTTCGTTTCAGAAATGGCCTCCAAGACCTCTTGGGCACGGAGGCTGTCTGACTTACGCGCGATCATAAATGATCACTCCTTCGCGCTCGATTACCGCGGCAAGATCGTCATCAAGATAATCACTCGAGACAAGGTCAACCTGCCTCCCGGTTTCCTTGCGCACTGCCTCGCCAAACGCCGACAACGCAAAAAGACCAAAGCCCTGCTCGCGATCGACTTCGAGGCGCAAGTCGATATCACTATCTGCACGCGCCTCGCCACGGGCATACGATCCAAATAGGATCACGGTTTTGATGGCGGGAATCGGGCTGGCTGCCTCGCGGACGGCGGACTCAATCTGAGCGGTATCCAAAATGCCCGCTGCGGCGCTTTCGCTCGCAGAACTTTTACCGAGTGAAGGCACAAACGGCAGCGAGCGCTCGCGCAACATCTGCCTCATGAACATATTGACCGCAACGGACGAAGTCATGCCGAGCTCTTCGCACAGCTCGGCAAATGAATCTTTAATTGACGAGTCCACTCGAACACTCAGCACAGACGCAGCCATGGATACCTCCTGTATGACATTGTCCATATAATATCACACTGGTTAGCGTGAGGTCGAAGCGCGGTGTTCGATGTGGCCGGGGATCTCGATGCGCTTGGGAGCCAGCCTTGCGGCCTCGCCCACCGTAGTGGTAACGACATCGATGCGCTCGGACAGACGCTCGACTACGCGCTCGGCGAT
This sequence comes from uncultured Collinsella sp., assembly GCA_900542275.1. Taxonomy (GTDB): domain Bacteria; phylum Actinomycetota; class Coriobacteriia; order Coriobacteriales; family Coriobacteriaceae; genus Collinsella. Next base: position 3,563 of record UQMW01000024.1, read on the forward strand.
GGCGACGGTATCCTGCGCGGCCGTGATCACGCCGCCAAAGAGCACGTGGTTCCAGGGGTAATCGTCAAACGTTGCGATCTTGAGACCCGCCGGCAACGAAGGTCCCAACTGTGCCAGCGCCTCGGTCAGGCGCAGGAAGACCAGACCGTTGACGGCAATGAGGCCGAGCTTTTTACCCGCATAGTCACGCATGGTCTCGTCCAAGCGGCCGATGCCCGTGGCGCCACCGTCGGCCAGGGTGACGACCTCGCCCGCAAGGCCGCGTCGCGATAGCTCGTCGGTAAAGGCCTCGGCGCGCTCGCGACGGACGGAGCTGTCGTCGCTTGCCTCGGTGAGCAGGCACAGGCGCTCGCTGCCAGCGGCGACCAAGGCGTCTACCAAGCCGGCGACCAGCTCACGGTTGTTAGATGTCACCAAGTCGATACCGCCGTCGGCAACATCGCGGTCGAGCAGCACGACGGGCAGGCGTCCCGCTGCCGCGGCGATCGCCTCGTCATTGCCTCCGCAGGTGTTGACGACCAGGCCGTCCACGCCGGCATCGATAAGCCTGATGAGCGACTCCACTTCCTTTGCGGGGTCGTTGCCGCTAATGGCCGTCATGAGCGAGCGGCCGCGCGCGGCGGCGCTGGCGGAAAGTCCTTCGAGCATGGCGCTAGAGAACGGGTTGGCGATGTCGGCCAAGATCACGCCGATGAGGTTGGTGCGCGAGCTGCGCAGATTGCGCGCGGCGGCACGCGGGCGATAGCCGGTGCGCTCGATAACCGCCGCGATACGAGCACGGGTTTCCTCGGTCATTTGCCCGGGGCGGTTGTTGAGGTAGCGCGAGACCGTGGCCGGGCTCACGCCCGCCTCGGCGGCAATGTCCTTGATTCTCATCTGCGCCATAGCGCACCCCGTTTCCCAATTGTCGGCAGTCTGAGCCATTTTAGGCATTTTTAAAAATCTCGGTTGCAAAACGCTGTAGGTGAGCAACATCGTTTTTGCGTCTCGAGCAGATGCGATGATGGGCTAGATATTCGAGTCTTTGGACAGCTCGAAATAGTCGGGATGCAAGGCGATAACCGGGCCCTGCTCCTCGGGCATCAGATGCAGGTGCGTCTCTGCCAGGTAGCTCGCCGTGTCGGTATCGCCCTTTTTAATGGCCTCGAGAATCCGGCGATGCTGCCGACGAATCGGCTCCCAATCCAGATCCTGCGACACCATACGCAACCAGTTGTATCGCTCAAAATGCGTGTTGACGCTCTTCATCCAATCCCACAACATGTGGCGGCCGGCAATCTCAAAACATGTCTCATGGAACAGGTTGTCCAGATCGAAAAAGCGACGCGTTTCACGATGATCGAGCGACTCGGACTCGGCAAGAATCTGCTCGAGCCGATACTTTTGCTCGGGCGTGGCGGCAGAGCAGCATTTAATGAGCACACTTCTCTCGAGTTTCTCGCGCAAGAAACAGGCGTTCTCAGCGCGCTCCATGCTGATTTTTGAGACATAGGTGCCGCTTTTGGGACGCGTTTCCACCAGCTCCTGTTCACGCAGACGCACAAAGGACTCGCGAATGGGCGTGCGCCCGATTCCCGTCTCCTTTTCCAGACCAATCGCCGAAAGGCGCGTGCCAGGCTTGAACTCGGCATAGATGATCTTGGAGCGCAATGCGTTGTATGCCTGATCTTGCAGGCTCTGATAATGCTGGTGCTGTTCCATAAAGCCCTCGGATGAAGCTCACGGTTTTTCGAATCTCATCACGTAATACTATCGCATCGGCACGCCCCAGCTCCCAATCAGTCTTTTTGGGACGGGGCTCTTTTGGACTATGAGCGCTCGTATTTCGTGGCCCGCCCGGATCCCTGCCTTACGATTGCATTCCGTTCAAGCAGAGATTCGAGTGCCGCCAACGTCCGCATGCGGCTCAGCCCCGTCTGTTTTTCAATCTCGCTTCGCGACATAATTCGCCCGCCCGACAAGGCCTTGAGAACCTGGACCTCTTCCTCGGACCCTTCAAAGGCATCGGTAACGGGCAATGTGACGGCCACCATGCCGCCGCGAACATCAAAAATTGGTTGATTGATCGAATCGCGATAGGCACGTCTAATGCGCGCGATTCCCGTACCAAATTTCTCGATGTAATCCAGCTTTAAGAAGGCCTCTGCAACGATGGGGTTTCTGAGCACGGATATCTGCCCATACAGGTATTGTTCCGTCGTCAAACCGGCGGGCAGCGATCCGGGGGAGGTCACAACGACACGATCATCGTACAGGGCAATTTGAACGTTCGCTCGAACGTCCCACGTCCGATGCACCAAAGCGTTTGCAACAGCTTCGCGGAATGCCTCAAGAGGAATTCGATCGGTTTGGACGCGCTCCATCCCTTCGATACGCTCATAACGGTAGTAGCGTGCAAACATAGCCACCGCCCTGTCCACCTGCTCAATTGCGGATACATTTGTCGCCGTCTCACGGTCCAAGATCACATCCTCGGTATCGCCAAAACGGACGCAGTCGATGCCCGGAAAATCATTCTTATCCGCCAAAATCGCCGCAGCGTTGGTATAGCCATCTTTGCCGAGCAAGCGAAGCGTGCGCATAATATCCGGCGTTAGCTCGGAAATGCCGAGATGTTCAACACACTTATGCTCGAGCGTGTGAAAACTCAAGTCCTGGCGAGCCGACGTGAGCGCGTCGAACGTTACGTTGCTGCCTTCGAGCGTCAGCCTGCCATACTCAAACCGGTCGACCTCCACCGTTGCCGAATCGTTTCGCCTGTAGGCCTTTCCCTTGCTTCGATAGGGCTTGTCCTGGCCCTCATAAACCGTAAGGATTACGGTCCCGTGTTTCTCATCGCGCTCGAGCGTGTAACGGGGAGCGGGATCCAAGCTGTCATTAATCATGTTCTCGATGCGGAGACACTCTGTGACCGGATCCGCAAGGCCGACAGCCACGCCCTCGTCATCAACGCCGAACTCAATCTTGCCCGTCCCGTAGTTTGCATAGGCGCTCACCGTTTTAAGAAACGTCGGCGTAACGCTTTCCTTGTATTCGACTGTAGGGCTCTCTCTAACAACCATATGCGCAACCCTCTCGTTTCGTACCATTCATAATCGTATTATAAGACGAAAACCGTTTGCGTATTGATTTATAGAAGACGCAAACGGTTTTCGTCTTGATTTGCGTACGGAATTAAGACGAATAATTTCGCTTTCGTATGGCTCAATACCGGACGCAGACTGTTTTCGTCTGTCAATACGTCTGCAATCCAAACGAAAAGAGCCCCGAGCTCGTATGAACTCGGGGCTCTTTGCGCCGCACATCTATGAGAGGAAAAATTCGATGCGTACGGGCGCTACTCCATGAAGCCGCCTTGGGATGGCGGCAACCTCGTCAATGAGGTCAGGTTTACATGCACCAAGTTGGTGCAAAGTAACCTGCCCTCACGCAACAAGGGGCTGACTAGAGTTCGCAGGCCACCTTGTAGCCGTCGCCGATGGCGTCGCGGATGTTGCCGCACTTCTGGGCATCGCCCAGCACGTGGGTGGAGACACCGGCAGCGGCAAGGTCGTCGGCAAGCTTGGTATTGGGACGATAGCCCATGGCAAGCACCAGCGTATCGGCATCGGCGATGGTGTGGATCTGGCCATCCTTTTCGTACGAGATGGTGTCCTCGGTGATCTCGGTCACCTTGGCCTCGGTCAGCACGTGAACGCCCTTGGAGAGCATGCGCGTGATGAGCACCGCGCGACCGGCGCCGCCCTCGTTAGCGGCAAGCGTCTTGGTCATCTCGATGACGGTGACGTCGCGATTGGCCGGCGACAGGTCGTTGACCAACGGGGCCAGGTAATCGGCCGTCTCGCAGCCGACGGTGCCGCCGCCCACGATGACAATCTTCTTGCCCGGGAAAGCCTTGCCGCCCAGCAGGTCGTCGGCCGTCATAACCTGCTTAAAGCCCTGCATAAAGGCCGGAGCGATGGGCTCAGCGCCATAAGCCAGGACAACCTCGTAACCCGCGTAGTCGCGCTGAATGTCCTCGGCCGAGAGCTCGGTGCCAAAGACGCACGTGACGCCTGCCTCGGCCAAGCGACGGTACTGATACTTGATCACACGCGTGAGCTCCTGCTTTGCCGGCGGAACGGCCGCAATGCGCATCTCGCCGCCCGGCTCGTCCTGCTTATCCACGAGCACTACGTTGTGGCCACGCTTGGCGGCAATGTAGGCTGCCTCCATACCCGCAGGACCAGCACCCACGACCAGAACGTTCTTGGCCTCTGCGGCAGGCTCGTAGCCGGCCTCGTCGCGCTCCACGTCCGGGTTGACGGTGCAGGAGATACGCTTGCCGAACATAATGCCGTTCAGGCAGCGCAGGCAGCCGATGCAGGGACGGATCTCGTCGGCGTTGCCGGCAGCCGCTTTGTTGCAGAACTCGGCATCGCACAGATTGGCACGGCCCATCATGCAGATGTCGGCAGCACCGTCCTCGATCAGCTCCTCGGCAATCCATGCCTCGTTGATGCGGCCGACCGTGGCAACGGGAATGTTCACATGCTTTTTGATCTCGCGCGAGCAGGCGGCGTGCGAGGCCTGCTGCGTACCGGCGGCGGGAATCGCAGAGCCGCGCTTGATGGTGGTGCCGCCCGACACGTGAATCATGTCGACGCCGGCCTTCTCCAGGCGACGCGAGACGTAGATCATGTCGTTGAGGGTCAGGCCACCATCGGTGTACTCGTCACCCGAGATGCGGACGTCGATGATAAAGTCCTTGCCGCAGCGCTCGCGAATCTCGGCGATGACCTCGAGCAAAAAGCGCATGCGAGCGTCGAGCGAGCCGCCGTACTCGTCGGTACGCTTGTTGTAGAGCGGAGTCAAAAAGCCGCCGAGCATACCGTGGGCGTGTGCCGCATGGACCTCGACGCCATCGACGCCGGCCTTCTGCATACGCACGGCAGCGTCGCCAAACTGATGCGTGAGCTCGTGAATCTCATCGACCGTGATGGGGCGCGGCGCCTCGCGGGCATAGGACGGGCCCACAAAGGACGGAGCGATCAGGCGCGGCGTGCCCGGGATGTTAAAGGCCATGTAGGCGGGGTGGAAGAGCTGCGGCATGATCTTGCAGCCGTACTCGTGGACGGCGGCGGCGAGCTTTTCCCAGCCGGGGATAAACGTGTCGTCGTAGCAGCACATGTCACCCGGCAGATAGGTATAGGTGGGCTCGACCGTCACGACCTCGGTGATGATCAGACCCACGCCGCCCTTGGCACGGGCGCGGTAATGATCGACCAAATCGTCGGTCACATAGCCGTGATCGGCCAGGTTGGTAGACACCGGCGGCATAAAGACGCGGTTCTTGACCTCGGTCGTTCCGACCTTGATCGGGCTAAAGAGCATCGGGTAGGAGGAGGACTCCATGCAGGCTTCCTTTCGTTTGAGCCGCTCGGCGGCAGTTGCTAACGTACCTATCGTATCAGCAACTGCCGTATCCGAAGTCAAACATGCCCAAACGCCGATCGGCTAATGAATACCGCGACCCAAGTCTTCGGCAATTTTGTCCACACCCTTAAGCGCGGCGCAGTTTTTTTTGTTGGAACAATGTCCCGTGCAAACGCCACCTTGAGCGCAGTCGGCGCAGGTGCCCTTGCGATAAATGCGCACGCACACGGCGACAAACGCAATGCCGATAACAGCCAGTACAACAATATCGATAGGTGCCATAGCAAGCCTCCTCTAGTTAACCACCACTTACTTTACCCCATTCTCCACCTGCCAAAAGGGACAGGTATATTTTGGTTGGTTTTATCTGCGGAAACGCCACATCTCCCTCACCAAAAAGCCCGGGTGTCGCTGGGACACCCGGGCTCGTGGAAAGGGGCTGATCCTTATTCGGACTTAAGCGGAAACTGCAGCGGAAGCGGTGTTGGTCTCGTCCTCGTCGGTCCAGGCGTGCTTAGGCATGGGACGGAAGATCTGGAAGAGCATCGCAACCAGCAGAACGATGGCTACAACCGTCCAAATACCAAACTGGCCAAGGACAAGCAGGTTGTAGAACTGGTTGATGAACAGGCCGATGACCCATGCAAAGGCGCACTCGTAACCGATGGCAATCGCGGTCCACTTGCCGGAGTCCATCTGGTTGCGGATGGTGCCCATGGCGGCAAAGCACGGAGCGCACAGCAGGTTGAAGGCGCCAAAGGCAACGCAAGCGCCCATAGTCGGGAACATGCCGGCGAACGCGGTCCACAGGCTCGGGTCGGTCTCGGCGGCGTCGGCAACGGACAGCAGCGAGCCGGCGGTGGCGACGACGTTTTCCTTGGCGACAAGGCCAGAGACAGTCAGCGCGGTGGCCTGCCAGGTGCTAAAGCCGAGCGGGGCGAAGATCCAAGCGACCAGGTTGCCCAGCATGGCGAGCACGGAGTAGTCCATAAACTCCTCGGGGATGCCGTCCATCGCAGGCAGGAAGCCAAAGGAACCGTTGTAGCTACCAAAGTTGGAGAGGAACCAAACCACGACGGTGGACGCGAAGATGACCGTGCCGGCCTTCTTGATAAAGGCCCAGCAGCGCTCCCATACATGCAGCGCCCAAGAGCGGATTGCCGGGAAGTGATAGGCGGGAAGCTCCATAACGAACGGCGTCGGGCGACCGGCGAAGAGCTTGGTCTTCTTGAGCATGAGGCCCGAGGCGATGACGGCAAAGACGCCCAAGAAGTAGAACAGCGGGCTGATCCATGCGGCGGTGGTGGAAGAATCGCCGATGATGGAGCCCATGAGCAGGGCGATGATCGGCAGCTTAGCGCCACAGGGAATGAACGTGGTGGTCATGACCGTCATGCGACGGTCCTTCTCGTTCTCGATGGTCTTGGTGGCCATGACGCCGGGGACGCCGCAGCCCGAGGACACGAGCATGGGGATAAAGGACTTACCGGACAGGCCAAAGCGGCGGAACACGCGGTCCATGATGAAGGCGACGCGAGCCATGTAGCCGCAGTCCTCCAAGAAAGACAGCATCACAAAGAGCAGGAACATCTGCGGGACGAAGCCGAAGATGGCACCCAGGCCGCCGACGATACCGTCACAGACCAGCGAATCGACCAGGCCGCCGTCCTCGGTGCCGCCCGCCACAAGGGCGTCGTGCACCATGGTGGTGATACCCGGGACATAGGGGCCGTACTGTGCCGGGTCGACCGAGTCGGCATTGTCGCCCGCAGCCTCAACAGCTGCGTCATAGGCGTCGCGACCCTGACCGAGCACGTACCAGCCGTCGGTGCCGAAGAGTTGGTCGTTGGTGAAGTCAGTCACCGTGCCGCCCAAGGTAGAGACGGCAATGTAGTACACACAGAACATGATGACCACAAAGATCGGCAGGCCCAGGATACGGTTGGTAACCACGCGGTCGATCTTCTCGGAAGTGCTCATCTTGGCCGGAGCCTTGGTAAGGCACTCGTCGATGATGTGGGCGATCACGCCATAACGCTCGCCGGTGATGATGGACTCAGCGTCGTCGTCGCAATCCTGCTCGCACTGAGCGACCAGCTGCTCCACGCGAGCGGCCTTCTCCTTGGTGAGGTTGATGAGCTTGCAGGCGTCCGCGTCGCGCTCGAACAGCTTGACGGCGTAGTAGCGACGCTTGTTGGCGGGAACGCTCGCCGGCAGATTGTTCTCGATGTGGTCCAGAACGTCCTCGATGGAGGAATCGAACTTGTGCTCCGGCACCTGGCCCTTGGAAGCAGCGGACTTCTTGACCTGCTCGAACAGCTCGTTGATGCCCTTGTTCTTAAGGGCCGAGATCATCATGACCGGGCAGCCGAGCTTCTTGGAGAGCTTGTCCGTGTCGATCTTGTCGCCGTTCTTCTCGACCAGGTCGGCCATGTTGAGGGCAACGACCACGGGCAGGCCGGTCTCGATAACCTGAAGCGCCAGGTACAGGTTGCGCTCGAGGTTGGTGGCGTCGACCACCTGGACGACGACATCGGGCTCGCCGCTCATGAGGTAATCGCGCGAGCACTGCTCCTCGGGGCTGTAGGGGGAAAGCGAGTAGATGCCGGGGAGGTCCGTAATCGTGACGCTCTTGTCGCTCAGGAGCTTGGCTTCCTTTTTCTCAACCGTGACGCCGGGCCAGTTGCCAACGTAGCCGTTGGCGCCGGTGATCAGGTTGAAAAGCGTGGTCTTGCCGCAGTTGGGGTTACCCGCCAGCGCGACATGGATCTGAGAATCCGCCATTCAATCCTTCTTCCTTATGTGCCTGCGCTGCTTTCTCCGCGTAGGCTGGATAATGTGCTTCAAAGATGCTGCATTAAGTTAGAAAAACCTAACTTTATCTGCAGAAATATGCGCCGCGAGTCCTTACTGGACCTCGACGACGGCGGCCTCCTCCTTGCGGATGGAAAGCTCGTAGCCGCGCACGTTGATCTCGACCGGATCACCGAGCGGTGCAACCTTTACGACCTTGAACGAAGTGCCCTTGATGAGCCCCAGGTCCATGAGGTGGCGGCGCAGCGCGCCCTCACCGTGAAGCTTGACGATGGTAGAGCTCTCGCCCACCTTAACGTCACCCAACGTCTTCATTTACTTGTCCCCCTTTCAGTTTTTACAGAATGCTGCGGACTAACCGACGGTCATGATGTGCATGGCAACCTTGGAATCGATGCCAAAGCGAGCGCCCAGCACCGTGACGATGATGTTGGCGCCACTCGAGCTCACCACGTGGATCTCGCTGCCCTCGACAAAGCCGAGGTCCTTGAGGTGGTGCTTCATGTCCTCATTGCCCTTTACACGAGACACGCGCACGGTTTCGCCCGCCTTTACCATCGAAAGCGGCATAGCCGGCATCTGCGGTCCGCAAGACATGAGTGAGCTCCTAACGTCAGTTCGTCCTCAACATCGACGCTGCAAAAGTTAACCACGTCTATGTTCGCTTTAGTAAACTAGCACGTGGTTAACTTTTTTGGAAGGGTCCCCATTCAGTTTTCGAAAAAGTTTCCTATACGAAACAAAAGAGGCACCGCAAAGACCATCTCTTTGCGGTGCCTTGTCATACCAATTTATGCAACAAAGGGGCCTGTCCCCTTGTCACATTGTTGAGGTTAGAGCGAGAGGTTTCTGATCGATGTGACGCAGGAGGCCTCATCCACGCCCGAAACGCGGAACACGATGTCTTCGCCACATTCGCCGTAGAGAGCCATGAGCCCCATCACATCGCGGCCGTCGGTATGGCGATCGCCGATGCTGACCGATACGTCGCTACGATGCTTGGCAATAATGTCATAGAGCAGCGCAACCGGGCGGGCATGCAATCCCAACGGATCTTTAATCGTCTTTGTAAACTCGACCATGTCCCCTCCCGCGGCATCGCACATTCGGCCGGCAAACCCAGCCACGTGGTAGTTATTGTACGTTACCGGCGCACCCCCGTCCCACAAAAAACGAGGGAAGGCGCGCGTCCTTCCCTCGTTGCGGGCAATATGTAGCCGCTCGCCTACATCAGGCGCAGGCTGACGTCCTTGAGCTGGGCGCCGGAAACGGCACTCGGAGCACCCGACATGAGGTCGGAGCCGCTGGCCGTCTTGGGGAACGCCATGACGTCGCGGATGGAGTCGGAACCGGTGAGCAGCATGCACACGCGGTCCAGACCCAGAGCGAAACCGCCCATCGGGGGCGCACCAAACTTGAGGGCCTCCATGAGGAAGCCGAACTGCGACTCGGCGCGCTCCTCGGTAAAGCCCAGGAGCTTGAGCATAGACATCTGCATCTCGGCGTTGTGGATACGCATACCGCCGCCGCCGGCCTCAAAGCCGTCCATGACAAAGTCGTAGGTGCAGGAACCGGCTGCCAGCGGGTCGGCCTCGATCTTGGCGATGTCGGTCTCGGTCGGCAGGGTAAAGGGCTGGTGCTCGGCTGCATAGGCCTTGCGGTCCTCGTCCCAGTGGAACAGCGGGAAGTTGACGACCCACAGGAAGTCGTGGCCCTCGCGCTTGATCTCGAGCGCGTTGGCCATGTGGGAACGCATGCCGCCCAGGATCTCGTCAGAGAGCAGGCGCGGGCCGGCGGCGAACATCACAAGGTCGCCGGGCTCGACGCCCATGCGCTCGCGCAGAGCTGCCATCTCCTCGTCCGAGAAGAACTTGACGATGGGGCTGTTGATGGAGCCGTCCTCGCGGAAGGCGATCCATGCCAGGCCCTTGGCGCCAAACGTGGAGGCCACGCCGGCGAGCTTATCGATCTTGGCACGTGCCCAGGCACCGGCGCCCTTGGCGTTGATGGCCTTGACGACGGAGCCCTCCTCGTTTGCGGCAGTCGCAAAGACCTTGAACTTGGAGTTGGCGAAGATGTCGGTCAGGTCGACCAAGTGCATGCCATAGCGGGTATCGGGCTTGTCGGAGCCATAGGTGTCCATGGCCTCCCAGTAGTCCATGCGACGCAGCGGGGTGGGCATCTCGACACCCATGCGGCCGAAGGCGTCGGCCAGGACCTCTTCGAGCGCGCTCATAACGTTGTTCTGGTCCACGAAGGACATCTCGATATCGACCTGGGTGAACTCGGGCTGACGGTCGGCACGCAGGTCCTCATCGCGGAAGCACTTGGCAACCTGGTAGTAGCGCTCGACGCCACCGACCATGAGCAGCTGCTTCAGGAGCTGCGGGGACTGCGGCAGGGCGTAGAAGTTGCCCGGCTGGATGCGGCTGGGGACGATGAAGTCGCGGGCACCCTCGGGCGTGGACTTGAACAGGGAGGGCGTCTCGACCTCCATGAACTCACGGTTGTGCAGCGCCTCGCGAATGGCAAAGGTAAAGTCGGAGCGCAGCTTGAGGTTGGCCATCATCTCGGGACGACGGAGGTCCAGATAGCGATAGCGCAGACGGGTGTCCTCGCTGGTCTCGATGCCGTCCTCGATTTGGAACGGCGGGGTGATGGACGTGTTGAGCACCTCGGCGTGGTCGGTCAGGACCTCGATCTCGCCGGTCGCGAGCTTGGTGTTGGTGGTCTCCTCGCCACGGGCGCGCACGACGCCGTGGATCTTGATGGGCCACTCGGGACGCATGGTCTCGGCGATCTTAAAGGCGTCGCCGTCGGAGTGCTCGGGGTCGAAGGTGAGCTGCGTGATACCCTCGCGGTCGCGAAGGTCGCAGAAGATAAGGCCGCCGTGGTCGCGGCGACGGCTCACCCAACCGGTGAGGGTGACCTCTTCGCCCACGTTCTCGCTGCGAAGCTCGCCGCAGGTACGGGTGTGCATGGAATGCTCGTCGATGGGACGGGTCTGGCTCATACCAGTGATCCTCCTTTATGGATCTGTGCCGCCCCGTGTCGTTCCGGGCGGCGTCGTACAGATTTGCCCGGCCTGCGTAAACCGCGCAGCCAGACATGGCGTTCTATCTTATCGCACCTGTGTCGATGTGCCGCGGAAAAGTAGCTCCTGCCCAAAGACTTGACGGAGACGAAACAATTGACGCGCCGCGGCACCCGCCCGCGCTCGTCACGTGCGACAATGTGCCCCAATACAACTGCACTCGGAAAGGCCCGTCATGACCGCACGCCTCATCGTTATGGATATCGACTCCACGCTCATCAACCAGGAGGTCATCGACCTGTTGGGCGAGGAGGCCGGCGTAGGCGAGCAGGTGGCACAGATCACTGAGCGCGCCATGCGCGGCGAGCTTGACTTTAAGCAGGCGCTCGAGGAGCGCGTGGGGCTGCTTGCCGGCTTGGACGAGAGCGCGTTCGAGCGCACCTTTGAGCGTGTGACGTTTACCCCCGGCGCGCTGGAGCTTGTGCGCTCGGCGCACAGCAAGGGCTGGAAGGTCGGCGTGGTAAGCGGCGGCTTTCACGAGGTCGCCGATAAGATCGTGACCGCCGCGGGCATCGATTTTTGCCTGGCTAACCGCCTGGAGGTCGTGGACGGCAAGCTCACGGGTAAGCTGGCGGCAGACATCGTGACCAAGGAGTCCAAGCTCATCCAGCTGCTGGACTGGGCAGTTGAGTGCGGCGTCGACATGGCCCATACGGTCGCTATTGGCGACGGGGCAAATGACATCCCCATGATCCAGGCCGCAGGCACGGGCATCGCATTTTGCGCCAAGCCCAAGACGCGCGAGGCGGCCCCGTTTGCCATCGACGAGCGCAACCTGATGCTCGCCATGGACATCATCCTGCGCGACTAGTCAATCCATCTAACAATTGAATCAGTCTGTCCTATAGTTTCCGAACAATTTTGTCTTAGTGTTCGGAAACATACCCTTTGAGTGCTAGACTTTGCGCCGTCGAAGGGAACATATATGGATAAGCGAGATCTTGAGCAATTGCTGAGCGATGTTGCCGGCGGAGCAGTCACCCCTGCCGACGCCCTCACGCGCATCCAGACGGCTCCGACCGCCGATTTGGGCTTTGCGCAGCTCGATCTTTCGCGCGGGGTGCGCCAGGGAGCCGGCGAGGTTGTCTACGGGGCCGGTAAAATCGCCGATCAGATTGCCGCCATTATCGAAGCACTGCGCGATGCCGGCCAGGAGCGCATCCTGGTCACGCGCCTGGATGCCGAAAAAGCCGCGCGCACCGCTGAGCTTCTCGGCAACGGCATCGACCTGGGATATGTCCCGGACGCACAGCTCGCCCTCGTGGGCGGCAAGCCCTCCCCTACCGGCAACGGACGCATCGTCGTCGCCTGCGCCGGCACGAGCGACCTGCCCGTCGCCGAGGAAGCCGCGTTGACGGCCGAGTTCTATGGCAACGAGGTCGACCGCCTCTACGACGTAGGTGTCGCCGGCCTGCACCGCCTACTCGCGCATGCCGAGGAGCTTGCTCGGGCGCAGGTGGTCATCGCCATCGCCGGCATGGAGGGCGCACTGGCGAGCGTTGTCGGCGGCCTGGTAAGCTGTCCGGTCATAGCCGTTCCCACCAGCGTGGGTTACGGCGCGAGCTTTGGTGGCGTAGCCGCGCTGCTCGCCATGCTCAACTCCTGCGCCAGCGGCGTTTCGGTGGTCAATATCGACAACGGCTTTGGTGCCGCCTACCAGGCAAGTCTTATCAATCATCTGAGCGCCGGCACGCCCTGCGCCCGTTAAGGAGCATTCCATGTCCAATCATCAGCACACGCTTATCATCGACGGCACCTCGGGCATCAGCGGCGATATGACCGTCGCGGCCCTGCTCGACCTAGGCGCCAGCGAGGAGCACCTGCGCCTGCAGCTCGCCACGCTGCCGGTCGACGGCTTTACGATCGCCGTCACACGCGTAAGCAAGCATGGCATCGACGCCTGCGACTTTGACGTCCAGCTTGCAGAGGAGCTCGAGAACCACGATCACGATATGGCCTGGCTCTACGGCAACGAAGCAGCTGCCGAGCACACGCACGAGCATGAGCACCACCATCATGATCATGGCGAGCACGAACACGACCACGGCCACGACCACGACCACGACCACGAGGGCCACCATCACGCCCACCACCATCACCACCGTTCTTTGGCGGACGTCACCGCCATCATCGATGGCTCGCAGCTAAGCGATGGCGCCAAGCGTCGCGCGCTCGCCATTTTTACCGCGCTCGCCGCCGCCGAGGCCAAGGCCCACGGCAAAACGCCCAAGACCGTCATGTTCCACGAGGTGGGCGCCGTCGACTCCATCATCGACGTCTGCTCTGTTGCCATCTGCCTCGATGACCTGGGTATTGAGGACATCGTGGTCGAGTCGCTCTCCGAGGGTCACGGTACCATCCGCTGTGCCCACGGTCTCATGCCCATTCCCGTCCCCGCTGTCGTCAACCTGTGCCAGGCGGGCAATATCGTCCTCACGCCCGCACCAGTCGCCGGCGAGCTTGTGACGCCCACGGGCGCCGCCATCGTCGCCGCACTGCGCACGTCCGAGCACCTGCCGGCCCGCTACCGCATCGAGGCCGTCGGCTACGGCGCCGGTAAGCGCCCCTACGAGGGCTGCTCCGGCACGCTCCGCTGTCTGCTCGTTCACGCGGACGCATAGCCATGGATGCCCGCAAGGCAAAAAGCCGCGCCGCCATCGTCGCGGCGTTCTCCGAACTGCTGCGCGAAGAGGACTACGGCAAGATCACCGTCGGCGACATCATCGCTCACGCCCATGTGGGTCGAGCCACGTTCTACGGTCTCTTCAAGAGCAAGGATGACCTACTGTCCGAACTCGTGAGCGACATCTGCACCCACGCCCTCGACGACGATGGCACACCGCTCGACGACCCACTCGTGCAGGTCGAGCATATCCTCAACAACCTCTGGGAGCGCCGCCAGGGCGTCCGAGCCCTCGTAGCCGGCGCCGGCTCACGCGTCTTCGCCGACTGCTTACGCAAGACCATCATGTCACGGGCAGCCGAAACCGTCCCTACCGACCCAAACGGCCCCGCCGCCACCATGGACCGAAGCTTCCTACTACACCACATAGCCTCAAGCTTCGTAGGAATGGTCCAATGGTGGGCCTGGCACAACTTCCAAGCCCCAAAAGAGGACGTAGCCAAAGACTACCTATCAGCCATTAAGCCCCTCTTCAACTAAATAAGAAGCTCATCCCAAAGCATCGCCCCAACCCAGGGCGCCACGCATCCCAAAGTGTCAACAACAGCTCAACGCCCCTATCAGCAACAAGCCCCTCCCATCCAAATACAGATATATGTTGGGTTGCTTGCTCGAGCGCAGCAAAGATCCCGCAGCTGGCCGCATGGGGTAACTTCCCAGCGCATTCCGCAGGACGCAAAAAGGCTCGCCGCACGAAGTGCACAGCGAGCCTTTTTGCATGTCCGAGGACGCGCTGGGAAGTTACCCCATGCGGCCAGCGGACAACTATGTAGCCTTCGACTAGAACATGCCCAAGAAGCCATGCACAAACAGCGCGGCCACAATAGCACCGACAAACGGAGCGATGCCAGGAACGAGCAGGCCGTACTTCCAGTTGTTGTCAGCCTTGTTCTTAATCGGCAGCACCTGATAAGCCATGCGAGGACCAAGGTCACGAGCCTGGTTCATGGCGAAGCCAGTGATGCCGCCCATGCCCATGCCAACAGCCCAAACGATCAGGCCGACGCAGATTGCGAGCATCAAAACGTTCTCGCCGGCGCGGCTAGCGGCAGCAAGGATGGCGCTGATGAACACAAAGGTGCAGATAGCCTCGCAGAAGAAGTTACGAGCATAGTTCGTGCCCTCGGTGGTGGGGTTGGTCGAGAAGATGTTGCGCTGGGCAATGGGGTCGACGACGCCCTCGGAAGCCTTGAACTCATCGGCATACATAAACCAAGCGATCACGGCACCCACAAAGCCGCCGAGCATATCGGCAATCATGAAGGGGATGCAGTTGCCCCACGGCACCAGACCGACGATGCACTGGGCAAGCACCATAGCGGGGTTCATGCACACGGCGCCGCCAAAGACAAACAGGCAGACCGAGATGCCAAAAGACCAGGTGGTGATGGCAAACATATGGCCAGAGCCCTGATACTTGGTGCCTTTGAGCACGGTATCGCAGTGAACGCCCACGCCAAAGACGATCATGAGGGCCGTCGCGCCGAATTCGCAGAGGAGTTTGGTAAGCATAAAACCTTATCTTTCTTGTCGGTTATAAACGATTCGTTTAAGCCGCACACTAGTGCTGCGCGACGACAACGCCCAGGCCATCGGGAATGACGGCCACCTTGGCATCGACACCCTTCATCTCAAAGGCGAGCTTGAGCGCCTCCTCGAGGGTGTTGACCGGCGTCATGTGCATATCCTTGAGCATCTGGTGATCGCACAGGTCGGTGACCATGATCACAGGGTGATGCGCCAGGATACGGGCGAAAATCTGGCTCGTCCACTGGTCAGGCAGGGTCTCGTCCTTAGGACGGTCGATGCAGGCGCGCTCAAACTCCGCCGGATCGTTGTCGGCGATGTTGTGATAGAAGCCCTCGCCACCGTGACCGTCGGCACAACCGGCGACATCGATGATCACGCCGCCCTCGGAAAGCGTGGCCTCGGCAGCGCACATGCCCTTCACAGCCTGATAGATGTTCTGATCGAGGGGGTAGCCGCCGTTAGTGGTAATGGCGATCTCGCACTCGACGGGCTCAACGCCGGCAAGGCTCTTCACGAACTCGCAGCCAGCCTCGTGCGCCTTGTGGATGTCGCCGGCAAAGGAGCCAATGACCTCGTGCTTGCCGTTGAGCACCACGTTGAGCACAAAGGCAAGGTGAGCCATCTCGGCGGCGGCAAACATGTCCTCGCTCACGTGGTTGTGGCACAGGTTGCCGGCACGCGAGTGGGAATCGTTCACAAACTGACCGTTGTGGTTGTACATGATGGTCTTGTAGCTGGCGATGCCAGGCAGGACGGACTTGCGGCTACCAGAGAAACCGGCAAAGAAGTGCGGCTCAATAAAGCCCTCGGCAAGCAGCAGATCGCAATCGGCAGCGATCTTGTTGATGATGCACTCGCCACCAGAAGGCAGGGTGCCGATCTTTTTCATCATGCTGTCGTCAGTCGCGACATGCATAACGATTTCCTCTTTGGCGACGATGTCCTCGCCATACTTGTTGACGAGCTCCTCGTGCGTCGACGGACGGTGCATACCCGTAGCAACCAGAATACGCACACGAGCCTCGGGCGCAGCGGCATGAATGTGATGCAGCAGAATAGGCATCGTCACACGCGAGGGAACGGGGCGCGTATGATCGGAGCTAATAATGACGATATCCTTTTTGCCAGCACAAAGCTCCTCGAGCGAAGGTGAGCCATAAGGGTTGGCAAGCGACTCCTCCACCAGCTCTTCCTGCGATTTCGTGGTCTTAAACTCGTTTTGATGACCTTCCATCACACCCGCGAAGTTCTTATCCTCGAGTTCCAGATGCAACGTCTTGTGGTCAAACGGTAGTTCACATTCAAACATTGACGAGCGCCCTCTTCCTTTCAACTGACACACTAGTCAAACCGTTGGAAGGATACGCCGCTCACCGAAAAACACCACCGTCCACCGACTCATTAACACAACGTTCATATTTGACCCACAACAAAACGGCCGCGATCCCAAACAGGACCGCGGCCGCTACAGTCGTAAATCGAGAAGCGCGCCTTTCTTCCCTTCAGCCCGTAATCCGCCGAAGACCGAGGACGAAGGGACCCGATGGGTTTCCCTCTGAATGCATTCCGCAGCACGAAGCCCCATCAAAGTGCGCGAAGCGCGCTATCTTTCCCCAGCAGTAATCCGCCGAAGACCGGACATCGTAGGGCCCGCCATTAGTTTACTTTTAGGCACACTCCGCAGGACGCAAGAAGCCCTCGCCGCACAAAGTGCGCAGCGAGGGCTTCTTGCATGTCCGAGGACGTGCCTAAAAGTAAGCTGATGGCGGGCCCGGACGACTACAGGGCTATCGATTACCCCGTGTTCTGCAATCCTGCCGAGACGCCGGTCACAGTCGAAAGAATCAGGCTCATGTACTCGGCCTTCTTCTCCTCGGCCATCTCGTCCTGGTTCATACGCACCTCGCGAAGGGCGCGGACCTGGGCGATGGACAGGGCGTCGACGTAGGGGTTGCGCACGCGGACAGCGCAGCCAAGCACGCGGCGGCGCTGTAGCGGCCACTCGTCACCGACGATGGCAAGGACCCACTTACGGGTGAGCTGCATCTCGGTGAAGACCTTCTCGGACAGATCCTGGCGATCGCCCAGGTGCAGATACATCTTGGCGATGCGCTGGTCGGTCTTAGCGATCGACATCTCGATGTTGTCGATAAAGGTGCGGAAGAACGGCCACTCCTGGTAGGCAGCCTTGAGCTGATCAAGGTCGCCAAGCTGCTCGCAGGCAGTACCCAGGCCGTACCAAGCGGCCAGATTGATGCGCGCCTGGCTCCAGCTGAAGATCCACGGAATGGTACGCAGGTCGTCGAGCGACTTGGCGCCCAGGCCGCGCTTGGCGGGACGCGAGCCGATCGGCAGCAGACCGACCTCGGTCAGCGGCGTCACGGTCGAGAACCACGGTGTAAAGTCCTCGGTGTTCAGCAGGTCCAGATAGCGCTCATGGCTTACTGCGTTGAGCTTCTCCGCCATATCCCAGAACTTCTGCGTGGTCTCGGTGTTGGTCTTCTCGACACTCGGGGCCGACTGCAAAAGCGTTGCGGCGGCAACGGACTCAACATGGCGCTGTGCCAGCGTGCGGTTGCCGTAACGGGCAAAGATGACCTCGCCCTGCTCGGTGAGCTTAAAGAAACAGTTGACCGAGCCCTTGGGCTGCGCCAGCACGGCCTTGTTGGCCGGGCCGCCGCCACGGCCCACGGCACCGCCGCGACCGTGCATGAGCACCAGGTCGATATCGTTCTTCTCGGCCCACTTGGCGATGCGCTCCTGCGCGGAGTGCAGCGCGAGCATGGCCGTGGTAGGACCGGCGTCCTTGGAGGAGTCGGAATAGCCCAGCATGACCTCCATGCGGCGGTTGGTCTGGGCAAGGCGCTTTTGCACCACGGGCAGCGTAAGCATCTGGTCGAGCACGTCGACGCAGCCCTCGAGGTCCTCGAGCTGCTCGAACAGCGGGATCACGTCGAGCTCGGGGACATCCTCTTCGTGTGCAAAGGACAGGTGGGCCAGCTCAAAGACGTCGGCCACATGCTGGGCACTCTTGGTGAACGAAATGATGTAGCGGTGCGCCATCTTCTTGCCGTAACGCTTTTGGATGGAGCCGATAGCGCGGAAGGTGTCGATGACCTCGCGCGTCATGGGCTGCAGGTCGCCATGGATACCGTTCTCGTGGATATCCTTGAGGGCGCGGGCATGCACCACGGAGTGCTGACGGAACTCCATCTCGACCATATGGAAGCCGAAGGACTCGACCTGCCAGATGATGGTCTGGACCGGGCCGTAGGCGGCACGGACGGCACCGCAGGCAGCCAGCGAGCGCTGGACGACGCGCAGGTCATCCAGGAACTCATCGGCGCTGTGATACATGGTGTCGGTGATACGGCGCACGGTGGCGTTGAGTCGGTCTGCCATGACGAGCATGACGGCGCGATGCGGCTCGTGCTCGGAGATCAGCTCGGCGCGGGCCGTGTACCGAGGGCTCATCTCGACCTGATGGTTCCACAGGTTGATGAGTTCAGCAGAAGGCTTGCTGTAGGTGGCCTCGAGCGTGAGGTTCCGGCCGATGCGGCGGCACTTGTCCTCGAGCTTGAGCACCATATGGGTGAAGTACTTGGCGGCGACCTCACGGCTCACCTTGGCGGTGACGTTGGGGTTACCGTCGCGGTCGGAACCGATCCAGCTGCCGGGATGGAAGAACGCCGGGCACAGCGGCGGCACGGTACCGGCCTTGTCGCCCAGTACCCAGTCGTCAAAGCGACGATAGATGACGGGGATGACGTCGAACAGCGTGTTATCGAAGATGTCGATGATGGTATCGGCTTCCTCGACCGGCGTGGGCTTCTTGAGCGCGATGGGGCTCGTACGCACCAGGGCGTCGATCTCCTGCAGCATATGGCGCTCGTTCTCCGCCAGGTCGGAGCCGCCCAGACGCGGACGCTCCTCCAGCAGATTGGAGATACGGCGAATCTTGCCCTCGACGGCCTTGCGACGGGCCTCGGTGGGATGCGCGGTAAAGACAGGGTGGAACTCGAGCTTGCCGAGCAGCTCGTTGGCGCCCTCGACACCCATCTCGTTTACCAACTGGTGATAGGCGACGGTGAGCTCGTTGGCGGGATCGACCTCGGTATCGGTCGATGCGCCGGCCTCGCGCTCGCGCAGCTGCGCCACACGGTAGTTCTCCTCCGACAGGTTTGCCAGGTGGAAGAAGCTCGTAAAGGCGCGAACGATGACCTGCTGCTTATCGAGCGGCAGACTGTCGATCAGATCGACGACCTCACGGAATGCCACGGCGGTGGGCTCGTCGGCGGTGGGCACGCCCTGCTCGTCGACGGCCTCGTCGGCAGCGCGGGTACCGGGGTTGCCGGCATTGGCCACAATCTCGGCCGACAGGATCTTGTCGAACAGGTCCGCGATCTCAGGATCATACTCGCTAAGCACACGACGCTCCAGGCGCAAGAACAGCGCCAGATTGTCGCGCAGCTCCTCGGGGATCTCGATCTCGGCGAGACGCTCCCTGGACTCGGCATTCGAGCCGATTCGGTTAACGAGGCGGTTGACCACGGCAGCGACGCGCGCCGCGGCTTCGGGTACAGACTGGTTGCTTAGGTTCTCAGCCACGTTTCCTCCCATTCCTCCTTCTATGCACGTAACATGCGGTATTCATTATAGGCACTCGGCAAAAACTTTCGGCGCTGATTGCGCTTTACCACACAAAAGTATTTTCTGCATTGCAAGAGTTTTTGCCCTAAATGGTCGTATTTCTCGGTGGGCGGCATACGTAAACGGGGGCATTCCGCATAAAAGCGAAACACCCCCGTAACAATCGCTCTCCATGAGCGGGGCACGTTAGCAGGCCCGCAGCTCAAAAAGATGCGCTACAGGCGCTCGCGAACCGCCTCGACGACGTTGGGCAGATCGATGAGAACCTCGTCATGGCTCTCCATGTCGCGTACCTTGACCTTGCCGACGGCAAGCTCGTCGCCACCCAGGACCAGGATGAGCTTAGCGCCCACCTTATCGGCCTGCTTAAACTGGGCCTTGAGCGAACGGCCCTGATAGTCGGCCTCGGTCACGATCCCTGCGGCGCGAAGCTGCTGCGTAATGGCAAAGACGTTCTGGCGCAGCTCCTTGCCGGCGTTGGCGACGTAGACGCACGGGGCCTCCTCGGCACCCAAGTCGTTACCAAAGGCCTGCAGGGCCAGCAGGGCGCGCTCAAAACCGACAGCGAAGCCGACGCCCGCCGTGGGCTTGCCACCCTCGAGCTCGACCAAGCCGTCATAGCGACCGCCGCCACCGATGGAGCCGACGCCGGCGCCGGGAGCCTCGACCTCAAAGACGGTACGGGTGTAGTAGTCCAAGCCACGCACCAAGGTGGGATCCTCGACATACTCGATACCCGCCGCATCCAAATAGCGCTTGACCTGCTCGTAGTGCTCGCGGCACTCATCGCACAGGTTGTCGCCCATCAGCGGTGCGTCGGCCATGATTTCGCGGCAGTGGTCGTTCTTGCAGTCGAAGGCACGCAGCGGGTTGAGCTCGGCGCGCTCGCGGCACTCGTCACACATCTCGTCAGCGTGATCGAGGATAAACTGCTTGACCTGCTCGCGGTAAGCCGGACGGCACTGAGCGTCGCCCATCGAGTTAATGAGCAGACGGAGCTTGGAAAGATCGAAGCCCAGGCGCTTGTAAAACTCCATGAGCATGATGATGCACTCGGCGTCTGCCGCCGGATCGGGAGCGCCGAGCCACTCGATACCCACCTGGTGGAACTGACGCAGGCGGCCCTTCTGGGGACGCTCGCCGCGGAACATGGCCTCGGCGTAGTAAGCCTTAAACGGCGTGGAGCCCTGGGGCACCAGGTTGTTCTCCACGACTGCGCGCACCACACCGGCCGTGCCCTCGGGACGAAGCGCCAGGCGCTGCTTGGGCTTGAGTTTTGTGTCGGTGCCCTCGGTAAAGACGCGCTCCAGGTTGGCGCCGCTAAAGACGCGGAACATCTCCTTGCGCACGACGTCGGTCGACTGGCCGATGCCGTGGACAAAGACGTCCACCTGCTCTATCGCGGGCGTCTCGATGGGTTTAAAACCAAACGGCTCGAACACGCCGGCAGCGATCTGCTGCATCTTTTGCCAAGCGCGCATCTCGGCGCCGATAAGGTCGCGGGTTCCCTCCGCCTTCTGTGCCTGCATGGGCAAACACCTTTCTTTTGTATCGCGTCATAGGTAGTGGACATTATACGGCACAAACACAAACAGCGGCGGCGCGTCTGACCGAACGAGGGTATGGGGACTCGTTCGGCCAGACACGCCGCCGCGGTAGCCACGGACGAAGCGGACAAGCGGCAATGCGCTTTGGCCTATCTACTCCCCCGCCACGCTCACGCGCAGCTTGGCAGCGATGGGTTCGGACGCCAACAGGAACACGAGCATAACCACGGAGCACACCAGGCACACGATCCAGGTGCTCGCAAAGGAGCCCGTAGCGTCGAACAGCACACCCGAGACGATAGCGCCCACGGTGCCACCGACCATCTCGAGCGAGGTAATGGTGCCCGTGACCTTACCCAGGTCGGCCATGCCAAACTGCTTAGACGCAGCGATCGTGGGCATTGGAGATGTTGTACTGCGCAAGGGAAATGCCCAAGTCGCTGACGATCAACGGCTGGAACAGGCTCATGCAGTTGACGAAAATCGTGTAGCACGTGGCCATGATCACGAAGCCAGAGGCCACCACGAGCCAGCCGGGGAAGAACTTACGCTGCTGGGACATACTGCTCCTTATTTAACAAACGAATAGCCGGCGCCGGGCGCCGGTAGTGCCCAAGATTGCCTTGAAAGACAAGGGCATAGGCCTTACGGCCATGCCCGCAGGCTTGAAAGGCAAGGTTGGGTGCTACCGGTGGTCGGCGATATAGCCCAAAGCGACGGCGGTATAGGCCGCGGCACCGAGCGGCAGTTCTGCATCGTTAAAGCGCGCCTTGGGATGATGCTGAGCAAAATGCTCGTCCGTATCAGTCACGGCAGCGCCCACGGTAAAGTACGCACTCGGGATCTCGCTCGAGATCAACGCGAAGTCCTCGCTCGCCATGGCGTGGAACAGCGGCAGGAAGGCGGACTTGGGCAGCACCGCGCCCACGTAGCCAAGCGACGCCTGCGTCATATCGTCATCGAGTACGAGCGGGGGAACATCCGAGAGCGTCTCAATAGTCGCCGGCGTACGATAGGTCGTGGCAACGCCTTTGACGACCTCCGCGATGCGGGCCTTGAGGTGCTCCATGAGCTCGACATCGAAGCCACGCAGCGTTCCCTCGAGCACACAAGTATCAGGGATGACATTTGCGGCCTGACCGCCGGCGAACTTGCCAACGGTAAGCGCGACCTCCTTGGCCGCCGGCACTTCGCGAGCGATAAGCTCCTGAAGTGCCAGATGCACGTGCACACCCGCCGTAATGGGGTCGATGCAGATCTCGGGGCTCGAGCCATGACCGCCCTTGCCCTGCAGCGTGATGCGGAAACCGTACACGCCCGAGAGCGCCGGACTGCCGTAAAGCACCAGGCCAAGCGGCGACTGGCTATTGACATGCATGGCAAAGGCGACCTGAGGGCGCGGGTTCTGCAGCAGACCGTCGGCGATGGCGGCGCGGGCACCCTCAAAGGTTTCCTCGCCCGGCTGGAACAGCAGCTTAACCGTGGCGTTGGCATCAACAAGCTCAGTCTCGCGCGCTTTGAGCATACGAGCCGCGCCAAGCAGCGCCGTCGCGTGCATATCGTGACCGCAAGCGTGCATGCAGCCGTTGGTGGATGCAAAGGGCTCGCCGGATTCCTCGGCAACGGGCAGGGCGTCCATGTCGCCACGAAGCATGATGACCGTACCAGCCTGCTCATTCGTGCAGACGCCATTGCCTTGGGCCGCGGCGGCACCGGCGCCGACAAGGCCCACGACGCAGGAACCATCAACGAGCGTGGCAAATGGGATGTCCATCTCGGTCAGGCGCGCTTGGATATACGCAGAGGTCTGTGGGAGGCTATTACCCAGCTCGGGCATCTGGTGGAGATCGTGTCGCCACGCAGCGAGCTCGTCTGCAAAAGCCTGAGCTTCTGCAACAAGACCGTCACCGATAGCGGTCTGCGCCGCGGCGGTGGCCTTGGGCGCTGATTGCGGTTGAAGATCGGACTGAGCTGGTGCCATAAATGCCCTCCAGTAGCGTTTTTGCAGTAAGCACTTTGATAGCGTAAAGTGCAAGGTACAACTTTAAAGGCGAGGCATAAAAAACGCCGCCCCAGGAGGGCGGCGCAACAAGTTGTTTACAATTGCGGGCGAGATTTTCGGCGCAAGAAATCGAAATGCGTCTCGCTCAAGATAATCGACAAAAAGATGAGCGCAAAGCCGGCAAGCAGGCGCGAGGTGAGCGCCTCCCCCATCAGCAGCACCGAGAACAGCACACCCGAGGGGGACTCCATCGAAAGGAGCAGCGAGCCCGTCGAGGCCGGGACGTGCGCCAATCCAACGTTTTGGACGAGCAGTGCCACGCACGTACAGCCCACCGAGAGAAAGGCCGCCACGCCGACAAAGCTCGGCGTCCACACGGACAGAGGCGCCTGAGTCTCGAATAGCAGCGACGTGATTAAGCTCAAAACGCCATTGCCCACAAACATCCAAAACGTGATGACGTTGATATCCATCTTGCGGCCATACTTGGCGGTCACCGCCATCTGGATAGCAAAGAAGACCGCGCCGCCCAGCGTGATGGCATCTCCAGCATTGAACTCGACGCTATCGAGTGCCACCAGGCCAATGCCCGCCAGGCACAGCAATGCAGCGCCCAAGTTGTAACGGGTAAGCCTTTCTCCGCTCAGGACATAGCTCGCAAACGGCACGAGGATGCAATAGGTACCCGTCAAAAACGCGCTCTTGCCCGCCGTGGTCTGTGCCAGGCCAATCGTCTGCAAACCGTACGCGCCCCACATAAGTGCGCCCATACCAAGCCCGACGATAAGGTTGCGAACATTAAAGTGTGCGATGATGCGTTTGCGGAAGATGGCGAACATAACCAGCGAAGCCGGGAGAAAGCGAACGTAGACCAGCTCGAACACCGGAATGGTGTCGAGTGCGTCCTTCATAGTGGTAAAGGAGTAGCCCCAGATAATCGCCACCGAAAGCAGTAGAACTTTCCAGAACAACGGCGAGCGTGCGCCGGCACCCCGGGGAATACCACCCGCGCCCAAATCCTCACGGGCTACAGGGCTATCGGGCATGTTTTCGATTTCGTTGGCAGCGTATTGGGCCATGGAACATCCTCGCGCTCAATCTGGGCGTGGTGTCCGCACGCGCGTGACCGCATGCCGCCTCATGGTCAAATAAAAACGGGGCGCA
>UQMW01000025.1 GCA_900542275.1 uncultured Collinsella sp.
CCGCGCGCGAGGGCGTGGCCGAGCTGGTGCGCGACACGACGGGTCTAGTGCTCTCGCCCTACTACCCGGCGGGCAAGATGGCCTGGATCCTCGCGAACGTTCCCGCGGCTGCCGAGGCCGCTGCAGCGGGCGAGCTGTGCCTGGGCACCATCGATGCCTGGGTGGTCTGGACGCTCACGGGCGGCGCGGAGTTCCGCTGCGACTGGTCCAACGCCAGCCGCACGCAACTCTTTGACCTGCGCCGTGGCTGCTGGAGCGAGCCGGTGTGCGAGGCCTTTGGCGTTGACGTGGCCTGCCTGCCACAGGTGACCGATTCCGATGGCCTGTTTGGCATGACGGACCTGGGCGGCTTTTTGCCGGCACCCGTGCCCATTCACGGCGTGCTCGGCGACAGCCATGCCGCCTTGTTTGCGCAGGGCTGCCATAGCCGCGGCATGGCCAAGGCGACCTATGGCACCGGCAGCTCGGTCATGATGAACGTCGGCGACGAGTTCGTCGCCAGCTCGCACGGGCTTTCGAGCTCGCTCGCATGGCGCATGGACGGCGTGACCGAGTACGTGCTCGAGGGCAACGTGAGCTACGCCGGCGCCGTCAAGACGTGGCTGCGCGACGATCTGGAGCTCATCAATAACCCCGAGGAAGTTACCGACCTGTGCTACGCCGCCAATCCGGCGAGCCGCGTCTACTTTGTGCCGGCGTTTACCGGTCTGGGCGCGCCGCACTGGGCGAGCGATGCCGAGGGCTGCGTCTTTGGCATGACGCGCACCACGGGTCGCGCGGAGTTCGTGAAGGCCGCCGACGAGTCGATCGCCTATCAGATCTTTGACGTGATTGATGCGATGGTCGAGGATTCGGGCGCGGCGCTGGCCGAACTTCGTGTTGACGGCGGTCCCACGCGCGATGCGTACCTGATGCAGTTTGAGAGCGACCTGGTTGGCTCGCCCATCCGCATCGCGAGCAACGACGAGATGAGCGGCCTGGGTGCGGCCTGGGCCTGCGGCATTGCGCTGGACATGTACACGCGCGATGTCGTCGACGTCTACGGCGCCCGCGGCATCGTGGAGCCGTCGATGCCCGCCGACGAGCGAGTCAAAAAGATCGCCGGCTGGCGCCATGCTGTCGACGCGACTATCGCCTACACTGCCTAGGCGGCTGCGCGGCGCCCAAGGATTTTTCTGGGACGGGGATTAAAAACTCATTGATCCCCGTCCTTGGCAGCTCATTTGGGACGGGGCTTTTTTGACTGGTATGATTGGTGCGACCATTCCAACCAGCTAAAAGAGCCCCGTCCTAAATTGACTATCGAGAGGATCTGCCATGGAGCGTATCGCGAGTTTTTCCGTTGACCATCTGCTGCTTGAGCCCGGCGTATACGTGAGCCGCATCGACCGCGATCCGGCGACCGGCGCCGCCGTCACCACGTTTGACCTGCGCCTGACCACGCCCAACAAGGAGCCGGTCATGAACACGGCCGAGTGCCACACCATCGAGCATCTGGGTGCGACGTTCCTTCGCAATCATGCCGAGTGGTCGAGCCGCATTGTCTACTTTGGCCCCATGGGCTGCCGCACGGGCTTTTACCTCGTCGTATTTGGCGAGGTGACGAGCGAGGAGATCTTGCCGCTCGTGCGTGAGCTGTTCGCGTTTGTCGCGGGCTTTGAGGGCGATGTTCCCGGTGCCGCTCCCGAGGAGTGCGGTAACTACCTGGACCAGAACCTCCCCATGGCAAACTGGCTTGCGCGCCGTTATCTCGACCGCGATCTGGCCGATATCGACGAGAAGCACCTGCACTATCAGCAGGCATAGGGCCGCCCTCTGCCTCCAAACCGTTCACACGGAGATATCGACCGTTTAACTGTTTAGAAGTGTTTATTCGAGGTCATTAGCACTAGCTCGCTTAAACTAGTTCTCAGAGTGATATTCAGGCAAGGCTCCTGAAGCAGCATCTGTTGACATTGATTGTCGGATTCTGCTTCTGGAGCCTTGTTCTGTTTAGGGGGGGCACATGGAAATTGTTAAACGAATTAATACCAGCGCTGTCCTCTGCGTCGATGGAAATGGCAGACAGTTGGTTGCATTCGGCCGTGGTCTGGGGTTTAAGAATGTCGGAGACGAGGTCCCTCTTTCGGAGATTCAACGAACGTTTTATAACGTTAGCTCTCGCTACATCGCTCTCGTTGACGAGGTCCCCGACGAGCTTCTTGAGCTTACCTCGGATGTTATTGATATGTCGACAGGTTTGCTGCCTTATGAGGTGAGCCCTAATTTGCCGTTTATCCTTGCGGACCATATCGCGTATGCGGTTAAGCGCAAAGAGCAAAATATCGTTGTCCGCATGCCTTTATCGTTTGATGTCCGCCAACAATATCCCGTCGAATTTAAAATCGGCGAGTATGCACTTAGGATAATCAGGAAACGTCTTAACGTTAGGCTTCCAGCTCATGAGGCAGTTGGAATTGCCATGGCGTTTATCAATAACATGGCCGATTCGGACTCATGCGAAGTAGTTAAAGAGTTTAGCGCGGATATCTACGATCGTGTTCTGGAGGAGTCAACCGTTGCTGTTGAAAATCGGCTTGGCATTCAAGTTGATCGGGAAGGTTTCGATTACGCAAGGTTCGCAACCCATCTTCAGTACTTATTCAATAGGTTGAACTCTGGCGAAAGCATCGTGAGCGACAACCGCAAGATGTACCTCTCGCTCAAAAAAGAATATCCGGTGGCATCAATGTGCGCCGATGATATTGCTTCTGTTCTCAGCCGACTGACGGGGCGGGAACTTATAGACGAAGAAAGACTCTACCTCATGATGCACATCAATCGAATTGCATCGAAAACAAGGTAATTAGTTGGCAAAGGCGCGCGCTTTGCTGATGGTTACATATAAAACTCAACATGGGAGAAATGGTATTTATGGCAGATACAACCAAGCTCGCTGCCGAGATTCTTGAGATGGTGGGCGGCGCAGACAACGTTACATTTGTAGCTCACTGCATGACTCGTTTAAGGTTCAACCTTAAGGACGAAAGCATCGTAGACGATGCAAAAGTCAAGGCGATTGATGGCGTGATCGACATTCGCCATTCCGCGGGGCAATATCAGGTGATTGTGGGACCTAAGGTCGATAAGGTCTATGAAATCGTTGCCAAGGAAACCGGGATTGACGCCGGAGATTCCGAGGCAAGCGAAGGAGAGACTAAGGGCTTTCTGGGAAAGCTAATGAAGTTCATCAGCGGCATCATGATGCCCGTTCTTCCTGCCTTGATCGCATGCGGAATGATAAACGCCATCCTTAGCATTCTGACGACGGCGGGTGCTGTTTCCGCCGAGAGCGGAATATACACTCTGCTGTACGGCATGGGAAATGCCTGCATGTATTTCCTGCCCGTTCTTGTCGGATCATCTGCTGCTCAGTTCTTTGGAACCGATCGATATATCGGTGCGGTACTCGGCGCAATCCTGGTTTATCCGACTTTCGTTGCTGCGGCCGGAGCGGGCGATGCGCTGGATTTGCTCGGCATGAAGTTCACAATGGTGAGCTATTCCTCCACGGTGTTTCCTGCTATCGTGGCGGCTTGGTTCGCATCCGTTCTTAATAAGTGGCTGCGGGCGGTTCTTCCCGATGTTGTGGCATTTGCGCTCGTCCCGTTCCTGACGGTTGCTGTTGCCGCCCCCGTCTCGCTCCTTGTGATCGGCCCCGTTATTCAGCAAGCGAGCTCTTTGCTTGCGGCTGCAGTGCTGGCGGTCTATCAGTTCAGCCCCGTCCTTTGCGGCGTTATTCTCGGGCCGATATTCGGTCTCGTTATGATCCCCCTTGGACTCCATTGGGCCCTGATCGTGCTTTCCATCAACAATATTATGACCGTCGGCTCCGATCCTATCCTTGGACTTCTCTGCTGCAGCATGGGTGTTGTCGGCGCTTGTTTGGCGTTTGCCCTCCGCTCGAAGGACCCGAGTGAAAAGAGTCTTGGGTTCAGCTGTGCCATTACGGGCTTTTTCGGGATTACGGAACCGGCGCTGTACGGCATCATCTTGGAGCACAAGAAGATCTTTATCGCTTCCATGGTCGCCGGAGCAATCAGTGCTGTTATCCCGGCGATTTTCAACACCTGTACGTTCGTTATGACGTCGAGCGGCATTTTTAGCTTCCCCGGTTATATGGATCCTTCTGGTGATATGAGCAGCCTCATCGGCGCAATTCTTTGCAATGTCGTCGGTTTAATTCTTAACTTCGTTCTCGTTTACATCCTGTATCGCCCTGATGAAGAGGCGGTAGTGGAGTAGACAATTATTCGGGATGTAAGCTGCCGAAAACCCCGCGGCAGATTGCATGTGGTGGGCTTGCCGTTGATTCACGCGAGCCCACCCTCATTTTTGGAGTGACTAGCTATGACAATTACTGCCGATATGACGTTTGGCGAAATCGCGCTCCTTCCTGAGTTCGCTGGCTTTGGCGAGCACCTTATGCTTTGCCGGCCTTCAACTTGGGAGCGCATGTGGAATAAACCCATTGTGTCTCATATGAATTCTGATGCTAATCCATATGAAACTGCTCGCGTTTTGCGTGGATTGAATCGAATTGTCGAGCTCGTGGATGACGGGAGGCAGGTTGCCTACGATATTTGGGATGAAGCCGACTGCATCCGTGATCCGACTCGGCGCAATACGAAACTGTTCTTCTTTCCCGGGAGACCTAGGGCTCCCTTTATCATTGCGGTTTCGGGCGGAGGTTATCAGAGCGTTTGTCATCAAGTGGAAGGCTTTCCCGTTGCCCCCGAGCTCAACGATGCGGGCTATAACGTGTTCGTGCTGTCATACAGGGTGAGGGTCGAGCCTTTGATGCCGCGCCCAATCGACGATTTAAATCGAGCCGTCCGTTTTGTCCTGGAGAATTCAGCGAAATTTAATGTCGCAAAAAGTTATGCAGTTATCGGCTTTTCTGCTGGTGCGCATTTAACTGCCGAGTGGGGGACGGACAACAAGGGATTTGCGTCCTACGGATGCGAGGCGCCAAAAGCCTTGGCCCTGTGTTATGCACCGATTGATCTTCATGGCTTTGAGAACGCATCAGACAATAGATTTCTTGATTCGGTGTGCGGCGGGGCTGGTCGCGACTCGCTCGATGATTTCTGTATTAATCAGCATGTGTGGGAGCAGTATCCTCCGACATATCTTTGGCAATGCGCTGACGATGATATTGTATCGCCCGACAATTATGAAAAGATGGTCGATGCTCTGGATGCAGCTGGAGTACACCATGAGGGAGTCATGTATTCAGAAGGGGGGCACGCATTGATGAAGCCCCATGCGCCGGAGACCGACTACTGGTGTATGAGCGTTATTGAGTTTCTTAAAGATTATCTCGACTAGGAAACTGCATGTCGCTTTTTGAGCGGGTGATTTCGTCATGCAATGTTTTCGGTATTGATCGTGGTCGTGGATGAATGATGTTCTAGAATGTTCGTACTGTCACATAAACGAACAGGAGCGAACATGCATATCTACTCTGTATCAGATCACGAGTTCAAATCTTATGGCTGCGTGTGGAACGACGTTCCGTCCAACCTGACCGCTCCGCTCATCGAGGCGCTCGCGGCTACGCCCATCCCCGAGGGCAGCAAGTACGTAGCAAGCGCGCCGGAGCTCGAGGGCGTCAAGGATGCCGACAAATTGGGCTTTCTCATGTTTGGCGGCCGTCCTTTCCAGCTGGGCTGGTGCAACGGCCACAACACGCAGCTCAACTGCCTGGAGTATCACCGCGCCAGCGAGTTTAACCTGGGCGCCCGCGACTTTATCCTGCTCGTGGCGCATCGCTGGGAGATCGAGGACGGCAAGCTCGACACCGCTCAGGTCAAGGCGTTCCGCGTGCCGGCGGGTACGGTCGTCGAAGTCTTCAACACCACGCTCCACTACACGCCCTGCATGGTCGACGACGGCGGCTTCCAGGTGATGGTGGCGCTGCCGGCGGGCACCAATGGCCCGCGCCCCGAGGCCGCAGCCGACATGCCTGCCGCCGGTGACAGCTACTGCTACTGGAAGGCCGACAAGTGGGTTCTCTGCCACGCAGATAGTCCCAAGGCTGCCGAGGGCGGCTACGTGGGCCTCGTCGGCAAGAACCTCGACATCGCCTGTGGCTAGCATCTTCCGTCTCGATTTGTAACATCTAGCGGGCTAAATCGTCTCTACCTGTTACAGATTTAGACAAACTGCGGGGGGCTGCCCGAAAATCTCGATCTGTAACACCAAGCCCGGTTTTGGTTGCCTACCTGTTACAGATCGAGACAAACCGCCCCAAACCACCACAAAGGTGCCTGTCCCCTTTGTGGTGGCTTGGGGCGGCGGTATCAGAAAGTGTCAGGCAGGGGCGGCTGCCGGGCCGCCGTGTGCGAAAAGAAGTGTCGGCCTGCGTCGTTGCCGTTGAGTAGCGCGCTGCTTACGGGGATACTGAAACCACGACAAACAGCGTGTGAAAGGATCGATGTATGGCTTTCCGTAAAGACTTCCTGTGGGGCGGCGCAACGGCTGCCAACCAGTGCGAGGGTGCCTACGACGTGGACGGCCGCGGCCTGGCCAACGTGGATGTGGCCCCGCACGGCCCCGAGCGCTATGCGGTGGTCTCCGGCCAGCGCAAGATGCTCGACTTCGAGGACGGCTATTACTACCCCGCGCAGACCGGCATCGATTTCTATCACCACTACAAGGAGGACATCGCCCTCTTTGCCGAGATGGGCTTTAAGACCTTCCGCATGAGCCTGGCCTGGACCCGCATCTTCCCCAACGGCGACGAGACTGAGCCCAACGAGGCCGGCCTGGCCTTCTACGAGGACGTGTTCCGCGAGTGTCAGGCGCACGGCATTGAGCCGCTCGTGACTATCACGCACTTCGACTGCCCGATCCACCTTATCAAGGAGTACGGCGGCTGGCGCAACCGCAAGCTCATCGACTTCTACAAGAACCTCGCGACCACGATCTTCACCCGCTACAAGGGCCTGGTAAAGTACTGGCTCACCTTTAACGAGATCAATATGATCTTGCACCTGCCGTTTATGGGTGCCGGTCTGGTCTTTGAGGAGGGCGAGAACAAGGAGGCCGTCGAGTACCTGGCCGCCCACAACGAGCTCGTCGCCAGCGCTTGGGCAACCAAGATCGCCCACGAAATCGACCCTGAGGTCAAGATCGGCTGCATGCTCGCCGCAGGTAGCTACTACCCCTACAGCTGCCGTCCGGGCGATGTGCGCCAGGCGCAGATTGACAACCAGAGCAACTATTTCTTTGTCGACGTCCAGAGCCGCGGCTACTATCCGGCCTATGCCGTCAAGAAGCTCGAGCGTTTGGGCATCGATGTGGGTATGACGGACGAGGACCGCGAGATCCTGGCCGCCAACACCGTCGACTTCATCAGCTTTAGCTATTACAGCACCCGTTGCTCCGCCGGTGCCGATAACCCCGATGTCGAGCGCACCCAGGGCAACGCCTTCGCCGGCGCCAAGAATCCCTACCTGCAGGAGAGCCAGTGGGGCTGGGCCATCGATCCGCTGGGCTTCCGTATTACGCTCAACGACCTGTACGACCGTTATCAGAAGCCGCTGTTTGTGGTCGAGAACGGCCTGGGCGCCAAGGACGTTGTCGAGGAGGACGGCTCCATCAACGACGACTACCGTATCGACTACCTGCGTCAGCACATTCAGACCATGCGCGACGCGGTGACCGAGGACGGCGTTGACCTGCTGGGCTACACCACCTGGGGCCCGATTGACCTCGTCTCTGCCGGTACGGGCGAGATGTCCAAGCGCTACGGCTTTATCTACGTCGACCGCGACGACGCGGGCAACGGCACCCTCAAGCGCTCCAAGAAGAAGAGCTTTGACTGGTACAAACACGTCATCGAGACGAATGGCGAGGACCTGGCCTAAGCTTTCCCAACAACTATAGCCTCCTAACCAAGGCGCCCGGCGAGCAGCTTGTGCTCGCCGGGCGCTTTGTCAAAAAAGCACTCATTGGGGACGTACTTAAATGAGTGCCCGCAGAATGAGAGTGGATAATCTCCCGTTTTTGGCTTGTTTGTGGGCTCAAAGTGGGAGATTATCCACTCTCGTCATTGGTAGTCATTGGGGACGTACTTAAATGATTAGTCGCTGGGGACACTCCCTGCCGTCTGCGGATTTTGGGACATGTGGCCCGCTTTTTGGGCCTGCCTGTCGGTACACTAAAAGCACTATGGGTACCCGCGAGCGACATATTGGCCACGCGGCCGCCCGATCCGCGCCCGTGGCGGATCTTAGGGGCGGCAGGCTCTTTGCCATGCCGCGATTCCTTGTCGGCATATCGCATCGTGTATACCGCCGCCGCGTATTCGCTCTCGCTGGCGCCATTACCGCGCTGTTCCTTATACTTTTGGCAGTCTTGCCGGCGCTGTTTGCCTCCGACCCCAAGCTTTCCAACGCCGTGCCCGCCTATAGCGAGGTGTCCGAAGAGGTCGTGGATGCGCTCGTCCACTCGAGCTCTCTCCCGTTGCTTGTCGCCGCAATTATATTTTCGATCTGGGGTGTATCGGTCTATCTACGCTGTTTGGACTATGTGTTGCGCCGCCGCCTTGTTGCCGTCGCCACCATCTGTGCCCTCTGGATGATTGAGGTCATCCTCAAATACAAGTCGTTCACACCGTTCTATGCCACCGTGCTGTGGTACCTGTACTACGTGCCCATGACGCTCATTCCGCTGCTCTACCAGCTGTGCGGCCTGCGCCTTGCGGGGCTGGAACAACACCGTGCGGGCCGTCGCTATCGCAGCATCTTGTGGGTCGTGGCCATCCTACTTATCGGTTTTGTGCTCACCAACGATTTCCACCGGCAGGTATTCCACTTTGACCGTGCAAGCGACACCTGGAGCAACGATTACACGTACGGCTGGGGCTATTTCGCCGTCTTAGTGTGGACGGCCTTTAACTTCGTGGCCTTTTTTATCCTGGTGGGCCGGTCCTCGTCCTTTCGCATCCAACGTTTCTCGGGCACGGCGGCGCTTGTTTTGTTGGGTGGTGCGTTCTTTGCCATCTCGTATGCTCTGCGCGTGCCCTGGGCATGGAGGCTCAACTTCTCGCTCGTCTATTGCGTCTTGTGCGTGGTGGCGATGGAAATCTGTCTCGATTGCGGTGTCATTCCGTCATATCACGACATTGCTGGCATCTTCGATACCTTGCCGCTCGACCTCAAAGTTCTAACGCGCGACCTGCAGGAAGTCTATGCCACACCGGTGTCAAAGCCAATGCCGGCGGGCGTGTGCGAAGAGCTGCGGGCCCAGGAACACGGGCATGCCCATGCCTTTGCCGCGGCGTCCGATCCCGATGTGATGTACCGAGCCTTTCCACTGCTGGGCGGATCGGCCCTGCTTGCCCAAGACGTGTCGGAGCTCAACGAGCTTAACCGTGAACTGGCACATCGTCGCATGGAGCTGCAGCGCCAAAATGAGCTGCTCACGGCCGACTACGATCTTAAGACGCATCTGGCAGATCAAGAGGCCGAGACCTTGCTAGTCCAAGACGTGGACCAGGCGCTTGCCCGCGCGTTCGAAGAGATGTACGACCTGCTGAGCTCGCTGCCACCGTTGACCGACGAGGCGTCTTCACACGAGCGTTACCGCATGCTGCAGCGCGCCAAGATGCTCATCGCCTATTGCAAGCGCAAAGGGTCGCTCACGTTGGCGCAGCACGGGGAGAGCGGTTTTGATCGCGACCGCATTCAACTCATTGCCAATGAGCTCGCAAGCGACCTGCGCACCATCGATGTCGATTGCGCTTCGATTATCGCCATACGGCGCCCGATGCACGCCAGTACGGTAAGCGCCCTGTACGACTGCGTGTATGACTTTGCGTTTTTTGCCTACACCACCGACCATCCGGCGCTTATGTATCACTTGGGCGACCATGACCGGTGCAGTGTCGAGCTGCGCGCCACGCTTTTTTCCAACGATGATGAAGATCTTTCGCAGACGCCCGCTGCGCAAGAGCTCGAAAGCGCTCTGCAAGGGCGCAACGTGGCATACCGCCTTGAGGGCGAGCCCGGCCAGCTGCGCATGATCGTCTTGATGCCGAGGGCGGGTGAGTGACGATGCAGATTTCGTTCATCCTTCCCCAAATCGTTGCGCTCGATGTTATCTTTGCCCTGGCTGCGTGTCTGCAGATGATCCACGTCCCGCTCATCGCATCGCGCCGCTCGTCCTATAACCGTAAGGTGATTTGCGCCTACGAGACGAGCCTTGTGCTTCACCTGATGATTTCGGCGCTCATCTTATTCGCGTCGTCTGGCTCGTATCTGGTGGCGCCGCTTGACGTTTGCGCCAGGGCAATGGGCGGAGTGCTGTGGCTCAATGCCGCGATCTTTGCCTATGGCGTGGTCCTTATGGTGCACTATCGTCGCCCTGTCATGCTGGCCGAGCTGCTGCTTGTTGGCGCCGTGACACCGCCGGTGGTTTTTGCCATGGGCTCGGTGTGGGCCGTTGTCCTTATCGCAGAGGGAGCGTTCTTCCTGTTCCGTTCCGTCGCGGCGCTCTTGATGGACGTCCGTAACCGCCAGGAGGATATCACCGCGTTCTCGACGATCGAAACCATCAACGTGATTCCCGTGGGCATCCTGTATCTGGACTCGAGGGGCCGTCCACTGCTCATGAACCGCTGCATGCGCAAAAACCTGGTGGAGCTTCATATGCCCACCGACCTAGGCGATATGAGCGGTACATGGAACGACCTGCGCAAGCTCAGCATGCAAATGCCCGGAGGCGGTAAGAACAGCGTGCGGATCAACCTGGACCGCTTTGGTGAGGCGCGTGCGGTGGTCGAGGTTTCTCCCGCCGAGATTCGCCTGTTTGTGTGCGATGGCGTTATGGTCTCGGGGCGTTCGTTCGAGCGCATAATCGGTCTGGATGTGACAGAGTATGCGCATGCGCATGACCGCCTGGCGCAGGCCAACCACCTGCTTGAGCTTGCGGGCCAAGAGCTCCAGGCCCAGATCGAAGAAGTCAAAAAGGTTGCCGACAATGCGGCCTACCTGCGCATGCGTTCCCGCGTGCACGATGTGATCGGCCAGCGCCTGTCCATCCTCCATCGCTATTTGGAGGAGAGGCGCCTGGATGACGAGTCACTCGAGCAGATCGACCCGCTGCTGCGCTCAATCGCTGCCGATCTGCGCAGCGGGGGCGACACCGAACCGGCAGAGCAACTGGGCGATATCGTCCATGCCTTTGGCCTGGTGAGCGTGCAGATCGATGTGGAGGGCGAGCTGCCAAGCGACGTGCGTGTCGCGGCAGCCTTTTTGCAGATTATCCGCGAAGCCTCGACCAATGCCACCAAGCATGCGCAGGCGCATCGGGTCCATGTGCGCTTGTGGCAGGAGGGGACGGATGCTGACGCCGTCGCGCACATGACGATTTCTAACGACGGGTCCCCCCCGGCCCCCGTATCGTATCGCGAGGGAACGGGTATCCCAGGTATGAGGCATGTCGCGCAAGATCTGGGTGGCAGCCTAGAGGTCCACGCCACCCCGCCCTTTACGCTTACGGTATCCATTCCGCTTAACGCCAACGACACGTCCCAAAGGAGAAACTCATGATCCGCGTGTTAATTGTCGAAGATCAGGCCATCCTGCGCGAGAGCCTGGCGCGCTCCGTTGGCGACCAGCCCGATATGACTGTCGTTGCCGCGATCGCCGATGCCTCCGAGGCCTTGGGTGTCGCGCTCAAGGAGCGCCCGGACATGATACTGATGGACGTGTGCACCGAACACGATTCAAACGGCATCGTGGCGGCGGCACGCATCAAGGAGCAGCTGCCCGAGTGTCGCATCATTATCATGACAGGCATGCCCGAGATCACCTTTGTCGATCAGGCCCGCGAGGCGGGCGTCGATAGCTTTGTGTACAAGAACGTCGGTATCGACGAGCTGTTCGCCGTGATGCGCTCCACGTTGGCTGGCTACTGCACGTTTCCCAAGCCGCCCGAGAGCATTTTTTCGGGCACGGCAGCCCTCGACGATGTCGAGCTATCGATTTTGCGCCTTGCCTGCGAGGGCAAAAGTCGTCGCGAGATCGCGGCCGAGCTGTTTATGAGTGAGGGCACCATCAAGCGCCGCATCTCGGAGATCCTGAGCAAGACCGGCTACGACAACATCATGCGCCTGGCCGTGCATGCGGTGACCGAGGGCAGCATCGTTCCCAACATGGAGCGCCCGTAATCGATGCGCTCACCCGTGTTCCGGCACCGCAAAGATAGGCCGCCCACCGTTTCGCATCTAAAAACGGCGGGCGGCCTGCTTGTATGGGCAGTGCTGTCGGCATAAAGCGGCGGGGCCGCAGGATCATCTCCTGCGGCCCCGTCTGGTGTGCGCGGATGTGTCCGCCAATCCGCGGCTGTCGTGGTCTACCGCTACGCGATGGTTGCGCTGTAGGAGGCGACGTCCTCGTAGGAATCGGTCAGGTAGGCGTCGATGCCGATGGTCGTGTTGACCAGGTCGTCAAGGCTGTCAAGCTCGCCGCTCGAGAACGTGAATTCCTCGGTGGCGTTGGTGCCGGGCATCAGGTGAGCCGAGAACCAGGGTTCCTTCATGGTGCCGTTGACGTTGGTCTTGCCGGAAGGAGCGTAGAAGGTCAGGTCCTTGTCGCTCTTGTTGGTGATGTTGACGACAAAACCGATGTCGCCCCACTCGTCCTTGAACTTCTCGGTGACGGTGATGGTGCACAGGTCGTCATCGGCAACGGTGACGGCGGGGGAGATTTCAATCTTCTGGACGTCGTCGTCTTCGACGGCCTCGTCGATCTCTTCTTCCTTCTCGGCCGCCTCGCGATCCTTCTTCACCGTGCCGGACAGGTCCTTGTCGGACTTGGTAAAGACAAGATTGCCGTCATCCTCTTCGAGGATGAGCTTGCCGTCCTTGAGCTTCATGTCATGCGACTCGTCTTCGGCGGTGATGGTTACGGTGGTGGCGTCCTTTGCCTCCCATTTAAGGTCGACGACTTCAAGGAACAGGTCGAGGGCACCTGTACCGTCCTCATCGAGAATCAGGACGCAGTGCACACCCCAATCCTCGAGCATCTTCATGTACTCATCGGTCAGTTCTTCGCCCTCCAGGGTTCCACCCGAGAGTTCCCAGCTGCCGACGAAGTTGGCCTTGGGGTCTTTGCCGCCGCCGCTGCAGCCCGTCAGGGCAAAGGCGAGCGCAAGGACGCATGTCAGAAATGCGAGTACGGACTTTTTGGACGTTGTCTTCATGGTGTCCTCCTTTATCGAACGAAACCCATAGAAGCAAATGCGGGGGTGGCGGATCCCCCGCCAATTACCAGATAGAGGGGCTAGGGC
This sequence comes from uncultured Collinsella sp., assembly GCA_900542275.1. Classification (GTDB taxonomy): domain Bacteria; phylum Actinomycetota; class Coriobacteriia; order Coriobacteriales; family Coriobacteriaceae; genus Collinsella. The sequence continues at coordinate 13,342 of UQMW01000025.1, forward strand.
CTGGGCGTTCCGCAGTTGCTGCAGAACTTGCCGCCGTTTTCGCTGCCGCAGTTGGGGCAGAACCACTTGGCCGGTGCCGGGGCGGGTGCGGGACTGCCACACTCGGAGCAGAACTTGCCGGTGTTGGTGGCGCCGCAGCTGCAGGTCCATGTGCCGGCCGCGGGAGCAGCGGCGGGAGCCGGTGCGGGAGCGGGTGCCGGAGCCGGCTGCGGGGCGGCCTGCTGCTGTGCTTGGCCGGCGGCGAACAGCTGGCTGGCGTTCATGCCGCCCATGCCACCTGCCATGCCCATGCCCATAAAGCCTGCCATCGCGCCGTTGGGGTTGGCGGCTGCCGCGCGCATTGCGTCGCTCTGGGCGCTGGCAATGTTGGCTGCCGCCATGGTGGGATCGCGCATGACCGCGGCTTTCTGCAGATCCTTGATCATCTGCTCGTCCTCTTGCGAGGCGGCGATGGAGTTGACGCCAAAGCTCACGATCTCGACGCCGCGCAGGTCACGCCAATCGGCAGAGAGGACCTCGTTGAGCGCGCGGGCGAGCTCGGTGGTGTGGCCGGGGATGGCGCTGTAGCGGATGCCCATTTCCGAGATCTTGGCAAAGGCGGGCTGCAGGGCGGTGAGCAGCTCGGACTTAAGCTGGCTGTCGATCTTGTCGCGCGTGTAGCTATCGGTCACGTTGCCGCACACGTTGGTGTAGAACAGCAGCGGGTTGGTGATGCGGTACGAATACTCGCCGTTGCAACGCACGGAGATGTCGACGTCCAGGCCAATGTTGTTATCGACCACGCGGAAGGGCACAGGCGAGGCGGTGCCGTACTTGTTGCCGATGATCTCCTTGGTGTTGATGAAGTAGACACGCTGGTCCTTGCCCGCGTCGCCGCCAAAGGTAAAGCGGCTGCCGATATTGGCGAAGGTCTCCTTGATGGAATCGCCCAGGTTGCCGCTAAAGACGCTCGGCTCGCTGCCGGTATCGAAGACGAACTCACCAGGCTCCAGCGCGACTTCGATGATCTTGCCGTTTTGCACCACGAGCATGCCCTGGCCGTCGTTGACGGCGATGACCGAGCCGTTGGAGATGACGTTGTCCTCGCCGCGCGTGTTGGAGCTGCGGTCACCGGTGCGTTTGCTGCCCTTGCAGGCCAAGACGTCAGCAGGCATCGATTCGCAGTAGATAAATTCCTTCCACTGGTCGGCCATGACGCCGCCGGCAGCTCCCAATCCAGCTTTCAAGAGTCCCATGGTGATCTTCCTTTCTCGTCAAAGGCCGGGTGGTATTGGTCGGATTGCTTAGTCGTCCTTGTCGTCTTTCATGACAACGGTGGTCTCGGTGTGGTTGAAGGTGTCGTGCTTCTCGGTCAGGTCGAGCTCGCCGCAGTACTCGTCGGCGTGGGTGGCCTCGTTGGCCGTCTTGAGCTGGCCTACCAGTAGCACGTCTCCGATAATCACGATGATCAGCGGCGCGACGATGTTGATGAGGATGCCCTCGATATCAAAGGCGAGGTAATCCGGATCGAAGGCGTTCTCACCCATAAAGAGAATCTGGGAGAGGATAAATCCGATCACAAAGAACAGCACCGAGGCGATGGCGAGCTTGGGCTTGGAACAGGGGAGCTCGCCGACCAAGCGGCCGGTCTGGCCGTTCATGGCAAACAGGTAGCTCTTGCCGTTCCACGAGGTGGAGAGCATCCAGACGGGGAACAGGGCGTAGTCGCTGTCTTCCCAGGTGTAGTCGAGCTGCTTGCTTTCGACCGTGGCATCGTCGTATTCGTCGACGACAGTCTCGCGCAGGGCCGAGATCGTGCTTTCTTCCATACGGCGCTCGGCGCGCGCCTTGCAGGTCTCGCAGTCCTCGTCGTAACGGTTGGCGATGTAGCCGGGCATATATGCGACCGAGAACGGACGCAGCGCGTCGTAGTCAAACGGCTCGATGGCGTCCATGTGGCCGTCGGGCATCTTGGACGATCCGTCGACGGGCACGCGCTTAAACGAGATATTGCCCTTGCGATAGGCATCGTAGTGGTCGGTGGTCGTGACGGTGCGGTCGGATTCCTCGGTCACGGTCTCGTTGGTCGCGTCAAAGTACACTTCGCCGTCCACGCGGGCGCCGTAGAGCCAAAACGGCACGTAGACACCTTGGACCTCGTCGATGTGGTTGCCGGTGACAAAGCTCTTGGGCAGCAAGATCTTGCCCTTGTAGTGTTCCTTGAGTGCGGCTGTGACGTCGTCGTGCCCGAGCTTAAACGGAATCACCAGGTCGGGCGAGAAGTCGCCTGAGAGCTGGCCGGGCGCCACGGCGGAGTTACCGCAGTACGGGCAGGTGGTGACGGCGACGGTGCCGTCGGACACGAGCTCGGCGCCGCACGACGAGCAGATGTAGCCGGCGTTTTGGGCGAGCTCCTGCACCGCGTCGTCGGCGACGGACTTGGGCGTTGCGGCTGCCGCATCGGCTTTGGCGTCGGCCTTGTCCTGGCGCTCGCGATAGAGGGCCTCGACTTCTTCGACTTCAAAGCGTGAGTCACAGTAGTCGCAGACGAGCTTTTGCTCGGCGCTGGCAAAATGCAGGGGGCCACCGCAGGCAGGGCACTGATAGTTAACGCTCTCGAAGGCCATGATCGGTCCTTTCCGTGCCGGAGGCTATGCGCCGATGGCGCCGCCGCAGTATTCGCAGCGCCCGCTGGCATCGGGAATGGTGGTCGCACCGCAGAAGGGGCAGGTCACCGCCGCCTTGGGGGCCTTGGCGGCAACAACGCTGTCGCGCGTCTCCTGGCGCAGCTGCACCAGCGCGTCGCGGACCTCGGTTGCCTGGCGCTTGGCCTCGCGGTACTCGATGGAGCCGCGCTGATCGATGGTGAAGTCGTTTACGCGCAGGTTGATCTCGGTAAAGTACGGCGTGTTGACGTGAATGGTCAGATTAAAGTCGTAATCCAGGTCGTAGCGCGGCGGGTTGTAGCTCTCGCGCTCGCCGTCCTTGGTCTCGCGATAGATCTCGGTGCGATGCTCGTCGATATCCATATCGCAGCCGAGTACCTGCGAGAACTCGATGATGTCGGGATTGGCGTCGCGCCAGCGGCTCTGCGAGGTGATGATCAGCAGGCCCGCGTCTTCGTCGAGCATGATGTTGGTGCGTCCGGCAGAAAGCGTGCGCGTGGGATTGAACGACGCCAGGCGCTCGGCGTTGGCCTCGCGGTAGGCGAGTTGCTCGCGGATATCGTCCGCGGTGCTGGAGCGATAGCCGTGGAAGTAGGGGGAGAGCTTGCCGACGCACTCTTTGCACAGGTAGCCCTCGTTGATCTTGGTCTTGCCGAGAAGTCCCAGCTCGGTACCGCAGATCGCGCACTCTTTCTTCTCGAACATCTTGTCAAAGAAGCCCATGGCTGCCTCCCATCAACTGGTAGCGTGTGTCACTTTTGATGATGGGGGAGTGCGCAGCCTTTCACGATACCCAGACGGCTCAACGAGTCTCCACAACTGGGACACATGGCCCATTTTTCCTACTCATTGGGGACGTACTTAAATGAGTGAAACTACTCATTTAAGTACGTCCCCAATGAGTACCCGCAGAATGAGAGTGGATAATCTCCCGTTTTTGGCCTGTGTGCAGGCTCAAAGTGGGAGATTATCCACTCTCGTCATTTGGGTGTCCAAAAATCCCCGCTCGTTTGGCGCCTGGGGACACTCTTTGTCGAATGTGGGCGTCGCCCTTGCTATGCCACAGTCACGGCGACCTGGGTGTAGCGGGTGCAGGAGCACTCGGCGCGCGTCTGCACGGTAAGGGTGAGCACAAGGCGGTCGCCGGGCCGCGCGTCGGCGGGCACGATGAAAGCGGTGTCTACCGTGCATTCTTGCCACAGCGACAGATCCTGGGCGCCTGCATAGCTCGACGGGTCCACGGCGACATCCCAATGCACATCGAAGCCCTTGCCGTCGGGGTCGACGATGGTCGCTGTAAGGTCGACGCGCTCGCCGGCTGTGGCGCTGCGGTCGGCCGTGACCTCGACAACATGTGCCGGATGCGAGCAGGCTGCCGGATCATGGGCACACCATTGCGCGCGGGCGGCAAAGTCTTCCTGATAGGCACGCAGGTAGGGATTGAGATTGTCGTCTGCGGGCGTGCCGATGGAGGCAAAACCGGCGGGCGCGTTCGCATCGGGATGCCCATCAAAAAACATGCGGCCCAGCAGCGTATCGAAGTCGCGGTCGTCGATACCGCGCAGGCCAAACGGAAGCAGCGGAATATAGGTCATGCTGTCGCCTTCGGCCATAAAGTCGCCGCGCTCAAACTGCACCGCGGGCCTGCCTTCTAGGCCCCAATCCAGACGGGCATGCTTGCCAAACTGAAAGCGCTCGGGCTCGTTTTCGTAGACCTTACCATCGCCATAGAGCATATAGCGTGCCATGAGGGGTCCGTTGCCCTGCGTGAGATTCCGCTCAGGCCAAGGAGCCTTAAACAGCGGCAGCGTATCGGGCTGAGCTGTTTTGGCGTCGAAATAGTTGCCATACATATAGGGCGTACGCCAAAAGATGAGCTCGGGAAAGAGCTCGCGTCCATGGTCGAGCCACGAGTTGTCCTGCCCCACGCCATCGGCAACGCCCATCACGCGCACCTTCTGATAGACCCGCTGCCGTACGGCGGGCCACTCGGGCGTGGCGCGATAGCGCTCGGCAATACTCATGAGGGCGCGAACGATCGTATTCATACCACCCCAGCTGAGCAACCATAACGTACGCGGATCATCATCCAGAATCGCCTGCGCAATTACGCGAGACCCCTCAGTTTCCTCAGTCACATCACCCTCAAAGGCAACATTTCCCACAAAGGTGCGCTCGATCATCTGGGCGGGCGTGGGAAACGGCGGCTCACCGGCAGCGGCCGCATTTGCTTGCAACTGCGGCCAAGCCTGGGCATATTCATTACTCCAGAGACTCTCAATCCAATGCTCGGGAAACGGCCGATACTCACGAAGCTCGCCGGCTAGCGGATCGGGCTCATGAGGCACAACAGCCCACTCATAAGAGCGCCGCCCTTTGGTCCGCCAATGCGAATTCACCTCGCCGAGCGTATGAACCCCATCCCCAAGAAAGTGATACTGCGAAGCCGTATACACCACAGCCTGAACATCAAGCAAGTTGAGATACAGAGCCAAATGAACAAGCGAGTTCATATCATCGACTTCCATATCAGTGGTAACAATCACCCGAGTCAACTTCTGGGACATAGGAACAGCTCCAATCAAAATCAATTCAGCCAGTTACGCGCAAGGCAAGACGGGACCCATGCCCCCATCGCCACCGACCCGGCGGCCCGCTAGAAGCGGCCGGCCAGGGTCACAGCAACGTCAACGCAGCGGAGACCGGGGTTTAGTCTTGCAAACATTCCGCAGGGGGCATGGGCAGGCGCAGCGCGAAGCGCAAAGCGCCAGCCCATGCATGCCCGAGGACGTTTGCAAGACTAAACCCCGGTCCCCGCGATGGGAGGGCTTAGCGGTCGACCCTGGCCGACCACTCCCAGCAGCCCACCGGCTCGCCGTCGATGAGTACGTTGCCCCCGTCGAAGTCTTGATAACACAGGTCGTTGAATTGGTGGATCCACACGCCGTGGTTGAACGTCTTCTTGGCCGAGCCGTCGGCCTCGCGATACACGCCGGTCAGGTCCTCGACATGGCTAAAGTAGGTGAGATGCACGTTGGCGCCGGCATCGCGCAGGCGCGCGAACAGCGGCAGCACGGTCTGCTGCGGGCACACGAGCTCGTCGCCCTTGGAGTGCGTAAACCACAGCGGCGTCTTGGCGAGCGCGGCTACGTCCTCGTCCGTGGCGTTGTACCACGGGGCGCAGCAGGGAAGGCCCGCGGCGAAGAAATCGGGGTAGTCGGCGCACAGGCGCAGGGTCATAAAGCCGCCGTTGGAAAGACCGGCGACCACGATGCGGTCGGTGTCGATGCGGTCGGCATGCTCGGCGACAAACTCATCGATAAGTGCCTTGAGCACGGGGGAGTAGATGCTCTGGTTGGAGTGACCAAGCTGCTCGACGCCGTTGTCCATCCAAAACGTGGGCGACTGCGGCACGAGCACCCAGGCAAAGCCGCCAAAGTAGCGCTGGATCTGCGCCTGGCTGATGGCCGTCACGCGGTTGCCGATATAGGCGCGCGTGGCGCCTTCGCCCTGCGTGGCGCCCTTGCCCTCGCCGGCGCCGTGCAGATACACCACGAGCGGTGCCTTTTGGGGCACGGCCGTGGCCTCGGGCGCAAAGGGGTTGAAGCATGCCGAGTCCTCGGCCTTAAAGCTGGGCTCAAAGAAGCCGTATTCGAGCGCGATACCGTCGACGGCGGTCTTTTGCGTGTCGTTGCTCCAGCCTTTGAGCGCAGGGCAGATATCGCCACGGCAGGTGTCGAAGACCAGGCCGCAGGTGGGATCGTCGCCGTCGTTGCCGGGAAGAGCCGCGAGCTGCGTGATGCGCAGCTGGTCATCGAGCATGCGCGAGCCCATGACGCCGCCTTCGATGGTCTTGGTCAGGCGCTGCTCGGCGACCTCGAGCGCCACATGGGTGCCCACGGCGAGCTTACGTCCGTTTTCGTCGCACGGATATGCGGCGAGAACGTCGATGTAACCCACGGAGGGCGCGGCATGGTCGGCGCCGCGCTCCTTGCGCATCAGAACTTCGCCCGAGCGTTCGTGACGCTCTACATATATATGGAAGGTGTTCGCGTCGATGTCGTTGGCGCGCACGGTGCAGGGCAGGTCGAGTACGACCTTGCTGATCCAGGGGCCAAAGTCGCCCAAGGTGGTGACGGTTGCGTAGGTACACAATTTGAGTTCCATGAGCTGCCTCCCTTGCGCCGCTAGTGGGAAACAAAAGCGGCAATACAATCTAAACATGTTTAGTTTAATCCAGAATTGCAGAACAAGCTGATAAACTCGGTAAACGGCAAAATTTAACACGCCATGAACTACTAAACATATGTTTACTAGCTTCTAGCAGGGCTTCTGTTGATGAGTTAACAGGTCATAGAGGTGTTTATCAAAATAAAAGCCCACGTAAAGAGCCATTTATCAATAGACAGTCAAAGAGACTATCTCCCGCCATTGGAATACGTTCACCCCCGATTTCCTACCGTTCGCCGGACTCTGCACGGTAAAATTGCCACAAATGAGGCGCTCCGTGTAAACTAAAGCCCGTAAACGTTCAGTAAACACTTTGTTTACGACAGCGTATCCAAGGGTCCGGCAACCGTAAGGGGTTATAGTCGCCGGGCCAAAGGCGTGCCTAAGCCCAAGGGGGCTGGCACACGAAGATATGGGGAGGGGTCCCATGGCAGTAGATAACAAGCAGATTGCCACCGATGTCCTCGAGCTCGTGGGCGGCGCGGAGAATGTTTCCGTTGCCACCAACTGCATGACGCGCCTGCGTCTGACGCTCAAGGATAACAACAAGGTCGACGTGGAGAAGATCAAGAAGGTCAAGGGTGTTCTGGGTTGCCAGTTCGCCGGCGCCCAGCTCCAGGTCATCATCGGCCAGAACGTGCCCAAGGTGCTCGCCGAGTTCGTCGCCATCTCCGGCGTCAAACAGGGCGAGGCGGTCAACGAGAACCTCGACGCTCCCAAGGAGAAGTTCGAGCTCAAGAACCTGCCTAACATCATCCTCGACTATCTGTCGGGCTCCATGACCCAGCTCATCCCGCTGCTCATGGCCGGTGGTCTGTTCCGTACCATCGCGGCCGTCCTCGGCCCCACCATGCTCGGTGTGCTCTCGGCCGACGACCCGACCTATACGTTCCTCTACACCACGCTGTACGAGGCCACGTTCACCTTTATCCCCATCTACCTGGGTTATGCCGCCGCTAAGAAGCTCGGCGCCAGCCCGGTGCTCGGCATGCTGCTCGGTGGCGCCCTCATGGCTCCTTCCGTGGTGAGCGTCGCCACCCAGGAGGGCGGCGGAATCATCTCCGTCTACGGCATCCAGATCGCCGCTGCCAACTACCAGCAGTCCGTCCTGCCGATCATCCTTTCGGTGCCCGTCCTGTACTTCATCGAGAAGTTCTTTAAGAAGGTTATGCCCGACGTGCTGTCCACGGTCTTCACGCCGTTCTGCACCATGATCGTCACGATCCCCATTGCCTTCATCGTCCTCGCTCCGATCGGCAACGAGATCGGTACGCTGATCGCCAACGCCCTCTTCGGCCTTGCTGACCTTGGCGGCATCGGCATCCTGATCGTCATGGCCATCCTCGGCGCCTTCTGGCAGCTCTTCGTGGTCTGCGGCATGCACATGCCCGTCATCCTGCTCGCCCAGGTTCAGATCATCGCTGCCGGTTACGATCCCTTCGTCTTCGTTTCCACCAACTGCGCTATGGCCGCTGTCTGGGGCTGCGCCTTCGGTGCCTTCCTCAAGATGAAGAACCCCGACGAGAAGTCTCTCGCCATCGGTTACGTCATCTCCGCCATCGCCGGCGGCGTCACCGAGCCCGCGCTCTTCGGCATCCTCATGCGCTTCCGTCGCACCATGTTTGGCATGTTCATCGGCGGTGCTATCGGCGCTGTGTTCTCCGGCCTCATGGGTGTTACCTACTACCTCGCAGGCGGTGCCTCCAACTTCCTGGTCTTCACCAACTACCTGCAGGGTGGCCAGATGAACACCGTCTGGGCTATCGTTGGTATGGCAATCTCCTTTGTCATCGCCGCTGCCGTCGTCTTTGCCTGCGGCTTCTCCAAGGAGGAACTCGCCGAGATGGAGGCCTAAGGCCAAACCATTCGGTTGCATATGACCTCACCTACACGACAGGGCCCCGTCAGGCGCAAGCCCGGCGGGGCCCTTCTTGCAAGGTAGACTGATGGGGGGCGGGTGAGATTCGCCCGCGAGGGTTTGCCAAGCGGCGGGGGCTTTCGCGCGGGGTTACCGCGAAAGTTTCCGGCGGTTCGCAAATCCTTTATCGAACGAAAGGACATGCAGATGAGTTTGGGAACGCTGACCGTCAACGGTCGCCAGGACGGCTTTTTGTGCGAGGGCAAACCGTTCTTTTGGTTTGCCGATACGTGCTGGAGCGCATTTACGAGCATCGCCGAGGACGACTGGGACTACTATCTGACCCGCCGTGCCGAGCAGGGCATGAACGTGCTGCAGGTCAACACACTGCCGCAGTGGGATCGCTGCTGCCCCGATTTGGGCATTTGGCCCTATGCCAGCGAGGACGGCGTGCACTTTGATTGGTCCCGTCCCAACCAGGCGTACTGGGACCGCGCTGCTGCCATGTGTCGCGCTGCCGTCGAGCACGGCATTCGTCCGGCACTCGTGCTTATGTGGTGCAACTACGTGCCCGGTACCTGGGGCGCCAAGATTGCCGAGCATTGCGGTGCCGAGGTTATGCCGCGCGAGGAGGTCCGTGCCCACGTTGCCCGCGTCGTCGAGAACCTGGGTGAGTTCGATCCCGTTTACGTGGTGACAGGCGATACCGACTTTACCAGCGACGAGGCGATCGCCTATTACGAGGATGCCCTCGACGAAGTCGTCAATCGCGCGCCCGAGGCGTTGCGCACCATGCATATCAACCGCGGCAACCGCACCATCCCGGCACGGTACCTGGACCGCTTGGACTTCTACATGTTCCAGCCCGGCCACAACTACGAGGGCCAGCCCGAGGCTTGGCACTTGCCGCAGGACTTTATCGCCAACTATCCCAAAAAGCCGATGGTCAACTCTGAGCCTTGTTACGAGCAGATGGGTGCGTCGCGCAATGTGTACTGGCGCTTCACCGCGCAGGACTGCCGCGCGAGTGTGTGGTCGTCGATCCTTGCCGGCGCCAGCGCGGGTGTGACCTATGGCGCGCACGGTGTTTGGAACTGGCAGACTAGCAAGAGCCAGGGCTCGGTGTTGGGCGAGGGCTTCGATATGCCGTTCCGCTGGCAGGAGTGTCTGCAGTTTGCGGGCGTTTGGGACTTTGGCGCGATCGAGCATGTGCTTGCCGGCCTGGGTGCTACGGCTGGCGACGACGCACTTGCCGTGGTTCCGGCGCAGGAGCTCCTCGATGACGCGCGCGAGGCCATTCGTGTGGCGCGCGTTGGCGATCGCGTCGTCACGTACCTGCCGCGCACCACGGCGCTCAAGTTTAAGCTCGACGGCGCGCGTGGCTGGACGGCGACGGTTCTCGACATGGAAGACAAGCGCGTCGCCAAGCTGCCCGTTCGCGACAACGGTGACGGCACCGTGCGCGTGGCTCAGCATCCCTTTGAGCACGACGCCCTGGTGATCCTGACCCCTGGGCGCTAACGGCTCTTCTCCAACATTTACAACCCAGTCCCTTTCATAAGGCTGCGACGGAATGGTTCCTGCATGACGGCTTTAAGCTGTCAAGGGGAGCCATTCCGCCGCACTCATTGGGGACGTGCTTAAATGAGTGGTTTAACTTGAGACGGGACTTTTTGACCGCCTGATGGGTCGCGCGCCACAATTCGGGCGCTACAGTAGCTCGCCGTGGCGGGCAATGTAGCGGCGCTTTGCCAGCTGGGTGAGCGCGATGTAGGCGGCGACGATGCCGATGAGCAGCGCGAAAAAGCTCGTGGGCAGCGTCGTAAGGCCGAGCGCATCGGCGATGGGGCTTGCCGGCAGCCAGGTGACGAGCGCCAGGCCCAGCACGGTGAGAACGCACAGCGCGGGCGCGGCGTGGTCGCGCGGGCTCGGCAGGCGCGGGGAGCGCGGCATGTGGATCACGAGCGTCTGCGACCACATGGACTCGACAAACCAGCCGCTCTGGAAGAGCGTCGCAAAGGCCGCCATGCCTGCGGCGTTGCCCGTCCCGGCGAGCTCGGACCAGCTTGCGCCTACGGTGGCAGGGCACACCACAAAGAAGAGCGCGGCGAAGGTTACGATGTCAAACAGCGAGCTCACGGGACCCAACTCGAGCATAAAGCCCTTAATGGACGCGGCGTCCCAGGCGCGCGGACGGGCGGTCCAGGCGTCATCGACGGTGTCCCACGGCAGCGCGATACACACGATCTCGTAGACCAGCGACAGCAACACCAGCTGCAGGGCGCTCATGGGCAAAAACGGCAGGAACAGGCTCGCGACGGTCACGGACAGTACGTTGCCAAAGTTGGAGCTCACCGTGGTCTTGAGGTACTTGAGCAGGTTGCCGTAGGTGCGGCGGCCTTCGATGATGCCGCGCTCGAGCACGCCCAGGTCCTTCTGAAGCAAGATGATATCGGCGGATTCCTTGGCGATGTCGACGGCCGAATCGACCGAGATGCCGCAGTCGCTCGCGCGCATGGCGGCGGCGTCGTTGATGCCGTCGCCCATAAAGCCCACGGTGTGACCGAGCAGCTCGCGCATGACGCGCACCAGACGCGCCTTCTGCAGCGGCGAGAGCTTGGCGAAGAGGTGGGTGTGCTCGGCGCGCTCGGCAAGCTCGGCGTCATCGAGCGCATCGATCTCGGAGCCCAGCAAGACATCGCTCGCGTCGATACCGATCTGCTCGCAGACGGTGGCGGCGACGCGATCGTTGTCGCCGGTCAGGACCTTGACCGCCACGCCCTTGGCCTCGAGGGTGGCGACGGCGCCCGCGGCACTCGCCTTGGGCGGATCGAGGAAGGCCAAAAAGCCCATCAGCACCATGTCGCACTCGTCGGCGATGCCAAATTCGCCCACGCAGCGCGGATCGGTCTTCTGCGCCACGGCAATCACGCGCAGGCCCTCGGCGTTGAGCCCGGCGACCTGCTTGCGAATCTGGGCGAGCTTCTCGTCGGTGAGCGGCTGAGCGATGCCATCGACCTCGACAAAGGAGCAGATCTCGAGCATTTCCTCGGCAGCGCCCTTGGTAACCATCTGGGTTTTGCCTTGGGCGTCGGCGACAACTACGCTCAGGCGACGGCGCGAGAAATCGAAGGGAACCTCGTCGACCTTGGTATAGCGGTCGCGCAGACTCTGGCCCAGCATGGAATCGGGCGCGACGGTCGAGGGCGTCACATCGGCACGGTCGATAACGGCCAGGTCGATAAGGTTTTTGAGGCCGGTCTGGAAGAAGCTGTTCAAAAACGCATGGCGCAGCACGCGCGCGTCCTCGTTGCCGTCGGTGTTGAGGTAGCGCTCGAGCACGATGCGGTCTTCGGTGAGGGTGCCGGTCTTGTCGCAGCACAGGACGTCCATCGCGCCGAGGTTTTGGATCGCCGGTAGCTCCTTGACGATAACCTGGCGACGGGCGAGGTCCTTGGCGCCCTGCGACAGGCTCGAGGTCACGATGACGGGGAGCATCTGCGGCGTGATGCCCACGGCCACGCTCGTGGCGAACAGCAGCGCGTCGATGACGTTGCCCTTGGTGGCGACGTTGATGGCAAAGACCGCCGGCGCCATAACGAGCATCAGGCGCACGAGCAACATGGAGACGCTCGAGACACCGCGGTCAAACGCGCTCTTCTCGCCGCGCCCGTTGAGCATCTTGGCGATGCCGCCCAGGTAAGTGTCCGAGCCGGTGGCTACGACAAGTGCCATAGCGGTGCCGTTTTGCACGGAGGTGCCGGTAAAGACGATGTTCTTGCAGGCAGAGAGCGGCAGCGCGGAGCTGTCGGCACCCTCGGCGACGGTGATGGCAGCGGTCTTTTCGACGGCCTCGCTCTCGCCGGTGAGTGCGGACTCGATCACAAACAGGTCGCGCGCGGTGATGATGCGGGCATCGGCCGGCACCATATCGCCGGCAGAGAGACGGATTACATCGCCGGGGACGAGCTCGTCAAAGGGGATCTCGATACGCTCGCCGTCGCGCAGGGCACAGCAGGTGTTGGAGGCCAGGTCCTTGAGGGCCTCGGCCGCATTGCCGCTGCGGGCTTCCTGGATAAACTTCATGCCGCCCGATACCAGCAGCATGATGCCGATGACGATGACCGTGGAGGGGTCGCGCTGGGGCTCGGGCACGGCGAGCACGTCGATGTAGAGCGAGACCAGTGCGAGCGCGGCGAGGATGCCGGCGAAGGGGTCGATGAACGCGTCGGCGATGCGGCGGGCGAGTGTCTTGGTCGGCGCATCGATGGTGTTGGGGCCGATGGCGTCTAGGCGCTCGGCGGCGTGCTCGGTACCGAGTCCGCCGGCCCTGGCGTCAAGCAGCACGAGGGCGTCCTCGGCGCTATGGGTGGCGGCGAATATGGTGTTCTTGGACAGGCCGGTGTGAGCGGCAGGGCGCGCCGTGCGGCGGCGCTTGGAGATAGCTTCGAGTACCGTGGCGGTTTTGAGCATCAGCATAGGGTCCTCCTTGATGAAGGGAGTTAGCGTACGTGTCGTATTTGCTTCAAAAAACCTAGATGTCGCTCACGTCATGCTCTCGAACCACCACAAAGGGGACAGGCACCTTTGTGGTGGTTTTGACGATCGGATCGTGGCGCTTATGCGTGTGCGGAATCCTCGCGGCGTGCCGAGGGCGACATGCAGGTTTTTCGACTATGACTGCCTTCCATGGCACACCTCCTTAAGGCCGAGCGCTGCGCGTTTTGGGTATCTCGTGCCCGTTACAATCCGCCCGTATTCTTGATGAGGGGGTTTGCCGTGTCAACCCCAATGTTTGGAAAACCATTGCCCCTGACAAAGCCTTTACAGAATGCCGAGGCCCCAAAGCGCGCCCGCAACGCGCCCTGCCTGCGCTAAACTGGAAGGCACGTACGCGATTACGAGAGGAGCCCGCATGGAGGCTTACAAGCAAGAGTTCATCAAGTTCATGGTTGAGTCCGACGTTCTTAAGTTCGGCAGCTTTACGCTCAAGAGCGGCCGTCAGTCCCCGTTCTTTATGAATGCTGGCGCTTACGTGACGGGCTACCAGCTCAAGAAGCTGGGCGAGTATTACGCCCAGGCAATCCACGATAACTTTGGCGACGACTTTGACGTGCTGTTTGGACCGGCCTACAAGGGTATTCCGCTGGCCGTCGTGACCGCAATTGCCTACCACGAGTTGTACGGCAAGGAGGTCAAGTACTGCTGCGATCGCAAGGAGGCCAAGGACCACGGCGCTGACAAGGGCAACCTGCTGGGCTACGAGCCCCAGGACGGCGACCGCGTGGTCATGGTCGAGGACGTCACCACCAGCGGTAAGTCCATCGACGAGACCTATCCCAAGGTCAAGGCTGCTGCCGATGTCGAGATCAAGGGCCTGATTGTGTCCCTCAACCGCATGGAGGTCGGCAAGGGTGGCGTGACCACCGCGCAGAAGGAGATCGAGGCCAAGTACGGTTTCCCCGTCGCGAGCATCGTCTCCATGGCTGAGGTCGTCGAGACCCTCTACAACCACGAGATCGACGGCAAAGTCGTCATCGACGACGAGCTCAAGACCGCCATCGACGCCTACTACGAGCAGTACGGCGTCAAGTAGGTTCCGCCTCCGTTAGTTACGCGGTTTTACCAAACCGCGTAACGGCTCGACGCTGCAAACCCGCCAGAGCGGCAATCTGCCTTTCAACT
>UQMW01000026.1 GCA_900542275.1 uncultured Collinsella sp.
AGCTGCGGAAACGCGTGTTCCGTTCAGGCTGTTGCGTTGAGATTGAAAATCAACCTTTATTGAGCGTAGGGCTCCGTTTACGGATTGCTCTGTATTTATGCTCGCAATTAAGCTCAAGGTTGGCTACACTATCCCTTGACCATTAAAGGGGTACGAGATACCCACATGGAATTACATAGCTGCCAAAGAGCAGCCCTTCCTGTGGGTGTCTGGTCCGCTTTGAGCGGTCGGGCATCTATTTTTTTGACTGTGTCAGCAGTCAAGACATGTGAGGAAGGAGATCGATGGGCACGACTTCCCCCAAGGCGGTCATCATGGACGAGACCGCCGTCAATCGAGCGATGACCCGCATCGCGCACGAGATTCTCGAGCGCAACGAGGGCTGTGAAGACCTCGCTCTGGTCGGCATCGTCACGCGCGGCGACCTTCTGGCAAAGAAGCTCGCCGAGGAGATCAAGGAGATCGAGGGCGTCGACGTTCCGCTCGGCAGCCTCGATATCAGCTTCTACCGCGATGACTATGCGACCAATTTCGCTCCCGCGATCCACGCTACCAACATTCCCTTCAGCGTCGACGGCAAGCGCGTCGTGCTGGTGGACGACATCCTGTATACGGGCCGTACCATCCGCGCCGCTCTGGACGCCGTTATGGACCTGGGCCGTCCGAGCCGTGTTGAGCTGGCAGTTCTCGTTGACCGTGGCCACCGTGAGCTCCCCATCTCGCCGGACTTTGTCGGCAAGAACGTTCCCTCGTCGCATGAGGAGAACGTGCACCTATATATGAAGGAAGTCGACGGCCACACCGCCGTCGAGATTAACGACGTCGCGCCGGGTTCCCACGTGGGCTCCGCGCCGCTGGGAGGTGAGTAGTACCGTGGCGTTCAACCATAAGCACCTGATCGACATTACCGAGTACTCCGAAGAGGACATCAAGCTCATCCTCGAGACCGCCAAGGCGTTCTCCGAGGTCAACGAGCGTGCGATCAAGAAGGTCCCCACGCTCAAGGGCAAGACCATCGTCAACATGTTTAACGAGCCCTCGACGCGCACGCGCAGCTCCTTCGAGCTCGCCGAGAAGCGTCTTTCGGCCGACAGCCTCAACTTTGGCGGCTCTTCGACCTCCACGGTCAAGGGCGAGAGCCTCGTCGATACCGTCGAGACCCTCAACGCCTATAAGATCGACTGCATCGTCGTGCGCGACAAGCACGCCGGCGCGCCCTACATCGTCACGCAGAACTCGCCCGCGAGCGTCATCTGCGCCGGCGACGGCAAGCACAACCACCCCACGCAGGCCCTGCTCGACCTGTACACCATCTGGGAGCACAAGGGCGACTTCCACGGTCTGAAGGTCGCCGTCGTCGGCGATATCGCGCACTCCCGTGTCTGCGGCTCGCTGATCCCCGCCCTTAAGACCATGGGCTGCGAGACCTACGCCGTCGCCCCCGGCACGCTGCTGCCGCCGGCGCCCGAGGTCCTGGGCTGCGACCACGTGACGAGCGACCTCGATTCCGTCCTGCCCGAGCTGGACGTCGTCTACATGCTGCGCGTGCAGCAGGAGCGCCTCGAGGGTGCCCCGTTCCCGACCATTCGTGAGTACCACAAGCTCTTCGGCCTGACCAAGGACCGCGAGAAGCTCATGAAGCCCGACGCGATCATCTGTCACCCGGGCCCCATCAACCGCGGCGTCGAGTTCGACTCCTATATGGCCGACCACCCGCAACGCTCCGTCATCCTGGAGCAGGTCTACGCCGGTATCTGCGTGCGTATGGCTATCCTGTATCTGCTGCTTGGAGGTGCCGATAATGGCCTTGCTTCTTAAGAATGCCCACGTCGTCGACCCGTCCGTCGAGCTTGACGGTGTCGTTGACGTCCTGATTGACGGCGATAAGATCGCCGAGGTCGGCGAGAATCTCGCCGTCGAGGGAGCCGAGGTCCGCGACCTTTCCGGCAAGTATCTCGTCCCCGGCCTGGTGGATATGCACGTGCATCTGCGCGAGCCTGGCTACGAGGTCAAAGAGGACATCGAGAGTGGCACTCGCGCTGCTGCCAAGGGCGGCTTCACCGGCGTGTGCGCCATGCCCAACACCGATCCCGTCACCGATAACGGCACCGTCGTGGAGTTCGTCAAGTCCCGCGCTGCCGAGGTCGGTCACTGCCGCGTCTATCCGTCGGGCGCCATGACCCGCGGTCTTAAGGGCGAGGCTATGTCCGAGATGGGCGATATGGTCGCCCACGGCGCCGTCGCCTTCACCGACGACGGTCGTGGCGTGCAGGGCGCGGGCATGCTCCGTCGCTGCATGGACTACGGCAAGATGTTCGGCAAGGTCTTTATGAGCCACTGCCAGGACGAGGACCTGGTCGGCCACGGCCAGATCAACGAGGGCAAGGTCTCGACCCGTCTGGCTCTCGAGGGCTGGCCGGCTGCCGGCGAGGAGCTCCAGATCGCCCGCGACATCGAGATTGCCAAGCTGACCGGTGCCAAGCTGCACATCCAGCACATCTCCACCGCTCATGGCCTGGAGCTCGTGCGTGCCGGTAAGGCTGCCGGTGTCCAGGTGACCTGCGAGGCTACCCCGCACCACATGTTCCTGACCGAGAACGACCTGGACGAGACCTACAACACCTCGCTCAAGGTCAATCCGCCGCTGCGCACCGACGAGGATGCCGAGGCCATCCGTCAGGGTGTCATCGACGGTACCGTCGACGCTATCGTTACCGACCACGCTCCCCACACCCCGTGGGAGAAGGCCCGCGAGTTCGAGCTCGCGCCCTTTGGAATGATTGGCCTCGAGACTTCGCTGTCGCTCGTGCTCACTGAGCTGGTCAACACGGGCAAGATGAGCGTGAGCCGCATGGTCGAGCTCATGGCCATCAAGCCGCGTGAGATTCTGGGCCTCGATCAGGTTCAGGTCAAGGCGGGCTCTGTCGCCGACCTGACCGTGTTCGACCCCTCCGAAACCTGGACGGTTGGCGAGGACGGTTACGAGTCGCGCGCCGAGAACTCCGGTTTTGCCGGCCGCACGCTCACCGGTCGTGCCACCGATGTATTTGTCGGTGGCAAGCAGACGCTCGCCGACGGCTGCATCTGCTAGCATAGCCTTATCGCTTTTGTGCGCGGCGCCCTTGCGGTGCCGCGCTTTCTGTTCGTTTAGACCATGCAACCGCATGGGGGATTGGAGCGTCTATGCCCACACCTTCCACTGCACGCATGCACGACTTCGAGGTCGTCTCGAACCGGGAGATCGCCGACGGCATCTTCTCGCTCGTCATCTCGGCCCCCAAGCTTGCAAGTGCGCTCAAGCCCGGTCAGTTTGTGAACATCGCCGTCCCCGGCGATGCGTCTTCTCTGCTTCGTGTGCCCTTGAGTTTCTACCGCGCCGACGCCGAGGCTGGCACCGTCGAGCTGTGGTACGCCGTCGTGGGCGACGATACCCGCCGTTTGTCCCAGATGGGCCCTGGCTCCACCTCTAACCTGTTGGGCCCCGGTGGCCGTGGCTGGATGGTACCCGAGGGCACCAGGAAGGCACTGCTCGTCGCCGGTGGCATCGGCGTTCCGCCTGTGCTGTGTCTTGCCGGCATGCTTGCCGAGCAGGGTGTTGATGTGGACGTGTGCCTGGGCTTTGGCACCGCTTCCAAAGTCGTGGGTGTCGATGAGTTCCGCGCGCTGGGCGCCACGGTTAACGTGTGCACCGACGACGGTTCGCTCGGCACGCACGGTTTTTGCACCGATCCTGCCGCAGAACTGCTTGGCGAGGGCGGCTACGACTACGTGGCCAGCTGCGGCCCCGCCGTCATGATGAAGAAAGTCGCCGCCGCTGCCGCTGAGGCCGGTGCGTACTGCGAGGTGTCGCTCGAGCGCATGATGAGCTGCGGCTTTGGCGCCTGCAACACCTGCAATGTCGAGACGGTCGACGGTATGAAGGGCGCCTGCATGTGCGGCCCCGTGTTCGATGCTTCCAAGGTGGTGGTCTTCTAGTGGGTACCGTGAACATGGCCGTCGATTTCGGCGGCGTCAAGATGCAGAACCCCATCAACACCGCAGCCGGTACCTTCGGCTACGGTTGGCAGTTCCAGAATTTCTTCGATGTTTCCCAGCTGGGCGCCATTACCACCAAGGGCTGTGCCGCCGAGCCCTGGCCGGGCAACCCTGCGCCTCGCATGGCCGAGATTCCTGGCGGTATGATCAACTCCGTGGGACTGCAGAACCCCGGTGTCGCCGCCTTTGCCCGTGAGTCCGGCCCGTGGCTCGAGCAGCTGTCCAAGGACGGTTGCCAGGTCATTTGCCAGGTTGCCGGGCACTCCGTTGACGAGTTTGTCCGCGCACTCGAGATGTATGTCGAGCTGTGCCCCTGGGCTGCCGGCTACGAGATCAACGTGAGCTGCCCTAATATCGCCGCCGGCGGTGCCGCCATGGGCTCCACGCCCGAGGGCGCCTCTTCCGTTATGGCTGCTTGCCGCAAGGTGACCGATAAGCCGCTGTTCGTGAAGATGGCGCCGGTCAACGTCGCCGAGATCGCCAAGGCCCTCGAGGCTGCCGGCGCCGACGGCCTTTCGGTCATCAACTCCATCCAGGGCATGGCCATCGACGTCCATACCCGCAAGTCCCGCGTGGCCAAGCCCAAGGGCGGCCTTTCGGGCCCGCTGTGCCACCACATCGCCGTGCGCATGGTCTGGGAGGTTGCCCAGGCCGTCGATATCCCCATCAACGGTGTCGGCGGTGTCATGACTGGCGAGGATGCGGCTGAGTTTATCCTGGCCGGCGCCACCTGCGTGTCGGTCGGCATGGCCAACTTCGTCGATCCGTGCGCTTCGCTTAAGATCGCGCATGAGCTCGAGGCCTGGGCCGAGTCCCAGGGCGTAAAGGACATCAACGAGCTGGTGGGTGCTTTCGAATGCTAGAGAATGATGCCCGCGACCGTGTTATCGTCGCCCTCGACTGCGACCGTGAGCGCGCGCTCGAGCTCGCCCACGAGCTTTCGGGCCATGCCGCCTGGCTCAAGGTCGGCATGACGCTCTATTACGCTGAGGGTCCCCAGATCGTCAAGACCTTTAAGGACCTTGGCTTTAAGGTCTTCCTCGACCTTAAGTTCCATGACATTCCGCATCAGGTGCGCGGCGCTGCCCGCTCGGCCTCGCTTGCCGGTGCCGACCTGCTTTCGGTCCACGGCCTGGGCTCGGGTGCTATGCTCGCTGCCTGCCGCGAGGGTGCCGAGGAGGCGCGTGAGGACCGCGCCAAGCTCGTCGCCATCACCGTGCTCACGAGCATGAATCAGGATGCCTTGAGCGAGATCGGCGTCGAGTCTCCCGTGGCCGAGGAGGCCGCCCGCTTGGCAAAGCTTGCTCAGGCCAATGGCATCGATGGCATCGTGTGCTCACCGATGGAGGCTCACGACATGCGTGAGCTGCTGGGTCCTGATGCCCTGATCGTGACTCCGGGTGTGCGTCCGGTGGGTGCCGCCCTTGGTGACCAGTCCCGCGTGGCGACGCCTTCCCAGGCTATCGAGCGTGGCGCAAGCCACATTGTGGTGGGCCGTCCCATCACCGGTGCCGACGATCCGGTTGCCGCCTTTGACGCCATCGTCGCCGAGCTGGTCGAAAACGTCGCGTAAAAGATTCCCCTAAGTCACCACTTTTGGGTCTCATTAGCACAAAATAGCCCCTGTGCCTGCGTAAACTTTCCCATCCTTTGTGTGGAATCGCAGGTCAGGGGCTTAACTTTGGGCGCAGTATATTGCACTTTTTGCGGGTATCGTCTAACCTATGGAGCCGCGATTAGGCTTTTTGTGCGTTCTACGTGCTAAAATGCCAATTATTGAATCAGATATAACCCAACTATTTGGAGGTACGAATGGCACTCCCTCAGCTTACCGACGAGCAGCGCAAGCAGGCTCTTGAGAAGGCTGCTGCCGCACGTCACGCCCGCGCTGAGCTTCGCGAGCAGATCAAGAAGGGCGAGAAGTCCCTCGAGTCCGTGCTCAACTCCGATGACCCCATCGCTTCCCGCATGAAGGTTTCCACCCTCATCGAGTCTCTCCCCGGTTATGGCAAGGCCAAGGCCGCCAAGATCATGGAGGAGCTCGGTATCTCCGCTACTCGTCGCGTCCAGGGCCTCGGTGTCCGTCAGCGCGAGCAGCTCCTCGAGCAGCTGACCAAATAAGTGAGCGCTCAGGATTCCAAGCTCTTTGTGATTTCTGGACCGTCAGGCGCAGGCAAGGGTACGCTCGTCACTCGTGTGCGCGAGCGCCGCTCGAACCTGGGTCTGACGGTTTCGGCTACCACGCGAGCACCACGCAAAGGTGAGGTCGACGGCGTCAACTACTTTTTTCTGACGCGCGAGGAGTTCGACCGCCGCGTGGCAAACGGTGAGTTTGTTGAGTGGGCCGAGGTCCACGGTAACTGCTACGGCACGTTGGTGAGCGAGGTCACATCCAAGCTCGCCTCGGGCTCGTCTCTGATTTTGGAGATCGATGTCCAGGGCGCCCTGCAGGTGAAGGAGCGTTTCCCCGAGGCCGTGCTGATCTTTATCAAGCCGCCTTCGCTTGAGGTGCTCCGCGAGCGTCTAGTCGGTCGCGGTACCGAGACGCCCGAGACGATTGAGCTGCGTATGGCAAACGCCGCCGATGAGCTTGCCCTTGCCGACCGCTACGACGACGTCGTGGTGAATGACGATCTCGACCGCGCGACCGATGAGCTCGTTCGCGTTCTCGATATGCATGAAAGGATCTGAGGTCCGTGTCCGTTGTAAAGCCTTGCATTGACGATCTTCTGGAGAAGACCGATCACAACCGCTTCCTGCTCGCTTCGCTTGCCTCCAAGCGCGCCTGCGACATCAATAGCATGCTGCGTGGCCAGCACAACCGCGTGCTTGCCGTCCAGGATGTCGATGACATCACCATCGGGCTTTCCGGTGCCGATACCATCTCGATGGCTATGGACGAGATTGTCGACGGCGACATCTCTTACGACGAGGCCCGTTACGAGAAGGCGCTCGGCCACAAGGTTGCTGAAGCCTAAATGGCGGCTCGCGTCTGCCTAGTCCACTATCACGAGGTTGGGCTGAAGGGCAAGAACCGCGCACATTTTGAGCATATCCTCATGGATAACATCAAGGCGGCCTTGGCCGCCTTTTCCGTGAACGCCGTGTCTCGAATTTCCGGTTATATCCTCGTGACCTTTAACGAGCATCAGGCCGACGAGGCGGCGCGTGTCATCCGCACCGTCCCCGGCGTTGCCCGTGTCTCCCTGGCCTATCACACCAACCGCGACCCGCAGGAGTACTGCGCCGCCGCCGTGAAGGCGCTGCGCGAGTTTGGTTCCTTCGATTCGTTTAAGGTGCATGCCAAGCGCTCCAATACCGACTATGAGCTTACCTCGATCGATATCAATCGACAGGTTGGCGAGGTGCTGTGTGAGGCGTTTCCCGATAAAAAGGTCCAGATGCACGACCCCGACGCGATGGTGCACGTTCTGGTGGTTCAGGGTAGTGTCTACGTGTATGCGCGCTCCGAGCGCGGCGTTGGCGGCCTTCCGGTGGGTTCTGCCGGCAAGGTCGTGACGCTTCTGTCGTCGGGTATCGATTCTCCGGTGGCGACCTGGATGCTCGCGCGTCGCGGCGCGGTGTGCGTGCCGGTGCATTTCTCCGGTCGTCCGCAGACGCCCGACACGAGTGAATACCTGGTGCAGGACATCATCCGTGCGCTTGAGCCGGGTGTCCAGATCGGCCGCCTGTACGTGGTGCCGTTTGGCGACTGCCAGCGTGAGATTTCGGTCACCTGTCCCAGCAACCTGCGCGTGATCATGTATCGCCGCATTATGTATTCGGTTGCTGAGCGCATTGCACACATCGAGGGTGCCAGGGCCATCGTTACGGGCGAATCGCTTGGGCAGGTTGCCTCCCAAACGCTTGAGAATATCATGGCCGTCAACGAAGCCGTGAAGATTCCCGTGTTCCGTCCTCTCATCGGTTCGGACAAACAGGAGATCATCGCACGCGCCGAGGAGATCGGTACGTTCGATATCTCGACTGAGGCCGCTCCCGACTGCTGCACGCTGTTTATGCCGCGTCGTCCCGAGACGCACGCCAAACTCGATGCCGTGCACGAGGCCTGGGAGCTGTTCGACCACGAGGAGATGATTGAGCGCCTGCTCAAGCAGACCGAGTACATCGACTTCGAGAGCAACACATATAAGGCCCCTAAGACCTTAAAACGCAAACATTCGGAGCTTGCTCCGCGTGAGATTTACCAAGATCACGAGTAAATTTGTGCATAGACCGACGATGCGCCTGCATCGTCGGTCTTTTGCTATCTGGGCATTTTGCGGCTAAGTGTTCATTTGCTGACGTGTGTCTGAATAAATGGACAGATTTGTGCAAGGTTTTGGTCGGTTTTTGGTTTGACCGCAAAAACCGGTTTTGGGGCGTGGCTGTTGTGGAGCTCCTTTCCTGACACGATGGTGTTGGGAGGTTTTGCTATGGCGCAGCGCGAACAACACGAACGAGTCAAAAAGATGGACCGCTGGGCGGGCAAACTGCTCGGTCATAAGGCAGTGGTGATGGCGATACTGGTCGTCATTGCGATGGCGAGTGGGCTGGCGATGGCGAACCTTGGCGGCGGTGCCGGCGGTGTGTCGTTTGAGCGCACTGATGGCTCGGGCACGTTAGTGGAGCCGGGATCCGGCGATGCTTCGAGCGGAAAGACATCCGAAGGCTCTTCGCCTAAGGCGTCTGCCGCGGCAGAGGTCTATGTCGATGTTGATGGCGCCGTGGTGTCACCCGGTGTATATCGCCTCAAAGACGGGGCGCGGGTGGCTCAGGCGATTGATGCCGCCGGCGGGCTGGCGCCCGAAGCAGACGTTACGGGGCTTAATCGTGCATCCAAGGTCACTGATGGACAAAAAATTCACGTTCCAACGGTAGGGGAGCAGCAGGTGTCCATTGCGGAAGCCGGTGTTGATGGTGGGGCTTCCGCATCATCAGGCGTCGGTGGCGCAACAGGCCTAGTAAACATTAATACGGCAAGCTCGGCAGAGCTGCAGACGCTCTCGGGAATCGGTCCCTCAATGGCACAGTCGATTATCGATGAGCGGACAAAGAACGGTGCTTTTGCTTCGGTTGACGATCTGATGCGCGTGTCGGGAATCGGCGAGAAGAAGCTTGCCAAAATCAAAGATTGCATCTGCGTATGAGTGCGACCGAGCGAGAGCACGTGATGCCTCCGCGGCCCCTGATTCCGTGGACGATGGCCCTGTGTGCCGGCATGTGCGTAAGCTGCGCCTTGGTGCTCAGCATAGCCGCTGATGCGCTGCTGAGGGAGCAGGCGACGACGGTCGGGCCGCTATGGGCCATTCCCGTTGCGGCAGCGGTTTTCGTTGTGCTGGCTCACTCTTGTGCGCGGCTTGCCCCTTTGAAGCGGTGGCTGTATGCCGCGTCCGTCGGTCTCGTGGCGGGAGCGGTCGTCTCGGCGTGGTGGGCTGTGGGTGCGCTCAGCGCCTCGAAGGCGCTCGACGGTCGAGCGGCAAGCGGCCTCGAGTTTGTCGTGCAGGGTGATCCATCCATAAACGACGACGTGTATTCCTATACCTGCGAGGCACGCGCGGACGGTAAGAACTTGGCAACGGTTCGCCTATCGTGTGATCGTGAGCTCAAGGTCGGGGCGCACGTGCGTGTTATCGGTCGCGTTTCACGTTTTGAGAACGATGCATATGGACGATCGCGCGTGCTCCGAGGCGAGGTGCGCAAGGTTAAAGCCGTTCGAGTCGTGTCGGTCGATGAGGGCTCTCCGGTGCCGCTGCTTCGGCTGAGAAATGGGCTGCTTGCGTCCATCGCGCCTGCGACCGACCCGGCGCGTGCGCTCATAGCCGGTGTCGTCTGCGGTCGTTCGGCCGAGCTGCGCGCCCAGCCGGCGGGCGACTGGTTTTCTGTGACGGGAACGGCACATCTTATCGCCGTCTCGGGCAGCCATTTGGCTATCGTGGGGTTTGTAATCGAGGGTGTATTGCAAAAGACTCGGTGCTCACGTGGTCTTCAGCGGGCCATATTGGCGATAACGCTTGTGGGCTATGCTGCCTTTACGGGCGCGTCTCCCTCGGCCGTGCGTGCTTGCTGCATGGTGTTCGTGACGCTTGTCGTAAACGGCGCGGGGCGTCGTCGGCACGGCGCATCGGCACTCTTCGTAACCATGTCCATCTTTGTGCTACTGCGGCCGACGGTGCTGTTCGAGATGGGCTTTCAACTCTCGTGTGCCAGCGTCTTAGCCATTCTGTGCTTTTGTCCCTATGCGACCTACGCTTTGGGTGAGCTAGGTGTGCCATCAGGCGTTGTCAGCGTGCTTTCCGTCACGCTGTGCTCACAACTGGCGACACTTCCCATTACCATTCCTGCCTTCGGTACGTTCTCGCTCATTGCTCCGCTGGCAAATGCGGTCATCGGTCCGGTGGTGAGCGTACTGCTCGCTGTGTCGATCGTGCTGGTTCCCTTTTCGTTCGTGGCACCGTTGCGGACTTGGGCGCTCGTTGTGCCCATGATTGCCGCCCGTTGCGCGCTGTTCTTCGAGCAGCTGTTTGCCGCCGTGCCGGGTGCATCCGTGAATGTGCCGCCCGATAGCATGTGGATTTACTTAGTGCCGTGTTTTCTGGTGGTTCTGCTGGTCTGGTGGCCGCGTCCCCGTGCACGTCCTATGGCGGTGGGGCTTGTATGCCTGGTGCTTTTGGCTGCGATTCCGTACGTCTACTGGGATCGATTCGCTCCGCCTTCGGTGACGGTGCTCGATGTGGGCCAGGCCGATGCGATTCTTATCCGCCAGGGCAGCGCAGTTGCACTCGTCGACTGCGGACTCGACGAGCGCGTGGTGGCGGCGTTGGTTCGCAATAACGTGCACCATATCGACGCCGTCTTTGTGACGCATTGGGATGAGGACCACTGGGGTGGTCTGCCTGCCGTGCTCGAACAGTTTTCGGTCGGAACGATTGCCGTGGCGGCGGATGCGCTGGAGGATGCTCCTGCCGAGGTATTGAACCGACCTGGCGTGGAGTATCGGCAGGTGCGCCGTGGGGATACGGTCGATATCGGCTCATTTTGCGCTCGCGTGATGTGGCCATTCGAGTTCGTGGATGGCGAGGGAAATGAGGACTCGCTTGTCCTGCTGCTCTCTTATGTTCAGGAAGGCAAGGGCCTGCGAATACTTCTCACCGGTGATGCCGAGCTCGACCAAGAGCGGGAATTCGTGCAGGAGGTGGGGGATATCGATGTCCTTAAACTTGGGCATCACGGCTCCAAGGTTTCAGTCGATGGCGAGTTGCTGGACGTCCTGAAGCCCGAGCTTTCTCTCGCAAGCGCCGGTGAGGGGAATCGATACGGCCATCCGTCCGATGCCTGCATCGATGCCGTTAAGGAAGCGGGTGGTGTGTTCGCGTGTACCATCGAACACGGCGACATTACCGTCACACCGACTGCGAATGGCTTTGCGATGCGATGCCAGCGACCGTGACGACGTCGTTGGCGTGTGGTGGGTCCCTGGGCTAGAATGGCACGGAACGAATACGAAGCCTGCGGGAGGGGAGCGCAATGTCCGAAACCGGTTTGCTGCCGGCATATCTGATCGTCGGTACCGACGGAGTTAAGCGCGACCACGCCGTCTCGCGTATGAAAGCGCGTCTGGAAAAATCGGGTATGGTCGAGTTCAACCTCGACGAGCGCGACATGACCAAGGACCCCGATATCGAGTCTATTATCGGATCGCTTAACACCTTTCCCATGGGCAGCGAGTTTCGATTGGTAATCCTTGATGGCTGCTCAAAGCTCGCCAAAGCGGTTTCGGAGCCGCTCGTCGAGTATCTGGCGAGTCCCAGCCCCACAACGGTCTGCCTCATCATCGCCGACTCGCTTGCCAAGAACACGCGCCTGTATAAGGCGATCGCCAAGATCGACAAGAAGGCCGTGATCGATTGCTCCGGCACCAAGCGCTGGGAGCTACCGCGCCGCGTGCAGCAGATGGCGACGCAGCACGGCAAGTCGATCTCGATGGCGGCCGCCGAGGAACTCGTCTCGCGTTCGGGCGAAAACACGCGCATGCTCGATAACGACTTGGCTAAGCTTGCCCAGATGGTCGAGGCGCCCCAGATTGAGCTTGCCGACGTTGAGCGCTGGATTGTACGTACGGCCGAGATCCAACCCTGGGACTTCCTCAACGCCGTCTCGGCTCGCGATATGCGGCGTTCGCTCGAGCTCTTTAAGCTCCTGCCCTCCAAGAGCTACGTGTGGACTTACACATTGCTGTGCGGTCGCATTCGCGAGCTGATCGTCGCCAAGGCGCTCGACGCGCGTGGGCAGGGTCGCGAGCTGGCCGTAACGCTCAAGCTCCAGTCCTGGCAGGTCAAGAATCACCTTACCTGGGCGCGTCGTTTTTCGATGACCGAGCTCGTCGCAGCGCTCGAGGGTGCCGTTGATGTGGAGCTCGCGCTCAAGGGTTCGGCCGATTCTCAGACGGCGCTTTTGCTCTGGATTACGAACATCTTGAGAAAATCGTGATGATACCTGCCTATTTGACAAATTCGTTCTATCCCTTTGAGAGGGAGCGTGCTATAGTAGGCGCTTGCATGACCTCACCGTGTCTCAGAGGTGTCATACATTTTTTGCAAGGAACTCGAAAGGAACTCCAGAAGTGGCAAACATCAAGTCTCAGAAGAAGCGTATCCGCACCAATGAGGCAGCTCGCATGCGTAACAAGGCTGTCAAGTCCGAGCTCAAGACGCTGACCAAGCACGTCCAGTCCGCCGTCGCCGAGGGCGACGCCGAGAAGGCCCAGGCTGCCCTCAAGACCGTCACCAAGCGTCTCGACATGGCTGCCGCCAAGCATGTTATCCACAAGAACCAGGCTTCCAACCGCAAGTCCGGTCTTGCCAAGCTCGTGAACAGCATCAACGCCTAAGTTGTAAATTTCACACCACACAGATTACGCGCATAAATGGAGCCTGTTTTATGGAACAGGCTCCATTTTTTGTACCGCTCGGGTAAGATAGTCCGCATGAATACTTCAATTGACATTTCCCACATCCGCAACTTCTCGATCGTTGCGCACATCGACCATGGCAAGTCCACGATCAGTGACCGCATCCTCGAGCTCACCCATACCGTCGACGAACGCGACATGGAGTCGCAGCTGCTCGACACCATGGATATCGAGCGCGAGCGCGGCATTACGATCAAGTCCAATGCCGTCCGCGTTTCCTATGACGCCGACGATGGTGAGACGTATCAGTTCAATCTGATCGATACGCCGGGCCACGTTGACTTTACCTACGAGGTCTCGCGTTCTCTGGCCGCCTGCGAGGGCGCGGTGCTCGTCGTCGATGCCACCCAGGGTGTCGAGGCGCAGACCGTCTCCAACGCGACGCTCGCCATGAACGCCAACTTGGACATTGTTCCGGCCATCAACAAGATCGACCTTCCCTCGGCGCATCCCGACGAGGTTAAGACCGAGATCGAGGATGACCTGGCGATCCCTGCCGATGATGCCGTGTGCGTCTCGGGCAAGACCGGCGAGGGCATCCACGATCTGCTGGAGTCCATTGTCTTTTTGATCTCTCCGCCCAAGGGCGATGCGAACGCGCCGCTCAAGGCACTCATCCTGGATTCGTACTTCGACGAGTATCGTGGTGTCGTCGCCACGGTGCGCGTCTTTGACGGCTCTATCAAAAAGGGCGATACCCTGCTTATGATGCAAGCCAAGGGCGACTTTTTGGTCGACGGCGTGGGCGTCAAGCGTCCTGCCGAGACCCCGGTCGACGCGCTGACGGTCGGCGAGGTCGGATATGTGGTCACGGGCTTGAAGGATCCCGAGGCCGTTCGCGTGGGCGATACCCTTACGTGGGCGTCGAACCCCTGCCCCGAGCCGCTTCCCGGTTATCGCGAGGCCAAGCCCATGGTCTATACGGGCCTGTTCCCGATCGACAACAAGGACTACGAGAACCTGCGTGACGCGCTCGATAAACTGCACGTCAACGACCCGTCGTTGGTGTGGGAGCCCGAGACCTCGGTGGCGCTCGGCTTTGGCTTCCGCGTGGGCTTCCTGGGCCTGCTGCACATGGAAGTCGTCAAGGAACGCCTGGAGCGCGAGTTCAACCTGGACCTCATTGCCACGAGTCCCTCGGTTGACTATCACGTCTACAAGACCGACGGCGAAATGATCGATGTCCGCAGTCCGCAGGACCTTCCCGAGGCCACACGCATCGATCGTATCGAGGAACCCTACCTCAAGGCAAAGATCATCTGCCCGCCTGAGTACACGGGTGCCGTCATGCAGCTCGCCATCGAGCACCGCGGCGTCACAACCGACATGATCCACCTGACGAGCAAATCGGTCGAGATGCGCTTCGATATGCCGCTCGCCGAGCTCGTCTTGGACTTCTTCGATCAGCTCAAGAGCCGCACCAAGGGCTATGCCTCGCTCGACTACGAGTTCAACGAGTACCGTCCCTCCGAGCTCGTGAAGCTCGATATTTTGCTTTCGGGCGACGAGGTGGACGCGCTTTCGTTTATCGTCCATAAGGACAAGGCATATGGCCTGGCCCGTGGCCTGTGCGACAAGCTCAAGGAGATCATCCCGCGTCAGCTGTTCGAGGTGCCCATCCAGGGTGCTATCGGCAACAAGATCATCGCCCGTTCCACCGTCAAGGCGCGTCGCAAGGACGTTCTTGCTAAGTGCTACGGCGGCGATATCTCGCGTAAGCGCAAGCTGCTCGAGAAGCAGAAAGAGGGCAAGAAGCGTATGAAGGCCATCGGATCGGTCGAGGTCCCGCAGGAGGCGTTTATGGCGATCCTCAAGGTGGACGAGTAGGTCCATGGCGCTTTCTGAATACAGTAAGCGGCTGCTGGGTGCCTATGCCGAGCAGCCGTTCCTTATGGCTCCCATGGCGGGCGTGACCGACCCCGCCTATCGCATCATGTGTCGCCGCCGCGGTGCCAACCTTGCCTACAGCGAGATGGTGAGCGTGGCGGGTCTTGCCTATGCCAGCAACAAAACGTGGCGCCTGGTGCTGCCGGCCGACGAGGAACAGCAGATTTGTGTGCAGCTCTTTGGCTCCAAGCCCGATCAATTTGCGAGCGCCGTCGCCGCCGTCGAGGAGCGCGTTGGCGACCGCCTGTCGCTCATCGATATCAATATGGCATGCCCCGCCCGCAAGGTCGTTACCAAGGGCGAGGGTTCGGCGCTCATGCGCACGCCCGACCTGGCGGAGAAGATCGTCGAGGCCACGGTGGGCGCGGCGCACGTGCCCGTGACCGTCAAGATCCGCAAGGGCTTTTATGCCGAGGACCGCAATGCCGCGACATTTGCCCAGATGCTTGAGGGCGCAGGAGCTGCCGCAGTCGCCGTGCATGGTCGTTGCGCCACGCAGCTCTACACGGGCCAGGCCGACTGGTCGGTCGTCGATGAGGTTGCCGATTCTGTCGAGATTCCCGTGATTGGTTCGGGCGATGTGTTCTCGGCCGAGGACGCTGCTGAGCATCTGCACGGCTCGGGTGCCAGCGCGGTGTTTATCGCGCGCGGTATCTACGGTAATCCGTGGGTGTTCGGCGATGCCCGAGCCCTTGCACTCGATGGCACGCCGGTTCCTTCTCGCTCCTCGGTCGAGCGCCTGGAGGCTCTGCGCGAGCACCTGACGTTGACGCATGAGCTTCTGCCGCTCATGTCGCGTGCTCGCACGTACGCAAGCTGGTACTTAAAGGGCATGCCCCATTCCGCCGCCTGGCGCGCTCAGGTGGTGCGCTGCTCTACGTACGAGGAGTTTATGGCGCTGGTCGATGATATCGAGCGCGACGTGGTGGCCTGCGAGGCCGCGCTTGCCGCCGGCGAGTCGGTGCCTGCTCATCCGCTGGAGGCCTAACGGTGGCCGTTACCGCGCTGTACGTGCACGTGCCGTTTTGCGCCCAAAAGTGCCGGTACTGCGACTTTGACTCGCGCAGCTTTGCTGCGTGTGATTTGGATGCCGCGCTCGATTCGTATTTTGAGCAGTTGTATGCGCGCCTCGATTCCTTTGGCGACGCCGGGGCGCTTGCGCAGGTCCGCACGGTCTATACTGGCGGCGGCACGCCGTCACTTGCTGGGGAGCGCCTGGTGGAACTTGCCCGTCGTATCTCCATGTGGTGCAAACCCGTTGAATATACTTGCGAAGCCAATCCTGAGTCCCTGACCGCTGAGCTCGCCACCGCGCTTGCCGAGGCGGGTGTCACGCGCATCTCTCTGGGCGTGCAAACCCTCGACAATACCGAGCTGGCTGCTATTGGCCGCATTCACGATGCCAATCGGGCACTTGCGGCTATCGCGACGGTGAAGGACGCTGGCCTCGATGTGTCGTGCGACCTGATGTGCGGCCTTCCCGGGCAGACGGCCGCAAGCTGGCGGAGCACGCTCGATGGCGTGCTGGCGGCGGCGCCGCATCATGTGTCGATCTACCCGCTCACGCTTGAGGAGGGGACGCCCCTTTATCGCATGGCGTGCCGCGACGAGTCGCTCGAGCCCGACGAGGATTTTCAGGCTTCGTGCATGGACGCGGCGCGTGAGCGCCTGGGTACGGCCGGCTATCATCCGTATGAGGTGGCAAGCTACGCGCTCGACGGCCATGAGTGCGCCCATAACATTGCCTACTGGACTGGACAGGGCTATTTGGGTCTAGGACGCTCTGCCGCGGGCATGCTCGATGCTGAGGATTTCGATCGCCTGGCTAAGTTGTTCCCCGGCGTGTCTTCTCGAGGCGATGCGTACCGCGTGCGTCTGGTGCAACGTGACGATGACGCGACGGCGTTCGAGGCCGAATATCTGTCGCAGCGCGAGGCTGTCGCCGAAGACTTGATGCTCGCTTGTCGCATGACGCGCGGTGTCGCGTCCGACCTGTTGGTTCGTGCAGCGTGCGTCATCCCAACGGGCGAGCTGGCAGCTGCCTGCGATCGCTCGCTCGAATTGGGTCTTGCCACTTGGGTGCCCGAGACACTCTGGGGTCATGAGGGACCCTTCACTTCGGCAGATGTCGTCGCGGGCCATGTTCGAGCTCGTCTGGCGCCGACCCATCTGGGCTGGCTCGATGGAAATGTTCTGTTCGAGCTGTTTTGGGATCTAGCTTAGGCCGCTCGGGTAGAATTACCGGAATATATACGCTGCTGTGAGCAGGAGGTTGCCGCGCATGGCGACGATGAACGAAAAAGATTACTACGAGATTCTGGGTGTCTCCAAGGACGCCACCTCGCGTGATATTCAAAAGGCCTTCCAGCAAAAGGCCCGTAAGCTCCATCCGGACGTCAATAAAGAGCCGGATGCCGAGGAAAAGTTCAAAGAGGTTTCCGAGGCCTACGCCGTGCTTTCGGACGAGCAGAAGCGTGCTCGCTATGACGCCATGCGCTCGGGCAATCCCTTTGCCGGTGCTCCTACGGCTTCGCCCTATGGTGGCGGCTACGCCGGCAGCACGGGTTATGGCAATCCCTTTGAGGGCGGCTTCCCCTTTGGTGGCGCCTGGGGCCAGCAGCGTCGTGGGCAGGCTGCCTACAATCCCGAGAACGGCGCCAACGTGGTCGTCGACATCAAGCTCGACGCCAAGGAGGCCAAGGGCGGTGCCCGTAAGACCGTCCGCTATACGCGTTTTGATACCTGTGGTCACTGTGGCGGCTCGGGCTCCGTCTCGTCCGAGCATGCGCATACCTGCCCGAGCTGCGGCGGTCGCGGCCACATCGATGTCGACCTGTCCTTCCTGTTTGGCGCCGGCACGTTCCAGTCGGTCTGCCCCGAGTGCGGCGGTTCCGGTAAGGTCGTCGCCGACCCCTGTCCCGATTGCGGTGGCAGCGGTCGAACCCGCGTGACCTCCGAGCAGACGATTGAGTTTCCTGCCGGCACGCACGATGGCGACGAGGTTCGTATTGGCGGCATGGGTCACGCCGGCACCAACGGTGCCGCGGGCGGCGACCTGGTCGGCCGTGCCCATGTCGAGGCCGAGCGCCTGGAAGGCAAGGCCCGTACCGGTTTTTACCTGATGGGCATCGTGGCGCCGTTTTTGGTGCTGTCGGCCATCTCGGGCGTGTTCTCGGCCTTTGCCATGATGTGCTTTATTCCGTTTGCCATGGGCCTGTTCATGGTGCTCTCGGACGGCGTGCTTCATCGCAGCCTGCTGTGGTGGAAACGCGGCGCGATGCAGTTTGCCAACGGTTTTGCCAACGGATTTATGTTTGCACTCGTGTCGGTTTGGTTTGCGAGCTGCTCGCAGCGTGCCATGCTTTCGCCGTACGGAATGTACTAACATCAAACCCTCTGTTTGCGGCCGCCCCAGCTTGGGTATAGGACGCACTGTGACAATAATGAAAGTCGGAAGGATTCGGTCGTGTCGGAAAATAGGGATTACTACGAGGTACTTGGCGTCGAAAAGGATGCCGACGCGCGGACGATTAAGCGCGCGTTTCTAAAGAAGGCCCGTACCGTACACCCGGACGTTTCGGACGACCCCGAGGCCGAGGCCAAGTTCAAAGAGCTCAACGAGGCATATTCCGTTCTTTCCGATGAGCAGAAGCGTGCAAACTACGATCGCTTTGGCTCTCCTGACGGCCCCGGTGGCTCTGGCTATGTCGACATTAACGACATCTTTGGCGGCATGGGCATGGACGACCTTTTCTCGTCGTTCTTTGGCGGCGGCGCCGGCGGTGGTGCCCGCGGCCGTCGCGAGCGTCGTCGCGGTCGTGACATGGCCATCTCGCTTTCGGTGACGCTCGAGGAGGCGGCGCTCGGCTGCAAAAAGACTATCAGCTATGACCGCCTTGCTCCTTGCGAGGACTGCAATGGCACCGGTAGGGCAGAGGGCGCACAGGAAAAGCAGTGCGGCCGCTGTCACGGTACAGGCTACGTCACGACGGTCCAGCGCTCGTTCCTGGGCCAGGTTCAGTCTTCC
This sequence comes from uncultured Collinsella sp., assembly GCA_900542275.1. GTDB lineage: Bacteria > Actinomycetota > Coriobacteriia > Coriobacteriales > Coriobacteriaceae > Collinsella. The sequence goes on from UQMW01000026.1 coordinate 18,921, forward strand.
TCGCCTTGCCCCGACTGCCATGGCGAGGGCACGGTTATCGACCATCCCTGCGAGACCTGCGACGGTCAGGGCCGCACGCCTTCGCATGAAAAGATCGACATCGATATTCCCGCCGGCGTTTCGACCGGTCGCCAGCTGCGCGTGAGCGGCTTTGGCGAGGCCGGCCTTCGCGGCGAGCCCTCGGGTGACCTGATTGTCAACGTGCGCGTTGCCGACCATGAGCGCTTTAAGCGCAACGGTGACGACCTGTACCTGGTGAGCGATATCTCGATTGCGCAGGCTGCGCTCGGCTGCGAGATCGAGGTCGAGGGCATTATGCCCGACGAGGTCGTTAAGGTGACGGTTCCCGCCGGTGCCCAGTACGGCGACACCGTGAGCGTCAATAATTACGGCATGCCGCGCATTGGCGGTGGCGGTTCGCGTGGCCGCCTGATCGTGCAACTGCGCGTGGTCGTTCCCACCAATCTTTCCAATAAGCAGCGCGAGCTGCTCCGTGCTTTTGCCGATGAGATGGGCGATGATGTCGCTTCTGGTAAGAAGTCGGTGACCGACCGTATCAAGAGTGCCCTCGACGATATCCTCGATTAAGGAGCCCGCGTGCTCGCACCCCATATTTCCGTCGTCAACCTCGGCTGCCGTGTTAACCGGGTTGAGTCTGACCGTATCACTGCCGATCTTATGCGCCTGGGCTTTGCAATGGTGGAGCCTCAGGATGCAGAGCTGATCGTCATTAACACCTGTGCCGTTACGGGCGAGGCCGAGGCCAAGACCCGTAAGGCCGTCCGCCATGCGCTGGCCTATCCAAACGAGCCCTATGTGGTCGTGACCGGATGCGTGGTTAATTTGCATCCCGAGGAGCTGCTGGAGCTTTCGGATCGCGTGATCGCCGAGCCGTCCAAGATCGATGTCGCCGAACGTGTCTGCGAGGTGCTGGGCGTTGAGTCCGATAGCGTTCCCGCCTGCAGCGATGGCGAGGTGGTCGATGCGCTCGGTCGCTCTCGCCTGGGCGTGAAGATTCAGGACGGCTGCAACCATCGCTGCACCTATTGCATTGTGTGGAAGGCGCGCGGCCCCGAGCGCTCCGTGCCCGTCGAGTCCGTGCTCGAGCAAGTTCGCGAGGCCCAGGAGGCCGGCGTGCCCGAGGTGGTGCTGACCGGTGTGAACCTGGGTGCCTACGATGGCAAGAGCGCGACCGACGAGCATGTCGAAATCGATGAGCTGCTCGAGGCCATCATGGAGCGCACGTCTATTCCGCATGTGCGCATTTCCTCGGTCGAACCCATGGATATCTCTGAGCGCCTGCTTAAGGTTATGTCGCGCTATCCGCAGCGTATCGCCCCGTTTTTGCACCTGCCCGTGCAGTCCGGCTGCACGGCGACCCTGCATCGCATGGGTCGTCCCTATAGTGCGGAGGCCTTTGAGGACACGGTGCGTATGATTCGCGCCAACTTGCCCCAGGCGTCTCTTTCGTGCGATGTCATCGTTGGTTTTCCCGGTGAGACGGACGAGGAGTTCGAGGAGTCGCTGGCGCTGTGCCGCCGTGTGGGTTTCTCGCGTATGCACGTGTTCCGCTACAGCAAGCGTCCCGGTACCCTTGCTGCCGACATGCCCGACCAGGTGCCGCCCGAGGTTATGGCCGAGCGCAGCCGCCGTATGCGGGCCGCCGCGCAGGAGCTCGCTGTTGCCGACGCTCGTCGTCGCGTGGGCACGGTCGAGCGTGCCGTGCTCGAGTATGGTGACAACCTGACGCTCGGCTCGTTCCATCATGCCCGTCTTGACGATACCTGTGGACTTACAGCCCCGTGCCTGCTCGATGTTGCTATCATCGGAGTCGATGATTCCGGCTTGGTCCATGCGCGCAGGGAGGTTCATGGAAGCCTCGAAGATTAGACTTACCGTTCCCGAGGGAATTGATCCCTCGCGCGTTTTGGGCGCCGGCGACGGCGTCCTTCGTGCACTCGAGAACTTGGTGCGCGCCCATGTGGTCGCCCGTGGCGATAGCATCGCCGTGAGCGGTGACCCGGATGAGGTCGAACTCGTGGCGCGTTTTTTCGAACATGCCTTTCGTGAGGCTGCTGCCGGGCGCACGCTTTCTGCCGACGATGTCTCGCGCTGTCTGGCCGTTCTGCGCGACGGTGAGCACGAGGCTACGTCGTTTCGCGATGACGTGCTGCTTTCGTATCGCGGTCGTGCCATTCGCCCCAAAACGCTCGGCCAAAAGCGCTACGTGGATGCCATTCGCTCGCATACCATCACGTTTGGCCTGGGTCCTGCCGGCACCGGTAAGACTTATCTGGCCATGGCGCTCGCCGTTGCCGCGCTTAAGCGTCACGAGGTGGGCCGTCTGATCTTGACGCGTCCGGTTGTCGAGGCGGGGGAGAACCTGGGCTTTTTGCCCGGTACCCTCGAGGAAAAGATCGATCCCTACATGCGTCCGCTCTACGACGCGCTTTTTGACATGATGGATCGCGAGCGCACCGATGAGCTTATGGAGCGCGGCGTGATCGAGATCGCCCCGCTTGCCTATATGCGCGGCCGCACGCTGAGCGATGCCTTCGTGGTGCTCGACGAGGCGCAAAATACCACGCCTGAGCAGATGAAGATGTTTTTGACGCGCTTGGGTTTTAACTCCAAGTTCGTGATTACCGGCGACCTGAGCCAGCGCGACCTGGTGGGTCGTCGTGGCGGTCTTGCCGACGTTGAGCAGATTTTGGGCCGTGTCGACGATGTCGCATTTTCGCACCTCGAGCGCGCCGACGTGGTGCGCCATGCCTTGGTGGGACGTATCGTCGAGGCATACGACACTTATGATGATGTGCGCGAGAAACGCGTACGTGACCGAAAGGAGTCCCGTTGAGTGTATTGATCAGCAACGATGCCGAACTCGATACGCTGCTCGATGCGCAGGAGGTGGAGCACATCTGCGGGGTTGTGCTTGCCGCCGAGGGCGTTGAGCGTGAGGTCGAGATTTCCCTTTCGTATGTCGACGAGGACGAGATGCACGAGCTCAACCACGAGTGGCGCGGTATCGATCGCACCACCGATGTACTCTCGTTTGAGTGCGATTCGGCCTTTGACGATGACATTCCCGCCGATGAGACGCTCGAGCTCGGCGATATTATCTTGGCCCCGCAGGTTATTGCCCGTCAGGCCCCCGGTTTTGGCAATAGCCCCGCTGACGAGTGCCGTCTGATGCTCGTTCACGGCATGCTGCACCTGCTGGGCTATGACCACATCGAGGACGACGAGGCCGAGGTCATGGAGGCCCGCGAGGACGCCATCCTGCGCGATTTGGCGCTCGAGCGCGGCGAGGACCCCAAGCTAGTCCACGTCGGCCCCATCACCAACCACGCCCACGACTAGGAGCCGTCTATGATTCCCGGATCGAACAAGGACCATCCGTCCTTCTTAAAGTCGTTTTCTTACGCTATGGAGGGCTTCGTCACCGCCGTCAAGACCGAGCGCAACATTAAGGTCATGCTCGTGGCGGGCGTGTGCACCGTCATTGCAGGCTGCATCGTGGGGCTCGACATTGCCGAGTGGGCCACGATTATCATCTGTTGCGGCCTGGTGATCCACGGCGAGCTTTGCAATACCGCCATGGAGGCCATCGTCGACCTGGCGACCCAGGAGCTCCATCCGCTGGCCAAGCGTGCGAAGGACATCGCCGCCGCCTCCGTATACGTTCTTTCCATCACCGCCGCGATTGTGGGCTTGCTGGTATTTGCCCACGCGCTCGGCTTTATTTAGAAAGGGATTCCCATGTCCGACAATATGCAGCTTACCGATGAGATTTTGGACGACGAGTCCCTGGACGCGGTGGATACCGAGGAGCTCGAGGATGTCGAGGAGTTCGACCCGTTTGAGGGTATGAGCGACGAGGAACTCGACGCCCTGTGCGACGAGGACGACAACCTCGCGGGCTTTGGTGACGTTGAGCCCGGTTTCCGCAGCGGCTTTGTGGCCCTGGTCGGTCGTCCCAACGCTGGCAAGTCTACGCTGCTTAATGCCTGCTATGGCAAAAAGGTCGCCATCACCTCGCCGGTGGCCCAGACGACCCGCCGCCGCATGCGCGCCGTCGTCAACCGCCCCGGCTACCAGCTGGTCTTTGTCGATACCCCGGGTATTCATAAGCCTAAGGACGGCCTGGGTTCCGAGCTCAACAAGAGTGCGTTGTTCGAGCTGAACGATGTCGATGTCGTCGCGTTTTTGATTGATGCCACCAAGCCCATCGGCAGGGGAGACGCCTGGGTTGCCGAGCGTGTCAAGAACGCTCGTTCCAAGAAGGTCCTGGTGCTTACCAAGGCCGATGAGGCCGACCCCGCACAGGTCATGGAGCAGCTCAAGGCAGCCCACGAGCTGATGGACTATGACGACGAGATCGTGACGTCGTCGGTCAAGTACTTCAACGTCGATGCCTTTATCGAGACCGTTGCGCACTTTTTGCCCGAAGGCCCGCGTTGGTTCCCCGAGGACATGGGCACTGACGCTTCTGACGAGACGCTCGTTGCTGAGTTTGTGCGCGAGAAGGTTTTGCGCCGTACTCGTGATGAGATCCCGCACTCCGTTGGCGTGATCTGCGATGCGCTCGAGCAGACCAAGAAGGTGCTGCGCGTGCACGCCACCATTTACGTCGAGCGCGAGGGCCAAAAGGGCATCATCATCGGTAAGGGCGGCGAGATGATCAAGCATATCGGTATCGACGCCCGTCGCGATCTTGAGCGCATCTTTGGCACGCAGGTCTTTTTGGAGCTGGACGTGAAGGTCAAGGTCGGCTGGCGTGACGACGAGGCCCAGATTCGCCGCTTTGGCTACAACGCCGAGGACTAAGGACGCGCGGCGCGCATGGCAGGCTCCCGGACATATCGCACCAAGGTGCTCGTCCTCGACAAGACGAAGCTCAAAGAGACCGACCTGATCTTGACGATGCTTGACGAGCGGGGACGGCAGGTTCGTGCAGTGGCAAAGGGCGCCCGCAAACCCGGCGGACGCCTGGCTGCGCGCTGCGAGCTGTTCTGTACGGTCGATATGCTGCTCGCACATGGACGGTCACTCGACGTGGTTTCTCAGGCCGAGCTTATGGAGGCGCCGCTCGGCGCTGCGCCCGATTACGAGACGACCTGCGCCGCAAGCGCGATCGCCGAGGTCGCGCGCGTGTGCTCGTTCGAGGACGCCGAGGACCCGTTTACCTTTGCCATAACGCAGCGAGCGCTTGCCCTGGTGGGCAGCGGGCTTGACACGGCACATATGGACCTACTTGTGGCGGCATATGTCTTTAAGCTGCTGTCGCACGTGGGCTATCGACCCGATTTTTCGGCCTGCGTGCTGTGCGGAGACCCCATGCTGTCGTATTTTTCGCCCCAGGCGGGCGGTCTCATGTGCGGGTCGTGCGCATCGAGCGTTCCGGGTGCCGAGCTGGTGTCGACCGGTGAGACCGCATGGCTGCGCGCCCTCATGTCCATGACCTTCGATGCGCTCATGGCCGAGCGAATCGACCCGCATACGGCGGCATTCCTGCTCGGGCTTTCGCATGTTTGGGCTGCGACGCACACCGATCAGCGCCTCCGCGCGATGGAATTCATGTTGGGTCGGTGATGATGCGCAGGCGCGGGCTGCTTGTGGTAACATACCGACCTGTTGGTACCTCGACCTTGGTTGTTCGCTCCACCGGCGGCTTCCCAGTCCGAGGCGAATCGAGTCGCCCGTGGGCGACGCAAAACGAAAGGTGAAACAATGACTGTTTCCAAAGAGCGCAAGGCGGAGCTGACTGCCCAGTTCGGTAACACCCCGGTCGACACCGGCAACCCCAAGGTTCAGGTCGCCATCCTGTCCGAGCGCATCAAGGAGCTGACCGAGCACATGAAGTCCCACCAGAAGGACTTCCACACCCGTCGTGGCCTGCTCATGCTCGTCGGCCGTCGTCGTCGTCTTCTCTCCTACATCAAGAAGAACGACATCGTCGAGTACCGTGAGCTCATCAAGGCTCTGGGCATCCGCGACAACATCCAGTAGGATTTGTACATGCTAAGAGCGTCCTGCGCAGCGGGGCGCTCTTTTTGTGTAAGGGCGCGAACAATCACGCTCTGAAGCGTGGCGGGGGCAGGGGGCCCGCGTCACATGAGAAGCCCGCAGACAAGGGGTCTGCGGGGTTAAGGAGAACAATGACACTCGTATCCAAGACCTTTGAGCTGTACGGCAAGACCTACACCTTTGAGTCGGGCGAGCTTGCCAAGCAGGCCACCGGCGCCTGCCTGGTCAAGCAGGGCGACACCACGATGCTCGACACCGTGGTCGTCTCCAAGGAGCGCAAGAACTACGACTTCTTCCCGCTGACCGTCGACTTCAACGAGAAGATGTACGCAGCCGGCCGCATCCCGGGTGGCTACCTCAAGCGTGAGGGCCGTCCCAGCGAGAAGGCCACGCTCACGGCCCGCATGATCGATCGCCCGATTCGCCCGAGCTTCCCGGATGGCTTCCGCAACGAGGTGCACATCGTCGCCACCTCGCTCGTCGCCGACCAGGTCAACCCCTTCGATGTCATCAACGTCATGGGTGCATCCCTGGCCATGACGCTTGGCGGCGTGCCCTTCGAGGGCCCGCTTGCCTGCGTGCGCATCGGCCGTAACGTGGAGACAGGCGAGTTTATCGTCAACCCCACCTACGAGGAGCGCGAGAACTCGGATCTGGACCTGGAGCTGGGCGGATCCGCCGACTTCATCTCGATGGTCGAGGCCGGCGCCGAGGAGATCTCCGAGGACGACATGCTCGCCGCCATGAAGTTTGGCCAGGAGGCCCTTGCCGCTTTCTGCCAGGCTCAGGACGAGTTCGTCGCCGAGTGGGAGCAGGTTAACGGCCCCATCGTCAAGAAGGAGTACCCGCTCGACCAGCCCGTCGAGGAGGTCCAGGAGCGCATCTTCGCCCACTACGACGAGATGGCAGCCGCCCTTCGCGACGCCGACAAGCTCTCCCGTATCGGTAAGGTCGAGGCTCTGAAGGAGTCCATCCGCGCCGAGTTCACCGAGGAGGAGCAGGCCGCTTGGGAGCGCGAGATCCCCGTGGCGCTCAAGAAGCTCGAGAAGAAGGCCATGCGCACCATGGTCGTTGAGACCGGCGAGCGCGTCGACGGTCGTGCCGCCGATGAGATTCGCCCCATCATGGTGAAGGATAACTACCTGCCGCTCGTTCACGGCTCCGGCCTGTTCCAGCGCGGCCAGACCCAGGTGCTTTCCGTCCTGTCGCTCGGCATGCTCAACGAGGGCCAGCGTCTGGATACCATCGAGCCCACCGAGGGCAAACGCTACATGCACCACTACAACTTCCCGCCGTTCTGCACCGGTGAGACCGGCCGCATGGGCAGCCCCAAGCGCCGCGAGATCGGCCACGGCAATCTAGCCGAGCGCGCTCTGCTTCCGGTGCTCCCCGACGAGAACGAGTTCCCCTACGCCATCCGCGTGGTCTCCGAGGTCATGGAGTCCAACGGCTCCTCTTCGATGGCTTCGACCTGCGGCTCCACGCTCGCCCTTATGGACGGCGGCGTGCCCATTAAGCGCCCGGTCTCCGGTATCGCCATGGGCCTGATCCAGGAGGAGGGCAAGACCGTGGTCCTGTCCGACATCCAGGGTCTCGAGGACTTCCTGGGCGACATGGACTTTAAGGTTACCGGCACCACCGAGGGCATCACCGCCCTGCAGATGGACAACAAGGCCACCGGCCTCACTTTCGACATCCTGGCCCGCGCTCTGCAACAGGCCAAGGAGGGTCGCGCCTTCATCCTGCAGAAGATGCTCGATGTGATTCCCGAGCCGCGCCACACCACGCGCAGCACCGCTCCGCGCATCGTTTCCATCCAGGTTCCGACCGACAAGATCCGCGACGTCATCGGTTCCGGCGGTAAGGTCATCCGCGGCATCCAGGACGAGACCGGCGCCTCGGTCGACATCCAGGAGGACGGCACCGTCTTTGTCGGCGGCACCGGCGAGTCCGTCGACCAGGCCGTTGAGCGCATCAAGCTCATCATCAAGGTTCCCGAGCCGGGCGAGGAGTACGCCGGTCGCGTGGTCTCCATCCAGCCCTTCGGCGCGTTCGTGAACCTGCTGCCCGGTAAGGACGGCCTGCTGCACATCTCCCGCGTCGCTAAGGGCCGCGTGGAGAAGGTCGAGGACGTCCTCAACGTGGGCGACGAGGTCAAGGTCGTCGTCATCGAGGTCGACGATCGCGCTCGATCGTCTTGACAAGCCTGAGGCCCCGGCTCGCGCCGAGGGTGCCTCCGAGGGCGACGGCGAGCACTTCCAGCGCCGTGAGCGTCCGCGTCGCGAGCGCTCTGAGCGCAGCGACCGTCCGCGCCGTCCCGGTGACAACGGAGGCCGCAAGCCCCGCCGTCACCACGACGCCGAGTAACAGCTACACATAAGCAGCTCATGCAAGGGCGACTCCTTAACGGGGTCGCCCTTTTGCTATT
>UQMW01000027.1 GCA_900542275.1 uncultured Collinsella sp.
CTCGCACGGAGAGCACATTAAGTGCTCTCCGGCTCGTGCGGAACTCGCGATCGACTTCGCATGCCGCCGGGCAGCCGGGACCGACGTGGGGTTCAAAGATTTTCAAAAAAGCGGTCGGCGCGCAGGTGCGCCGACCGCCAATATATGGGGTCTGATGATTTTTACCAGCTAGGGCCTTTTACTCGTCGAGGAGATCTTCTGGCATGTCGTTGCCGTCGCCTAGGTCGACTGGGGCCTCTTCGGTGTCGGCTGCGGCCTCGGTGCCTTCACCTTCGGGCTTCTCTTTGGCCGCTGTCATGCGGGCTACGGCGCAGATGCGGTCGTTGTCGTCGACGGTCATCATCTTGACGCCCTGGGTGGCGCGACCGGTTTGGCTGATCTCGTCGGTCTTGACGCGAATGACCGTCGCGCCCTCCGTCACAATGAACAGCTCATGCTGCGGGCCCACCGTCTTCATGGCTGCGAGGTTACCCTTGCGTTCGGTCATCTGGATGGTGTAGACGCCCTGGCCGCCGCGGTTCTGCTCCGGGTAGTCCGCAACCGGCGTGCGCTTGCCGTAGCCGCGCTCGGTGATGACAAACAGGTCACCATTGCCGTTGGTAACCTCCATACCCAAAACGCTCACGCCATCCTTCATGCCGATACCGCGGACGCCGCTGGTATCGCGACCGGTGGCGCGCACCTGGTCCTCGGGGAACATAATCGCCTTGCCCGCGGTGGTTGCCATGATGATCTTGTCACCCTCGCGCACGCGGCGTACAGCGAGCAGCGCGTCGTCGTCCCTCAGGTTGATGGCGATCAGGCCATCGCGGCGGCTACGGTCGTAGGCGCTCATCACGGTCTTCTTGACCATGCCGCTCTTGGTGGCAAACATCAGATACTCGTCGGCGGGGAACTCACGGCAGCTGATGACGCTCGCGATCTTCTCGCCCTCCTCGAAGGGCAGCAGGTTGACGATCGCGGTGCCGCGCGCCTGGCGCGTGCCAACCGGCAGCTCGTGCACCTTCAGGCGATAGACCTTACCCTTGCTCGAGAAGAACAGCACGTACTCGTGCGTGGACGCGATGAACATCTCGTCGATAACATCGTCCTCTTTGAGGTTGACGCCCGACACGCCCTTGCCGCCGCGCTTTTGGGCGCGGTAGGCGGCCACCGGGATGCGCTTGACGTAGCCGGTGTGGGTGATGGTCACGACCATGTCCTCGTCGGCAATCAGATCTTCGACATCCAGGTCCTTCTCGACATGGCTGATCTCGGTGCGGCGCTTATCGCCGAACTTCTTGGAAATCTCGCGCATCTCTTCCTTGATGACGCCCAGGATTTTCTCCTCATGCGCCAGCAGATCCTCATAGTAGGCGATGGCGCGACGCAGACCGTCCAGCTCTTCCTGGATCTTGTCGCGCTCCAGGCCGGTCAGGCGGCGCAGCTTCATCTCGAGGATGGCCGTGGTCTGCTCGGGCGTAAAGCCAAAGCGCTCGATCAGTCGGCTGCTGGCCTCGGAATCGGTCTGCGAGGAGCGGATGATGCTGATGACCTCGTCGATATGGTCGAGAGCCATCAGATAGCCCTCGAGGATATGGGCACGCGCCTGGGCCTTCTTGAGGTCAAAACGGGTGCGGCGGGTGACGACGTCGACCTGGTGGTCGATGTAGTGCTGCAGCATCTCGCGCAGGCTCAGGCATTTGGGAACGCCGTTGACAAGCGCCAGGTTGTTGGCACCAAAGGTCGTCTGCAGCGAGGTGTACTTGTACAGGTTGTTGAGCACGACCTGCGGGATGACGCCCTTCTTGAGTTCGATGACCAGACGGATACCCTTCTGGTTGGACTCGTCGCGCATATCCGAGATACCCTCGATGCGCTTGTCGTTGACGAGCTGGGCGATCTTCTCCTGCAGAGTGCCTTTGTTGACCATGTAGGGAATCTCGGTAAAGACCAGGCGGCTACGGCCGGTCTTGGTGGACTCCACATGAGCCTTGGCGCGCACGGTGATGGAGCCGCGGCCGGTCTCGTAGCTCTGTTTAATGCCGGCACTGCCCATGATGATGGCACCGGTGGGGAAGTCCGGACCGGGCATGATCTGCATGAGCTCGTCGACGGTGGCATCGGGATTGTCGATCAGGTAGCAGGTGGCCTCGATCGCCTCGGTAAGGTTGTGCGGGGCGATGTTGGTGGCCATGCCGACGGCGATGCCCTGGCTGCCGTTGACCAGCAGGTTGGGGAAGCGCGCGGGCAGCGCCTGGGGCTCGGCGAGCGACTCATCGTAGTTGGGCTGCCAGTCGACGGTATCCTTCTGCAGGTCGCGCAGCAGCTCCATGGCGGGCTTTGCCAGGCGGCTCTCGGTGTAACGCATGGCGGCGGCGCCGTCGCCGTCGATATTGCCGAAGTTGCCGTGACCGTCAATGAGCGGCGTGCGCATGGAGAACCACTGTGCCAGGCGAACCATTGCCTCATAGACCGCGACGTCGCCGTGCGGATGGTACTTACCGATAACTTCGCCGACCGTCCAGGCCGACTTCTTGTGCGGACGGTTGGGGTAGATGCCGCTCTCGTTCATCGCGTACAGGATGCGGCGGTGCACCGGCTTTAAGCCGTCGCGCACGTCCGGCAGGGCGCGCGCCGTGATGACCGACATCGAATACTCGATAAACGACTGCTTCATCTCGCGGCCGAACTCCGAAATCTGGAGCTGACCGCCGTTGATATCCTCGCCGGCCGAGGCGCCACGGTCGACTTCGCCAAAGCTCTCCTCGAGCTCGGCGTCGTCGTCCTCTTCCTCATCATCATCGGCATCGGGGTTATAGGCATCCGGATCGCCGTCCTCGCCCTGCTCAGCACGGGCAAGCAGGCGCTTCAGATCGTCGGGCATACCGGCATCGCCGGCCTCGTCCATACCCCCGTTATTGTTGATATCGTCTGCCACGTTACCTCCTCTTAAGCGTCAAGGAATCGTGCATCATGCGCGTGTTTTTCGATATATTCGCGGCGATAGCCGACCTCGGAACCCATCAGCTCGCGCACGGCGCGGTCTGCCACCACGGCGTCCTCGATCGACACGCGCTGCAGAATGCGGGTCTTGGGGTCCATCGTCGTCGAGGCAAGCTGCTTGGGGTCCATCTCGCCCAGGCCCTTGTAGCGCTGGACGGTATAGCCCTTGCGCTTCTTGGTGATCTTGCCGTCCTTGGCCTTGCCGTCCTCGTCGTTGTCGTCGGGGTTCAGGCCCAGACTCTGGATGGTGTCGCGCAGGATCTCGTCTTCGGGCTGGCGGCCGTTGGGATACACGTAGTGAATCTTGTTGCGCACCTTAATGCCAAAGATGGGCGGGCACGCGACGTACACGTAGCCGGCGTCAATCAGCGGGCGCATGTACTTGTAGAAGAACGTCAGCAGCAGAATGCGGATATGCGCACCGTCGACATCTGCATCGGTCATGATGATGATCTTGTGGTAGCGGGCCTTGGTGATATCAAAGTCGCCGCCGTCGCCGGCGCTCGTCGTGACGCCGCAGCCGATCGCGGTAATCAGCGACTGGATGGTGTCACTCGAGAACGCGCGGTGGTCGCCCACGCGCTCGACGTTCAAAATCTTGCCGCGCAGGGGCAGAATCGCCTGGATGTCTCGGCGACGGCCGTCCTTGGCCGAACCGCCTGCCGAGTCGCCCTCTACGATGAAGAGCTCGGTCAGCTCGGCATCACGCACCGAGCAGTCGGCGAGCTTACCGGGCAGGGACGCCGTCTCGAGCAGGCTCTTGCGGCGGGTCGCCTCGCGCGCCTTGCGGGCGGCGTTGCGCGCCTTGCAGGCCTGTTGAGCCTTCTTGACGATCTCGCGAGCGGGCTTGGGATGCTCCTCGAGGTAATCGGCGAGGCCGTCGGTCACGATCTTGAGTGTCAGCGCGCGCATATAGGAGCTGCCGAGCTTGGCCTTGGTCTGGCCCTCAAACTGCGGGTCGGGCAGCTTGACCGAGATAACAGCCGAAAGGCCCTCGCGCACATCGTCGCCGGTCAGATTGGCGTCTTTTTCCTTGAGCAGGTTCTGCTTGCGCGCATAGTCGTTGATCACGCGGGTGAGCGCGGTGCGGAAGCCCTCAAGGTGCATGCCGCCCTCGGGAGTGTAGATGTCGTTGGCAAACGACATGACGTTCTCGCCGTAGCCGCTATTCCACTGCAGGGAAACCTCGACCTCGCCCATCTTGGCGACAGGCGCGTCCGGGTCCGATTTGCCCTCGATGTAGATGGGCTCCTTAAAGGCCTCGGGGACGTCCTTGCCCTCGTTGAGGAACTTGACGAAGTCGATGATGCCGCCCTCGTAGCAAAACTCCTCCACGCGGGGAGTCGCCTCGCGCTCGTCGGTCAGCACAATTTTGAGGTTCTTATTGAGGAACGCCGTCTCCTGTAGGCGGTTGTGCAGCGTATCGAAATCGTAGATGCAGGTCTCGAAGATCTCGTCGTCGGGCCAGAAGGTGACGGTGGTACCCGTCGAATCCGAGGTGCCCACGACCTCCATCTTCTTGACGGTCTTGCCGCGCGAGAACTCCATCTCGTAGGTGTTGCCATCGCGACGAACCTGAACGACCACGCGCTTGGACAGTGCGTTGACGACGGAGATGCCCACGCCGTGCAGGCCGCCCGAGACCTTATAGGCCGAGTTATCGAACTTACCGCCGGCGTGCAAGATCGTCATGACGACCTCGAGCGTCGGGATCTTTTTAACAGGGTGCTCGTCGACGGGGATGCCGCGCCCGTTGTCGACGACCGTGATGGAGTTGTCGGCGTGGACCGTCACCTGGATCTCGGTGCAGAAACCGGCCATGGCCTCGTCGACGGAGTTGTCAACGATCTCCCACACCAGGTGATGCAGACCGCTGGCGCTCGTCGAGCCGATATACATGCCCGGGCGCTTACGAACGGCCTCGAGACCTTCGAGAATCTTAATCTCGCCGCCATCGTAATCGTTTTCGTTTGCCACACGTCCTCCTTCAGTCAAGAAAATGTGTACAGCCTTACTAGTTTATCGTAAAAAAATACCCTCGGGAACGAGGGTATTTGGCTCTACAAGGCCACCAGATGCGATTTAAGGCTCTTTTTTGCTTCGCACGCCCTTGGCCCACTCGGCACTGGCTCTCATGGCGTTCTCGAGGGCCTCGCGCAGTTTTTGGTCTTCGATGGGCGCCACTTGGCGCTCAATCTCGCCGCGCTCGGCCTCACTTAGGTCGGCGTGCGGGGCCGGCGGGCGCTCGGTCGTCGCCGGGCGCAGGCGCTCCTTGGCGGCGGGCGGCGTGTGACCGGGTGCGGTGGTCTTGAACACCAGGCCGTCCACATGCGCACCGGCGCGCTCCATGCGCGCGCGGATGATCTCGCGCAACAACGTCATTTCCTGCGTCCACGAGGGCGAGTCGAGATACACCAGCAGCTCATTGGACTCGGGCAGGTAGCGCAGGCCCGTCACATGGCGCCCCTCGCGCGTGCCCGAGCACACCGCATTCCAGGCGCGATAGACCGTACGCGACTCCTCGGCGGCCTCCATCTGCGCACGGCGCTTAGGCGTTGCAGCCGCCAGGATGCGCTGGCGCTCTGCGTTCAAAAATCCGCTGAAGGCGACTGTTTCGCTCTCTCGCTCGTAATTAGCACGTCTCACCCATGCTCACCACCTTGGCTCGATCAAGCAGGTCATCGGTAAAGTACCCCAGGTTGGTCGTAGTTATGACCGTCTGGATATCATCGCCGATCAGCCGCAGGAAAGCACCGCGACGCTCGCCGTCGAGCTCGCTCATCACGTCGTCCAGAAGCAGCAGTGGGGCGGTGCCCAGGACATCGCGAGCCACGGCAACCTCGGCCACCTTCCAGGACAGCACCAGCGTACGCTGCTGTCCTTGGCTGGCAAATGAACGGGCGGAGCGACCCGCCACGGTAAACTCAATCTCGTCGCGATGCGGTCCCACCAACGTCACGCCGCGGCGAATTTCCTCGTCGGCATGCTCGTCAAGGGCAGCCAGCATGCGCTCGTACGCCCAACCCTTCAGCTCTTCGCGATCCTCGACCTGGGGCAAATCCCCCAGCGTGGACGCATAGGTCACGTTGGCGACCTCACCTGACGCCACTTGCCCGTAGGCAGTGTGCACATGGCCCGCCAGCCGGTCGAGCAGGGCCAACCGGTGCACGAGCAGGGCCGAGCCCGCGCGGGCAATCGAATCGTTCCACGCGCCGAGCATCTCACGGCAGCACCAGGTCTCCTTGAGCAAGGCGTTACGCTGGGTCACGCAGCGCCCATAGGTGCTCGCAAGATCGGCATAGCGTGCGCTCAGCTGCATGCCAAAGTCATCGAGGGCGGCGCGGCGCACACTGGCGCCTCGCTTAACCATGTCCAGATGGTCGGGGCAAAACAGCACGCTCGGCAGAATCCCGCGCACACCGGCGGCAGAGTATCTCTTGCCGTTGCGACTAAACGAGCGCTTACCGTCCTCCGCGCTCAATCCCATATCAAGCACGCGGCCGTCGCCCTCGAGCCTCAGCTCGATCTTGCACGAGCCCACGCCGTCATGGACGAGCTCGGCTGCGGTCGGATGCCTAAACGAGGCGCCGCTCGTCAGCAGCTGCAGCGCCTCTATGAGATTGGTCTTTCCCGCCGCGTTGGGTCCCGCAAGTATCGTCACGCCCTCGTCCAGGGCAAGGCGATAGCTATCGAAGCTGCGGTAGTGCGCAACGGAAAGATCGCGGGCGAATATGGTCATGGCGCAGCGCTAGATGCGGACCGGCATGACTAGGTACAGGTAGTTGATCTTGTCGTAGGACTTGAAGATGCCCGCCTGCGAGTAGCTCTTGAGCTCCAGCGTGATCTCCTTCTCCTTGGACAGGGCATTGAGGCAGCCGAAGATGTAGTGGTAGTTGAAGGCGATGGTACCCGACTCGCCCTCGGCCTCGACATCGATCGTCTCCTGCGCAAGGTCCTGGTCATTGGAAATGGAGGACAGGCCCATCTGCCCGTTCTCGACATCGATCTCGAACTTGACGGCGGGGTTGGCGCTCGCGATAACGGCCACGCGCTTGAGGGCGGCGTTAAAGGCGGCGACGTCGATCTTGACGCTCGTCACGCACGAATCGGGGATGAGCTGCTTGTAGTTGGGGTACACGCCCTCGATGCGGCGCGACACGTAGGTGGTGTTGCCGGCCTCGAAGACGACCTGGGTGTCGGTAGCCCCGATCATAATGGTCGCCTGGCTGGCCATGATGTTCAGCGCGTCGTTAAAGGCGTCGGCTGGAACGTTGAGCTCAAAGGAGCCCTCGAGGGTCGAGGTCTCGACCTGCGTATCGCACACGGCCAAGCGGAAGGAATCGGTCGCCACCAGGCGCACGGTGTTGTTCTCGACCTTCATGTGCACACCGCCCAGGATGGGGCGGGCCTTGTCGGTCGAGGTGACGCGCCACACGCGGCCGACCATCTCGGACAAGATATCGGTCGGCAGCTCCACGGCACTCTCGATGGCATAGGCCGGAAACTCAGGGAAGTCATTGGCATCGAGCGTGTTCAGGCGGAACGAGCTCTTCTCGCAACTGATCAGTACCTGGCGCTCGGACAGCTCAAAGGTGACCGGGGCATCGGGGAGAGTCTTGGTGATATTGGAGAGCATCTTACAGGGGATAACCATCTCGCCCTCTTCTTCGACATGCGCCGCGATGCGATGACGGATCGAGATGGTGTAGTTAGAGGTCTGGAATTCCAAGATGCCGTCTTGCGCCTTGACGAGCACGCCCGACAGGATGGGAAGGGTGGATGCCGAAGCGACACCCTTCATAACGACGCCGATGGCTTGTGTAAGCGAGCTCTGGCTGACGGTGAACTTCATCTTTTAATACCTTTCTATAGATATAAATATCTTAATAATAGTAATAGCACTGACGAAACTGTTGATTATTCCCAAAGACGCAGGTCAGACCCAAAAAGAGAATCGACAGCAACCTGTGTGCAACGGGGGTGGTTTTCCACGTTCAAAACCTGCGCAAAACTTTTCATCACCGCGGGTTGGGTTTTAAACACCTTATGCCCGTGGTTTCGACAAGTTTTCAACAGGTGTCTCTATTTCCCTACGAGCGCAGTGTAATTTTATCGCGCAGCGACTTGAGGTCTTCGGTGACGGTGCGGTCTTCCTGGATCATCTTCTGGACCTTTTTGTAACTCGTGCTGACGGTCGAGTGGTTGCGGTTGCCAAATTCGGCGCCCACCGCCGTGGTCGTCATCTCGCACATCTCGATGGCCAGGTAGATAGCGATATGGCGTGCTTTTGCGATATTGGCGTTGCGACGCGGGCCGATGAGCTCCTCGTGCGTCACGCCGTACTGCTCTTCGATGACGGACTGAACCGTCTGGACGTTGATCTTTTTGGCCGATGTGTCGAAGTACTGGCTGGCGATGGCGTCGATATCGTCAAAGGTGAGCTCCCCGCCCTCGCGCTCGCGGTCGCCCGCCTCGCCGGCGCAGCGCTCGCAAAAGCTCTCGAGTTCGCGGATGTTGGTGCCCGACACCTCTGCCATGTGTTTAAAGTGCTCGTCGGTCAGGTGCCCGCTGTCGCCCCCATAGGCCGCCAGCAGCGAGTCGTCGCCTGCCTCGGGAGCGGCGACGATGGTGTTCTCGTAATAGCGCTGCAAGATCTTGTATTTCATCTCGTAGCTGGGCTCTGCGACCAGGCAGAGCATGCCGGCGTTGAAGCGGCTGGTCAGACGCTCGTCCATGCTCAGGTCCTTGGGGGCGCGGTCTGCCGCGATGACGACCTTCTTGTTGTTGCGGATGAACTCGTCCATGAGCTGGAAAAAGTAGTCCACGCTCGCGCGCTTGCCGATGATGTTTTGGATGTCGTCGATGATGAGCACGTCCACGCCGTGGTACGCCTGCATGATGGGGGCGTTGCTCTTCTTTTGGCGGTCGAACTCGGTCATCAGGTCGTCCAGATATGCCTGGGAGTTGGCATACTTGACCTTAATCTCGGGCGACTTCTCGGCGAGCTCGTTTTTGATGGCAAGCAGCAGGTGCGTCTTGCCCAGGCCCGATTTGCCGTAGATGAACAGTGATGTGCATGTGCCGCGCTCGTCCGCGAGGGCGGCAAACTTGAGTGCCGAGCGATAGGCATGGCTGTTCTCGGGGCCGTAGACAAAGTTCTCAAAGGTAAATTTTGAGTTCGCGGCGAGCGGGGCTCCATCCGTATTCTGCTCGGCCGGCACGGTCGGTGCTGGCACGGGTGAAGCGGGGGCCGTAGCTTGCGTGGATTTAGCCGGCGCTCCGCCCTTCATCTGGTTCATCATGCGACGAAAATCATCGGCCGAGAGTGTGTTCTTGATTGCAATGCCCGAATCCGCGCTCGCCGCTGCGTCGTGAGCGATGGGCATGTGCGTGACGGGTGCGTTCGCTGGCGTCGCCGCCGCGGTCGGCAACGGTGCCATGGTTTCACGGGAAACATCGCTGCGCTGGTGCTCGATTGTCGGTACGTCGCCTGCGGAGGCCGGCACCGCCGGGGAAGCAGCGGGAGCCGCGCCGCCCGCCGTCGCGGCAGCGGATTCCGTCGCGGCGCCTTGCGGTGCCACGATGTCGAGCGCAATCGGTGCAAAGGCGATTTCTTCCAGATAGGCCTCAATAGTCGGCTGATGCTTTTTGAGCTGCGCGATGGCAAAGCGCGAGGGGGCCTCGATCGTGAGCGTATCTTCGGTCAGGCTTATGGCGCGCGATTGCCCCAGCATGTTGATGAGGCGTGCATCTTGGCCGTCGCGCTGGCAAAAGGCGATGGCATCCCCCAGGATGATGCTTGCTTCCTCGTCCACTGTCTCTCCCGTTCTTTAGCTCTGAGCTCGCACGCGAGCGGCGCCGAGTTCGGTCAGATGGTATTTCTGGCCATGCTTGATGACCAAGCCGGCCTGCGCCAAGTCATTGAGCGTGCGTGACCAAGTGGGGGCCGAGTTTCCAAACGCCCTCGCCAGATCGGTTGCACCGCACGCTTGATTTTGCGCCAGATAGCCCAGCGCGGCGTTGCCGCGATCGCTTACGAACACGTCCGGTTGTGGCTGCGCATACTGATTTGCTGCATTAGGATACATCATTTGAGCTGCTGGTTGTTGAGAACTCTGCATCGGCGGCATTTGCTGTTGAAAACTTTGAGGCCACTGTTGGTAAGGCTGCGGAGGCATCTGCTGGGCCCAAGGGTTGTACTGCTGCTGTGGCATCTGCTGGTACGGCTGCTGATATCCCTGCTGGTACTGTTGCGGGAACTGCTGGCCATACCCCAGTGGCGGCATCTGCTGATATGGATATCCCTGTTGGTACGGCTGATAGCCCATTTGCTGGCCACCCGGTGCCCCCGTCGCCTGCTGCATTGCTGCTGCATCCTGATCCGCCAGCGGCATGGTCTCTGGCATGTTTGGCGGCATCGACATCGATGTCGCCTGGGGCTCTTGTGTAGGAAGCATTCCGGGCTGCTGCATCTGTCCCACGGGGGGCTGCATCTGCTGCGTTGCCATGGGCTGCTGAGCAAAAGCTCCCGGCAGGGGGTATGTGGGATGCTCCGTCTCGGGCCGCACGGCAGCACCGCGTCCGCCGGCACGCTCGATTTCCTGCACGCGTTTAGGGTTCAGGCTTACCGTAACCACGGTGCCGTTGCCCATGTTGTCCTCGATGGACACGGCGCCGCCGGCGTTTTCCAAATACTCCTGCACCATGGGAAACCCTGCTCCGGTTCCACGGATATAGCGCTTCATCTTGCTGTTTGCACTGGTAACGCCAAAGTCGAACGCGCGCTCCTTGTCGTCGATGCCGGGTCCTTGATCGGCAAAGCGGATGGTGTCTCCGCCGTCCAGAATCGAGATGATGGGCTCGGCAAAGTGCGCGTGGATAAAGTTTTCGACAATCTCGCGGATGACCATGAGCGAGATATGGCCACCTTGTTCTTTCATGCACTGGTAGACGGTGTTGGTGGTCTCTTCCAAATACGTGCGGACATCTTGCGGATTAATGACGATCACACGCGGTGTCGACAGCATGTCGTCATAGACGGCGATGCGTGCGGCGTACATGGCTTTTGGCGCCTGCGTGGTCGTCTGCTCGCCTTCCTCACGCTCTTCGCGCACGCCGGTGATGTGCTCGTTGTCGGGTGCCGGGTCTCCGGAATCGACCATGGTGTAAAAGTCGTCAGACATGCCGCTCGCAATCTTCCAAAAGGTTTCGAACAAATAGTAGCTCACTGTGCAATGTTTCTCATCTTTCGACAACTTTTCAAAACCTGTTGAAAACTTTGGAAAACGGGCGAAAAGTTCTCAACATTGCCAACATGACCTGTTGAAAACTCGATGAAATATCGTGAAAAGTTGTCATGTACCGCTAAATCGAGCTTGGCTTATGGGGGAACCGTGTGAACTGCGCAACCTTTTACCTTTGATTTCTTGACATTTGAACATTGATTTCCCTACAATCTTCAAGCTCACGTGTCTATATCTGCGTCCGCGCCCCCGCGGACACTCGAAATGCAGCAGGAGGAACTTAAGATGAAGCGTACGTATCAGCCTAATAAGCGTAAGCGTGCCAAGACCCATGGCTTCCGTGCCCGTATGGCCACTAAGGGTGGTCGTGCCGTGCTCGCCCGTC
Organism: uncultured Collinsella sp.; assembly: GCA_900542275.1. GTDB lineage: Bacteria > Actinomycetota > Coriobacteriia > Coriobacteriales > Coriobacteriaceae > Collinsella. The sequence continues at coordinate 11,614 of UQMW01000027.1, forward strand.
GTCGCGCCAAGGGCCGCAAGCGTCTCACTGTCTAGCAGCGATACACACATCTCGCATGAAGACTATTAAGTCTCGGCAAGATTTCGAGCATGTGTTCAGTCAGGGGCGTCGTTTCAATCACCCTCTGATTCGAATGACCATATGTGAATCGGTTGGCGAAGGCGACTCCGGAAGGGTCGCCTTCGTTGGTGCTAAACGGCTCGGTTGTGCTGTCGTGCGCAACCGTTCTAAGCGTGTGATGCGCGAGGCCGCCCGCAGCTGTGGATTTCCCGTTGCGGGTTATGACATCATCTTGTTCGCAACTCCCAAGACGAGGGTTTCCTCGCCGCAGGAGATGGACAAGGCGTTGCGTTCGCTTATGAAACGCGCCGGCGTTGCCGGGGAGGAGCGATGAGCAATCACGTTTTGCGACGTGTTGCCATCGCTCCTATTCGCATATATCAACAGGTTATTTCGCCCTTATTGCCTGACGCCTGCATTTATTACCCAACGTGCTCGCAATACGCCATCCAGGCGATTGAGAAGTACGGTGTTTTGAGAGGCTGCTGGCTTGCCGTGAGGCGCATCGCTCGCTGCAATCCCCTGCACGTCGGCGGTTATGACCCTGTGCCCTAGCGGGCACTCGCTATCGGAGGAAAACTTACATGTGGGATTGGATCGTTAACATCCTTTTCGAGCTGCTCAAGCTCATCCAGACCTTTGCGGTCGACTGGGGCCTGTCCATCATCATCCTGGTGGTCATCATCCGTCTGCTGCTGACGCCGCTCATGCTCAAGTCGACCAAGTCGACGGCTCGCATGCAGGTGCTGCAGCCCAAGATGCTCGAGATCCAGGAGCGCTATGCCGACGATCCTCAGCGTCAGGCCGAGGAGATGCAGAAGTTCTACAGCGAGAACAAGTTCAATCCGCTGTCCGGCTGTCTGCCGCTTCTGATTCAGATGCCTATCCTGTTTGCCCTGTTTACGCTGCTTCGTAACCTGCCGCAGTACTTTAACGAGGGCACGTTCTCGTTCTTCAACATCCTGCCCGACCTGACCACCACGCCGAGCGCTTCCTTTGCCGATGGCTTTATGGTTGCACTGCCTGCGCTGGTCTGCCTGATCCTGTTCGCCGTCCTGACCCTGATTCCGCAGCTCTATATGTCGCGCAACCAGACCGGCCAGCAGGCCCAGAGCATGCGTATGATGGCCGTTGTCATGACGGTCATGATGCTTTGGATGGGCTGGAGCCTTCCCGTTGGTGTTCTGCTGTACTACGACGTCTCGTCTGCTTGGCAGGTTATCCAGCAGATTTTTGTGACGCAGAAGGTCATCGACAAGGCGAAGGCCGATGAGGAGGAGCGTCTTAAGAACGCGCCGCTGCAGGTTGAGGTCACTCGTCGAGAGAAGAAGCCGCGCCCGCACAAGAAGAAGTAGCGGGATATCAATCTTATTTAGGTACCTAACTTTTGGAGTACGTTATGTCTGAAGAGATCGTCGAGGATATGCTTGAGGAGGTTGCCCCGCAGGTTGCGGGCGATTATCCCGAGATTGCACAGCGCTACAAGGCTGGTGAAGAGCTGACCGATGAGGAGCTCGACACCATTGCCGATGTTGCGATTTCCATCCTGCGTTCCATCCTTTCGCACTTCGATGCCGCCAACTCTCCTATCGATGAGTATGAGGGTGACGAGGGTGAGCTGATTTTGGATGTAACGGCTCCCGATCTTGCTGTTCTCATTGGCCGTCATGGTCGCACCCTTGATGCCCTTCAGGTTATGTTCTCTTTGCTGGTGAGCCGCAAGCTTGGCTTTAGGTATCCGGTTGTAGTGGACGTCGAGGGATACAAGAGCCGCCGTCAGGACAAGGTTGCGTCCATGGCTCAGTCTGCTGCCGAGCGTGCCATCCGCACTCATAAGAGTGTTTCGCTTCCACCCATGAATGCCTACGAGCGCCGACTGGTCCACATTGCACTTCGTGGCAATGATGCCGTCGATACTCATTCTGAGGGTTCTGACCCTGATCGCCATGTGGTGATTGTTGCTCGATAATCTACTCGAGCTTATGCTAAGGGGACGTGGTTTCCACGTCCCCTTTTTTTGTCAAAAGTTCTCGATACACTGATTTTTGTCAGAAAGGAGCTTTCGTTGTTAGTACTTACTGATCAGCAAGCTGACGAGATGTTAAGTCGTCTAACTTCCTATTGCAAAGAGTATTCCTTGAGCGTAACTGATGTTGAGCTGAGGAAATGTATTCAGCATTTGGATTTGGTTCTGGAAACAAATAAGACAACCAATCTCACCCGTATTCTTAACGTAGAAGATGCTGCAGTACTTCATATCCTCGACTCACTTGTTTTACTCCCCTATATCAATAAGGCTCCTGAGGGAGCTTTGCTCGATATGGGTACAGGTGCGGGCTTCCCTGGTATTCCGTTAACCATAGTCACGCATCGTAAAGCTACTTATATTGACTCTGTTGGCAAGAAGGTTGATGCTGTCAATTCCTTTGTCCATGCTCTTGGATTGAAACATGCTCATGCGGTTCATGATCGTCTTGAAGAATATGCTCGAAGCCATAAGAAGCAGTTCTCTGTCGTAACCGCCCGCGCACTAGCCCCTCTACCGATTCTTGTTGAGTATGCGGCTCCGTTCCTCAAGGATGGAGGGCTATTTGTTATCACCAAGGGCAATCCTTCGGATGAGGAGCTTGCTTCTGGCATGTCAGCAGCTAAGATTTGCGGTTTTACTTTGCTTCTGAATGACGCAATCGATTTGCCTGAGGGCTTGGGCCACAGGGAGTTTATTGTTCTTAAGAAGAGCCATCCAGCATCTGTCTCATTGCCTCGTGCAAATGGCATGGCAAAGAAGAATCCGCTTGCCTAGATGTTTCACGTGAAACATAATGGATACTAACAACTTGCAGTGTTTCACGTGAAACATGGCGGTTGATATCGAATCGGAATGTTTCACGTGAAACATCCTCCGTTTGACAGCTTTAATACACACCAGGAGGGACCGTGGGATTTCGCGACGTTAAGCGTTCTAAGAGCGCAAAAGACACGCGTATCATTGCAATCATCAATCAAAAAGGCGGTGTCGGTAAGTCGACGACGGCTGTAAACCTTGCAGCAGCACTGGGTGAGCAGGGTCGTAAGACACTGATTGTCGATTTTGATCCGCAGGGAAACAGCACCAGTGGATTCGGAATTGAAAAAGAAGACCTTAATCACTGCATCTATGATGCATTGTTGAATGATGTGCCGGCAGAATCGCTTGTTCTTGATACAAATTGCAAAAAAGTATTCGTAATTCCGGCTACAATTCAGCTTGCAGGCGCGGAAATTGAGCTCGTAAGCGCAATCGCTCGTGAAACCCGCCTCAAAGATTTGCTTGAGCCGATTCAGGACGAGTTCGATTTTATTTTCATTGACTGTCCCCCTTCGCTCGGCCTGCTTACTATCAACGCCTTGACCGCGGCAGACAGCGTTTTGATTCCGATCCAGTGCGAGTATTATGCACTCGAGGGCGTTACAAAGCTGCTTGAGTCAATGAAGATGGTTAAATCACGTCTGAACAAGGGCTTAGACACCTATGGTGTGCTTATGACCATGTATGACTCGCGTACTTCTCTATCGAATCAGGTTGTTGAGGAAGTTCAATCGTACTTTGGTGATAAGGCGTTTAAGACGCTGATCCCCCGTACGGTTAAAATCTCCGAAGCTCCGTCTTTTGGAGAACCGGTAATTACCTATGCACCTCAAAATAAGGGTGCAAAAGCGTATATGAACCTTGCAAAAGAGGTGATCAAGCGTGCCTAGTGTAAAGAAACGTGGCGGATTGGGACGTGGACTCAATGCTTTGGTCTCAGAGGCCGAGTATGAGACCGGTGGTTCGGCTGCATCCGCTTCAAAGGCTGCATCTGAAACGAAACTACCTATTGAGGATATTGTTCCCAACCCTAACCAGCCGCGAACTCACTTTAACGAAACTGAACTTCGCGAGTTGAGCGAGTCAATCCAAGAACATGGCGTTTTGCAGCCGCTTTTGGTTCGCAAGCATGGAAACGGCTATGAGATCATCGCTGGTGAGCGTCGTTACCAGGCGTCAAAGCTTGCTGGTCTTGAAGAGCTGCCTGTCATCATTAAAGATGTTAATGATGAAGAGATGCTTGCTCTTGCTCTTATTGAAAACCTTCAGCGTTCTGATCTGAATCCCGTCGAAGAGGCCAAGGGCTATCGTCAGCTTATCGATGCCAGCGATATGACCCAGGAGGCATTGTCGAAGGCAGTAAGCAAGTCACGCTCTGCAATTACAAACTCGCTGCGTCTTCTCGATCTCCCCGAAGTAGTTCAGCAGATGATTTTTGAGGGCAAACTTACTGCTGGTCATGCACGTGCGATTCTTGCGGTTCCCTATGAAGACGCGCGTATTCGACTTGCAGAGAAAGTTGTTGCAGAGGGCCTTTCCGTAAGAGCGACAGAAAATCTTGCTCCGTTGTTTTCTGCCGGAGAGACGCCTAAAACGTCGAGGCCTGCAACGCCTCAGTCTTTTAAAAAGGCTGCCCGTGTACTTCGTCAGGTATTTAATACCAACGTACGTGTGAAGAGCTCACGTGGAAAGAATAAGATTGAGATTGAGTTTAAAGACGAGGAAGAGCTCTCTCGTATTCTTGGTGAAATGATCCAGTTTGATCAAGGAGACCAAGATGAGGAATAAGATTTTAACTGCGATTGCATTGGCGACGACTGTCGCGGCTGGTGCCTTTGCTGGTTATAAGATCGCGACAGACGATGAGCTCCGAGGTCGTTTGCTTCGTGGTGCGCAAGATATCGTCGATACGTCCAAGAAGAGAATGGATGTTATGACAGAAGATGTTGCCATTCGAACTGCTCAGGTAACGAAGAATCCCAAGATTAATCAAGGCTGGGTTAGTAACCAATGGGAAAATGTAGGCTATTAGGTACCTAACAATTACCCAGCATTTTTTGAAGGGTCCTTGTCTGATTCATGAGACAAGGACCCCTTATTTTGGCCGTAAAAAATGGGACAGGTAGCAGCTGATTCAAAATTAAGGTCAATAAATGAAACGACCCCGGTTGCATATTCTGCAACCGGGGTCGTTCGATGTTTCACATGAAACGTTTTGGGGTGCGACTCCCCTATGCGTTCTTCTGAACTTTGAAGCGCTGCTTCAGCTGTCCGCAAGCGGCGTCAATATCGTTACCACGGGAGTTACGAATCGTGGTCTCGATGCCACAGGACTCAAGACGACGCTGAAGATCCTCAACCTTATGAATCGGCGACGGCTTGAGCGGGCTGCCCTCGATGTCGTTAAGCTGAATGAGGTTAACGTGGCACAGCGTTCCCTCGCAGAAGTCGCAGAGCGCCTGCATCTCGGGATTCGTATCGTTGACGCCTTCGATCATGGCATACTCATAGGTCGGGCGGCGGCCAGTCTTCTCGGTGTAGAGCTGAAGTGCTTCGTGAAGGCGAAGCAGCGTGTACTTCTTAACACCGGGCATGAGCTTATTGCGCGTCGACTGGATGGCGGAATGCAGGGAAACGGCAAGCGTGAATTGCTCGGGGATGTCGGCAAATTTGCGAATACCGGGAATAACGCCGCTGGTAGAGACGGTGAGGTGACGAGCGCCGATACCGATGCCGTCGGGGTCGTTGAGGATTCGCAGCGCCTTGAGAACCTCGTCGTAGTTGGCAAACGGCTCGCCCTGGCCCATGAAGACAACGCTCGTGGCGCGCTCGCCAAAGTCGTTGGATACATGAAGTACCTGGTCGACGATCTCTTGAGCTGTCAGAGAACGCTTAAGGCCGTTGAGACCGGTAGCGCAAAAGGCGCAGCCCATGCCACAGCCTGCCTGGGTGGAAACGCAGACGGAAAGCTTGTTGCGACGGGGCATACCGACGGTCTCGACGGAAATGCCGTCGTGGTACTCGAGCAGGTACTTGCGAGAGCCATCTTTGGAAACCTGCTTGGTGAGTTCAGTCGGCGTGTCAAAGGCAAAAGCCTCTTTAAGCTGCTCGCGGAAAGCCTTGGGAAGGTTGGTCATGTCGTCAAACGAACAAACGTTCTTCTCAAAGACCCATTCGATGAGCTGCTTTGCGCGGAAGGCGGGCTGGCCAAGTTCGGCCACGAGCTCGCGAATATCGTTTTGGCTCAAGTCGCGAATGTCCTGAGATTTAGTCCTGGGATTCATGGAAGCCTTTCGATTTTGGGGAAACGTAGAGGGTATCGCTACAATATGGTATCAGCTGCAGAAATTATAGAGGAGGAGTCTGCCCATGCCGGGTAAAAGCCTAGAGAACATGCACGTAGCGGTCTTGGCGGGCGGTCATTCCGCTGAGCGCGAGATTTCGCTCAATTCAGGAAAGAACGTCGTGGTGGCACTGAAGGAAGCCGGCTACACCTCGGTGGAGCTGCTCGACACGGCCGTCGATGACTTTATGGTAACCATGGCGACCGGCGGCTTTGACGTGGCGTTTATCGCCATGCACGGTGCCGGCGGTGAGGATGGCGCCATGCAGGGCGCCATGGAGACCCTGGGTATCCCCTACACGGCCTCGGGCGTGCTTGCCAGCGCCTGCGGTGCCGACAAGGAGGTCTCTAAGCTCCTGTACGCCAAGGCGGGCATTCCCATTGCCCCCGGCCTCGCGCTCGAGGTGGGTGATGAAGTCGATATCGACCATATCGTCGAGATTTGTGGCGAGCGCTGCTTTGTAAAGCCCGCCGTCAACGGTTCCAGCTATGGCATTTCCCTGGTCCATGAGCCCTCCGAACTGCCCGCGGCAATCGCCAAGGCGTTTGAGTACGGCGACAAAGTACTGGTCGAGAAGTGCATCGAGGGTACCGAGATCACCGTTGGCGTATACGGCGAGGATGACGTGCGCGCCCTGCCGATTGTCGAGATCCGTAAGCCCGAGGACTGCGAGTTCTACGATCTGGACGTGAAATATGTCGACCCTACGGACATCCATCGCATTCCGGCGCAGATTTCACCCGAGAACTATGCTCGTGCCCAGGAGCTTGCCTGTGCCGCTCACAAGGCCCTCGGTTGCCTGGGCATCTCGCGCAGCGATTTTATCGTGAGCGAGGACGGCCCCGTTATCCTCGAGACCAATACCATTCCCGGCATGACCGATACGTCGCTGTATCCGGATGAGATCCGCCACACCGACGACATGACGTTCCCGCAGGTCTGTGACAGCCTGATCCGTATGGGTCTTCGTCGAGCGGGCATTGCATGCTAATCGAGGACGCGGTTTCGTCAGGAACGCCGCAGTTTGTCATCGACTCCTATGCCACGCTTGCCGAACGCGCCAAAACGCAGTCCTTCGGCCTTATCGAGGAAGATGTGATTGTCCTCGATACCGAGACCACGGGTCTTTCGGTGCAGGACAATGAGCTGATCGAGATCTCGGCGGCCCGTCTTTCGGGCCGCGAGGTCGTCGACCGCTTCGATACCTTCGTGCATCCCAAACAGCTGATTCCCGCCGAGATTACCGAGCTCACGAGCATTACAAATGCCGATGTGGCAGATGCCCCGTCGGCCGTTGAGGCCGTCGCCGCTCTCGCCGATTTTGTCGGTGGTTGCCCGGTGATCGCACATAACGCCACGTTCGACCGCTCGTTTATCGAGTCGGTCAAAGGCGGCGTCAACGTGAGCGATATTTGGATCGATTCGCTGGCGCTGTCGCGCATCGCGCTTCCGCGCCTGGCCTCGCACAAGCTGTCTTTTATGGCCGATCTGTTTGGCTGTGACTCGGTATCACACCGTGCCAATGCCGACGTCGACGCCCTGTGTGGCGTATGGCGCGTGTTGCTCGTGGCGCTCACCGACTTGCCCCAGGGCCTCATGGCGCGCCTAGCCGACATGCACCCGGATGTGCCTTGGTCCTATCGTCCTATCTTCTCATTCTTGGCGGGGCAGAACCCTGGTTCTATCTTCTCTCTCAGCGCCGCTCGTGCTGACGTTCTCAAGGCCGATCGCGCCGACGATCGGGTGGACGCCGACGAACTGCCGGTCCTCAAGATGCCGAGTCGTGAGGAGATTGAGGCAGACTATGCGCCGGGCGGCCTGGTCAATCGCATGTATCCCACCTACGAGCCGCGTGATGAGCAGATCGCGATGGCACTCGAGGTCCGCGATGCGTTGGTCACGGGCACTCATCGTGTAATTGAGGCGGGCACAGGCGTCGGCAAATCGATGGCCTACCTGGTGCCTTTTGCCGAGGCAGCGCGCCGTAACAACATCACGGTTGGTATTGCGACCAAATCGAACAATCTTGCCGACCAGCTCATGTACCATGAGCTGCCAAAACTTGCCGAGCAACTGGACGGTGGTCTGTCATTTTGCGCTCTCAAGGGGTATGACCACTATCCGTGCCTGCGCAAGCTCGAGCGCATGAGCCGAGGCCAGGTCGAGATTACCACCAAGCGCGATCCGGCGGACACGCTCACGGCGGTCGCGGTCATTATGGCGTACGTCTGCCAATCAGCCGATGGCGACCTCGACTCGCTCGGCATTCGGTGGCGCAGCGTCAACCGCCCCGACTTTACGACGGCCTCGCGCGAGTGTGCTCGTCGCCTCTGCCCGTTTTTCCCTGATAAATGTTTGGTCCACGGCGCTCGCCGTCGTGCGGCGCATGCCGATGTGGTGGTCACCAACCATTCCCTGCTGTTCCGCAATGTCGCGGCCGAGGGCAGGATTTTGCCTCCGATTCGTCATTGGGTAATCGACGAGGCCCATTCCATCGAGCGCGAGGCGCGCCGTCAGTGGGCGCGCGTGGTGTCGGCGGACGAATCACGCGTTCTGTTTGAGCGCCTGGGTGGCTCGAGTACCGGTGCGCTAAGCCAGGTTTCCCGTGATTTGGCAACCTCCGAGGGCTCTACGCTCTATCTGGGCCTTACTGCCAAGGCAACGTCGACGGTTGCGCGCGCGAGCATGGCAATCGCCGACGTGTTCGATGGCGTTCGCGAGCTCGGTCGCCGTGCCCGTGGGGGTTATGACAATGCCAATCTATGGATTGGCCCCGAGTTGCGCGAATCTGACGACTGGCATGATTTCTTACAGTCGGCCTACACTGGCATCGACGCATTGGAACAAGCTGACAAGAGCGTCGACGCGCTAGTGCAAGCCGTCGCCGCCGACAAGCCCGAGGTTGTTGTCGACCTGGGTGATATCTCGCGCCGCCTGCACGAGCTGGTCGAGAACCTCAAACTCATCATTGATGGCACCGATGAACACTACGTATATTCGCTGCAGGTCAATCGCAGGTTGCGTGCCGGCGGAGAGTCAATGACCGCAGAGCGCATCGACATTGGCGAGGCCTTGGCAACCGAGTGGCTGCCCGAGGTTCACACGGCTATCTTTGCCTCGGCAACCATGACGGTGTCCAAAAGCTTTGAGCACTTCAACCATGCTGTCGGCCTCGATCGCATCGGTGCTTCAACATCCTCATCGCTGCACTTGGACTCGAGCTACGACTTCGATTCGAACATGGCTGTAGTCGTTGCGGGCGATATCCCCGATCCGCGCGATCGTGAGAGCTATCTTACGGCGCTCGAGCGCGTGCTGGTCGACGCCCATCTTGCCATGGGCGGATCGGTGCTCACGTTGTTCACCAATCGGCGCGACATGGAAGACCTGTACGCCCGCGTTGAGCCCAAGATGGCCCGTGCGGGTCTGGAGCTCAACTGCCAGCAGCGCAACTCATCTCCTCGTCGCCTGCGCGACCGGTTTATCAACGAGCCGACCTCGTCGCTTTTTGCGCTTAAGGCCTTCTGGGAGGGGTTTGACGCCAGCGGCGAGACACTGCGTTGCGTCATCATTCCCAAGCTGCCGTTCTCGAGCCCTACGGACCCGCTCTCGTGCGAGCGCAACCTGCGCGAAGACCGCGCTTGGGCGCGCTATTCGCTGCCCGAGGCGGTGCTCGAGGTCAAGCAGGCTGCCGGCCGCCTTATCCGCTCGTCGACCGATTGCGGCGTGCTGATTCTGGCCGACCCGCGCCTGGTGACGAAGGGCTACGGGAAGAAGTTCTTAACGTCGCTGCCCACGAGCTCCTACCAGCGCATCGAATCGGCGCAGATCGGGCACTATCTGCAACTGTGGCGCGCACGTCACGAGCGGCGGCGCTAAAGCGGACAGACGAGGGTTTTTGCCATATCGCACAGACGCTTTGACAGGGCGGGGTCATCCAAGATGCGGATGGCTCCGCCCGCTGCGATTATCTGGCTCAGTAGCCAACGCTCGGAGCCGTAGTGCACGGTTACCGTTGCCATGTCTGCCCCGCCGCGCTCGATGAGGGTGATGCCGGCCCAGTCCAGATGCTCCGCCATATCGAGTGGCATCAAGAGCTTTGCGCTACGCTGCGTCCGGGCAAGGGAATCGTGGAGGGATGCGACGTCCGGTGCGTGAGGCACGACGGAGTCTTCCGTCAGGGCGAGTTCCTCGATTTTATCCATGCGATAGGTGCGTTGCTCATCGACCGCGATGTCCCAGGCAATCAGGTATGTTTGGTCGCCGTTCGCCGTAATGCGCAAGGGGTCGACCAGACGCTCGCGTGGCCGTGCATCGTCCATCGAGCGATACGAGATGCGGCAGCGAACGCCGTCCTGAATGGCGCAGCTCAGCTGCTGCCAGTGCGACCCGTGGTTGACGGTGTCAAAGACGCGCTGGTTATAGCCGAGCTCTTCGGGCAGAAGGGCATGTCGAATCCGCGCCGCCGCCTGGCGCTCGATCCCCAGCGATTCAAGTTCGTGGTTGAGCACAGCGCCCTCGGCGGCACTCAGGCGCAGCGGTAACAGACGCCCGGCGTCACCGGTGAGGACCACACGCTCGCCGTGGCATTCGCAGATGATGCGCGCGCCCGATTCTCGGTCCGCGAGCGTCGAGACGATCTCGAGAATCTCGTCGAGCGACACCCCCGTGATGTCAAAGCGACTGCAAATATCGGTTCGAGTCATGCCGTTCTCGCCGGCGGCGTAGAGGGCCTCCATGATGTCGATGGCGCGCGAGAGCCTCTGCTCGCTGGTGAGTTTACGCACGGGCATGCTCGTGCACCGTCCTTTCAATGAGGTGGTTCCACGCCTGTTTGAGCGATTTGGGGGCCACGGGCCTCATGCCGTCCATGGCATGGGCCATGCAAAATGAAGCGGCGGCTTCAAGGTCGCGCACGTCAACGGTCCAAATCCATTCCGAATCGGTGTGTGCGAGCTCGCCTCGCCCGCGCGTGAGACCGTTGATCATATCGATCTGCGTCTGAGGGGCGAACGAGAACGTAGCTGCAACGGGCGGTCGGTCGGCAAAATCGAATTCAAAGAACAGATAGTCGTTGAGATTGAAGTCCGCAGGGATGGCGTAGGCCTTCGAAGGACGCCAAGCGCGAACGATACGGTCGCAGCGGAATGTCCTGATGTCGTCGGTGACATTGTCGAGGCCGCAGAAGTACGCCACGCCCTCGCGTTCGAACATGCCGTAGACACAGACGGTACGCTCCTTCTGCTCGCCGCGTCCGTTCTGATATAAAAATCGCAGCGCGCATCGCTCGGCAAAGGCGCTCCATACCGCATCGACGGTGGGAGAGCGGCGGATCGGTGCTTCGTCCACCGCCGATATGCCGGTGAGGTAGGCAATTTTGGAGCGAATATCGGCAAGCGGCGCGGCAAAGGTGGAAGAGCCGGCCGCTAGCGTCTGGTCGATGGCGTTGAGCAGGATATCGGCGTCGTCTGCGGTGATGAGGCCGCCTGCAGCAAACGTGTGCTCGCGGTCGATTGTCCACGAGCTTTCCTCGGTCTCCTGCGCACCGGCGGGGCGAACCTCCTTGATTAAGATGCCGCGCTCGAGCAGTTTGTCACGATCGCGCCGAAACTTGCGCTTATCCGAGTCGATATTGCCCGAGCCATATCCCAGGTCAGAATCCAAGACGATCTGCTCGGTCGTCAGCGGTTCGGGGGAGCTGTTGAGCACAAAGAAAAGATTGAGGATGCGCTGAGCCGTTTTATCGAAACTTGGCTCCGAATTTCCCTTTTTAATTGTCGCGGTCGCGTCGCTTGCCGTCATAGAGTCCTCGCATGAGAAGGTGGTTTGCTGTCATGATTTTAGTCCGATATGGAGATTAGGCTATATCCTTGTCCGCTTGGGGCGTTAAGATGGCCCGAATTCGGTCGTTTGCGCTCGCTCGGGGTATACTTTCGACTATATACGGTTCTAATGTGCAAGCATTGGGCCTATTTGTCGGATTATGGATGTGGAGCGCACATGGCGAACACCCAGAACTATATTAACCACCTGCTGCAGAACACCGGCATTACGCCGGCATGCAGCGAAGAAGAGCGCTTGGCTGCCGAGGATATCGCTCAGATCTTCCGCAACCACGGCTTTGATCCCGAGGTTCAGGAGTTCAATGCCCCGGCGCCCAGTAGATTGGCATTTGCTGTTACCGGCATCCTTGCGTTTGCCGGCGCCCTGCTGATGGGCATCGGCGGCGGTATCGGCTTGGTCGGCACCTTGCTGGCCATTGTCGGTGCCGTGCTCTACGTGCTCGAGCGCACGGGCCACCCCGTGGTTTCGCGCCTGGGCAAGACGGGCGTGAGCCAAAATGTCATCGCCTACCACAAGGCCTCGGGCCCGCTTGCGTCTCCGCGCAACCGCCCGGTGGTCGTTGTCGCACACTACGACTCTCCCCGTGCTGAGCTGCTCGCCCGCGAGCCTTATGCTTCGTATCGTGCGCTCATCGCCAAGCTGTTGCCCGTTGCCACGGTTGCCCCCGCTGCCGTTGCCATCCTGCGTATCCTGCCGCTCCCCGGCGCGCTCAAGGTTCTGCTGTGGATTGTCGCGATCCTCGCTTCCCTCGTTGCGCTCGCCAACGCGGCAAACATCATCTCTAACCGCCACATTCTTCCCTATACGTCCGGCGCGGTGTGCAACAAGTCTTCTGTCGCCGCCATGCTCGGCGTCATGGACAACGTTGCTCCCTTCCAGGGCGAAAACGAGTTTCCCGACGATGTTCCGTTCGATACCTATTTTGGGGAGCAGAAGCGTCGTGCCGAGGAAATGGCGCGCGCAGCGGCGGAGTATGCCGCGGCCCAGCAGCAAAACGACTACGGCAACACCATCGAGTACGAAGAGCCTACCTACGCCGAGGACGAGTTCGGTCAGCCGATTGCTCCCGACGCTCAAACCGAGCCCGAACAGGGCGAGGCTTTTGACGAGCAGATCGAGGGCTTTGAGGGTGCGTCTGCCGACGAGACGCTGATTGGCGCCATCGTGCCCGAGGATCAGAATCAGGCTGTCCAGACCGAAGAGTTCAATGACGAGGTTTCCGCTGCCGAGCCGGCGGAGGAGCCTGTCGCGGCCGAGCCCGAGCCCAAGCTCTATCGCAACGCCGCCGGCAACATCCGCTTTGGTTCGGATGCCATCCGTGCGCTCGGAATGCTTCCCGAGTCCTGCACGCTCGATTACGAGGAGGGCGAGGAGCCGACGTTTGAGCCCGAGCCTGCCCCCGTCGTGACGGCGCCTGCGCCCGTTGCCACCGTGGCTGATGAGTCTGCCGCGGTTACCGCTGCCGAGCCCGAGGCGGTGTCTGCGATCGATCCCGCGGCAGGACTGGACATTTTGGCTCCCGCCGCGCCGGCGCAAGACGTTGCGAACGAGTCTGACGACGATTACGTTGAACAGCCGAGGCGCGTGTCTTACGAGAGCGATACCGATTTCTCGGCCGAGATTCCCGCGGCAACGCCCCATGCCGACATTGCATCGGCGTTCTCGTCGATTGGCGCCAGCGCTTCCAACTTCTTTAAGGGTGCGCTTGCAAAGGGCAAGAAATTTGTCGACGATTTCGAGGAGAAGCGCGCTGCCGCACGCGAGGCTGCCGAGCAGGAGGCTATCGCTCAGCAGCAGGCAGCCGAGGCGGCACGCGAGCTCGCAGCGCAAGAGTTCGAGCAGAACGAGGCTATGCAGTCCGTGCCCGTCGACGCCGCCGAAGCTACAACGTCCTTTGAGTCCCAGCAACCGACGTCCGCGGATGTTGTTGAGGCAACAACGTCTTTCGAGGCTCAGCAGCACGTCGATAGCACCATGTCGTTTGATGCCGCGAAGTTCGATTCCACGATAACGTTTGAAAAGCAAGGCACCGCGATTGCCGAGCCCCTTCCTCCTTCCGATGAGCAGGACGACGCGGCAGACGATGACGAGCCCATTGATGCTGCCGAAATTCAGGATGCTGCCGAGGGCGAGCCCGTCGAGGCCAACTCTGACGAAGAGCAATACGCGGCAGCCGAGCAAGATGATTCGACCGAGGTCGAGCAGGAGGAAGTGTCTGCGGTTTCCGAGACTCCCGAGACAGATGAGTCGAGGCCTTACTCCACGCAGATTTTCACCATGCCGACCCCGAGTGGTTCCGGTGCCACGGCTGCCGATGTTTCTCCCACCCAGGACGAAACAGTCGATTCCCTTATGGCCCAGATTTCCTCCCAGGCATCACCACGCCCGCAGATGAATGTTCCCGATCCGGCGTCGGCTCCGTCGCCCGCACCTTCCTCGTCTCCGCTGGCTTCGGTCCCCGATCCGTCGCTACCGTCGATGAAGCAGGCAAACGTTGCGTCTCGCACGTCGCTGTTCGACCTTCCCGACCCCTCCGCACAGGTCAACGACCCCTTTGCTACCGCTCAGGGTCCCGAACCCACATCGGCACCCGTTGCGCCTCCTATGCCTGTTGCGTCGGGCGCTCAGCCGATCGAGACCATTTCGGCTCCCGCCCCGGCGGCACCCAAGTCTCGCAAGCGCGGCCTGGGCGGCCTGTTCGGTCGTAAAAAGAAAAACGAACAGGACAGCATGAGTGACTGGCTGGGCGTCGAAGACGATTACGATGCCAAGAAGTCCGGTCGCGGCATCGGTTCGTGGGATAATTTCGAGGACGATAACGATGGCTGGAAGGGCGGCGCTACGTCTTCCGACGGCGCTTCTTCCGAAGATATGCTCTCGGCTGTCGCCTCTATGGGCGATGATGAGCTGCTCGGTCACGATATCTGGTTTGTGGCAACGGGCGCCTCGGATTGTGATGGCGCCGGTATGAAGGCCTTCTTGGCTTCACATCGCGACAAGCTCCGCGGCGTATTCTTCATCAATCTTGAATCCGTCGGCGCTGGTAGGCTTTCGGTGGTGACGGTCGAGGGCGAACAGCAGCTGCTCAAGGGCGATCGCCGCATCATGAACCTGGTCAGCAAGGTGTGCAAGTCGTTCCATGTCGATTGTGGCGCGCTTGAGATGCCCTATGCCAAGACCGATGCCTATGCCGCGCTCGAGGCGAGCCGTCGAGCCCTCACCATCGCCGGTGTGGACGGCACGCGCCTGGCTTGCGCTCGTACCGAGGACGACCTGCCCCACAATGTCAATCCGACGAACATTGCCACGGTATCCGAGGTCGTGACCGAGGTTATCCGCCGTTCGTAGACGGAGCTCTAAGGAGTCAACGTGTTTTCGTATATTAAGCGCCATTGGCCTGTCTACGTGATTTTGACCTTGATTGCCATTGCGTTAGGATTTGGGGCTGCCTACATCGTGGGTGCAAAGGGCTCGACCCCCGCCTCCGCAATCAGCGAAGAGGTGGAGCAAGAACAGAGTACGGGTGCCGATGGGATTCCTGAGTCCGAGCAGGCAATCGTTGATGGTGGATCTTCGTCTGCAGAGTAGATACGGCGATTTACATGATTGAAAGCGGGCGAGCCAGGG
>UQMW01000028.1 GCA_900542275.1 uncultured Collinsella sp.
GGGTTTGCAGCGTCGAGCCGTTACGCGGTTTGGTAAAACCGCGTAACTACAGATCCCCGCCCGTGCCCAGCAGTTTGCGCATGACTTGCTCGGGGTTGACCGAGCCGTCGCGCGGGGCCAGGGCGGTGATCTTCTTCTGCATCTTATACTCGTGCAGCTCGTCCTCGAGCTGGCGCACGCGGGCGCGGAGCTTTTCGTTCTCGCGCTCGCGCTCCTCGGCACGCTCCTTCATATCGAGGATGCGCACCACGCCGGCAAGGTTGATGCCCTCGTCAGTCAGCTGGTTGATGAGCTCCAGGCGCTCGATATCGGCACGCGAATACAGACGCGTGTTGCCGCCCGAGCGCTGGGGGTTCACCAAGCCCTTGGACTCGTAGACGCGCAGAGTCTGCGGGTGCATGCCGGTCAGCTCGGCCGCCACGCTGATCATGTACAGCGGTTTGTTCCTATTGTCCTCGGCCATGCTACCTGACCCCTTTCCGTCTCGTTATCGTCCATCATAAGCCCGCGGGCGTGGGCGTGCGCCGCGACCGCCCTAGTACGTCGCCTTGTAACGATTGACCTTCTCGCGATAGTCGCGCGTGTCGGCCTCGCGCAGCTTGGTCATGGCATCGCGTTCATCGTCGGACAGGTTCGTGGGAACCTGCACCTTGATCTCGACGAGCAGCGCGCCCGTGCGGCCACGGTGCTTAACATCGGGCGCGCCCATCTCCTTAAAGCGGAACTTCTTGCCCGTCTGGGTGCCCGCCGGCACCTTCAGACGAACCGTCGCGCCGCCGGGTGTGGGCACATCCACCGTGCAGCCGAGCGCCGCCTCGTAAACCGAGATCGGTACCTCCATGGTCACATCGGCACCCTTGCGCTTAAACAGCGGGTGCTCCTCCACATGCGTGGTCACGACCAGGTCGCCGCGCTCGCCACCCGCAACGCCATACTCGCCGCGACGCTTGTAGCGTAGTTTGCCGCCGTCGACCGCACCTGCGGGAACCGAGACCGCAATGGTTTGCTGCTCGCCCGTCGAGGGAATGCGATAGGTGACCTTGTGCGTCACGCCGCGAAACGCGTCCTCGGCCGTCACGTCGACAGTCAGCGACAGGTCGCCGCCCTTGCGAGCACGGCTGCGACCCGCACCGGCACCGGCATTACCCGCAGCCCCGGCAAAGCCCGAGCCCCAATCGCTGCCCCAAGCGCCGTTGCCGCTAAAGATGCTGTCGAAGATATCGCCCCAGCCGCTGGCGCCCGCGCCGGCACCGTAGCCGCCGCCATACGCGCCGCCCGCGCCCGGCATGCCGCCGAACATGAGCATCTGGTCGTACTCTTTGCGCTTCTTCTCGTCCGAAAGCGTCTCGTAAGCCTCGCTAATCTCCTTGAACTTGGCCTCGTCGCCGCCGGCATCGGGGTGGTATTTTTGCGCGAGCTTGCGAAACGCGCTCTTGATCTCTTTGTCGGAGGCGCTCTTGGATACGCCCAGGATGTCATAGAAGGTTTTGCCTGCAGCCATCGTAGCTCCTCTCCTGTTTCATCCACCGCTCAACGGGCGGCGGCTCATACTGTCATATGGCACTAGGCCAGAAAGGGCCCCGGGTGTTGCCCCGGGGCCCTTCTCAATTACTCCTCGGTGCTCTCAGCCGTATCGGCCGCAGCATCCTCGGGCGCCGCTTCGGGCTCCGGTGCGGGGCGCTTCTCGCCACCGTAGGTCACCGTCACCATCGCGGAGCGCAGGATGCGGTCCGCCATGCGGTAGCCCTTCTGGTACACGTCGTTGACGGTCTCGTCGTACTGCGATGCGTCCTCGACACGCCCCACGGCCTGGTGCTCGAGCGGATCGAACGCCTCGCCCTTGGGGTCGATGGGCTCAACGCCCTCGTGCGCAAACACATCGAGCAGCTTGGCATGCACCGCATCAACGCCATCGACGAACTGCTTAAAGTCGTCGGAAAGCTCCTGGCTACGGGCATGGTCGATTGCACGCTCGATATCGTCAACCACCGGCAACAGCGCGGTGACAAGCTTCTCGGTCGCGCGCTCGCGCTCGGCGATACGCTCGCTGGCGGTGCGGCGACGGAAGTTCTCCCAGTCGGCCTGCAGACGGGCGGTACGCTCGGTGGCGTCCTTTGCCTTGTCCTCGGCGGCCTTCTGAGCCTCTGCCGCAGCATCGAGCTCGCTGCGTACGTCGGCAAGCTCCTTTTGGGCCTGCTCGAACTTGAGCTTAAAGTCGTTGTCGGCGGCTTCCTCACCGGCGCGGATAGCGGCTTCCACCATCTCGTCCTCGGTCATCGTCGCCTCCTTGTTGGAATCCTCTACCTGGTTCTCGGCAGCCTCGGCGGCCTCGGCCTCGTTGGCCTCGGTATCGTCGACGGCCTCTACGGGAATCTTCACGTCCTTCTCCTCAGAGTCAACGGGGGCGGCGCCAGCGGCGGCCGCCTCCGTGCGAGCTTTACGGGCGGACATGATTACTTGTCCTCGTCGTCCACAACCTCGTAGTCGGCGTCGACAACGTCATCGTCGGCAGGCTGGGCACCGGCGGCGCCGTCGGTCTGCTGCTGAGCGTCGGCGTAGACAACCTGAGCCAGCTCGTAGGCTACGGACTGCAGGGATTCGCCAGCGGCCTTGATGGCCTCGACGTCAGAGCCCTCGAGCGCCTTCTTGGCGTCGGCGATAGCGGCCTCGGCCTTGGACTTCACATCGGCGGAAACCTTGTCGCCCAGCTCGTTGAGGGTCTGCTCGGTGGAGTAGCACAGGCTGTCGGTCTGGTTGCGGACCTCGACCTCTTCCTTCTGCTTCTTGTCCTCCTCGGCATGAGCCTCGGCGTCCTTGACCATGCGATCGACTTCGTCGTCGGAAAGCGCGGTGGAGCCGGAAATGGTGATCTGCTGCTCCTTGCCGGTGCCCTTGTCCTTAGCAGAGACCTTGACGATGCCGTTGGCGTCGATGTCGAAGGTGACCTCGATCTGCGGCACACCGCGGCGGGCAGCCGGGATACCGGTCAGCTGGAACTTACCGAGCGACTTGTTATCGCGGGCAAGCTCGCGCTCGCCCTGGAGCACGTTGATCTCGACGCTGGTCTGGTTGTCGGCAGCGGTGGAGTAGACCTCGGTCTTGGAGGTCGGGATCGTGGTGTTGCGGTCGATCATCTTGGTCATGATGCCGCCCATGGTCTCGACGCCCAGCGACAGCGGGGTAACGTCGAGCAGCAGGATGCCCTCGACGTCGCCGGTGAGCACGCCGCCCTGGACGGCAGCGCCGTCGGCAACGACCTCATCGGGGTTCACGGACATGTTGGGCTGCTTGCCGGTCATGGTCTTGACCAGATCCTGGACGGCGGGCATACGGGTGGAGCCGCCGACGAGGATGACCTCGGTCAGATCGGAGAGCTTAAGCTTGGCGTCGCGCAGGGCGTTGGTGACAGGCTGCTTGCAGCGCTCGAGCAGGTCGCGGGTGATCTTCTCGAACTCGGCGCGGGTCAGCGTGTAGTTGAGGTGCAGCGGGCCAGACTGGTTCATGGTGATGAACGGCAGGTTGATGGTGGACTGCTGGGCTGCGGAGAGCTCCTTCTTGGCGTTCTCGGCGGCCTCCTTCAGACGCTGCAGGGCCATGGGGTCCTGACGCAGGTCGACACCGTTCTCCTGCTGGAACTTATCGGCCATCCAGTCGATGACGCGCTGATCCCAGTCGTCGCCGCCCAGGTGGTTGTCGCCCGAGGTGGACAGAACCTCAAACACGCCGTCAGCGAGGTCGAGGATGGAGACGTCGAAGGTGCCGCCGCCCAGGTCGAAGACCAGAATGCGCTGGTCGGTGCCCTGCTTGTCCAGGCCATAGGCCAGAGCAGCAGCGGTCGGCTCGTTGACGATACGCTTGACGTTGAGGCCGGCGATCTTGCCGGCGTCCTTGGTGGCCTGACGCTGGGCGTCGTTGAAGTAGGCCGGGACGGTGATGACGGCGTCGGTGACGGTCTCGCCCAGATACTTCTCGGCGTCGGCCTTCATCTTTGCGAGCGTCATGGCGCTCACCTGCTCGGCGGTGTAATCCTTGCCCTCGATATCGACGACGGCACGGCCACCCTGGCCCTCCTTGACCTCATACGGCACGGTCTTGATCTCGGAGGTGCACTCGGAGTACTTGCGGCCCATGAAGCGCTTGATGGAGAACACGGTGTTCTTGGGGTTGGTGACCGCCTGGTTCTTAGCGGCCTTACCCACGACGCGGTCGCCGTCAGCACGGAAGCCCACGACAGACGGGGTGGTGCGGTCGCCCTCGGCGTTCACGATAATGGTCGGAGAACCGCCCTCGAGGACGGCCATTGCGGAGTTAGTAGTACCAAGGTCGATACCAAGAATCTTACTCATTAGAAATTCCCTCTCTCTTTTGCGTTCGCGCCGCCTCGACGATCTGTCGCGCGGCGCTTCGGCTTGTCTTTCAGGATGTAGTGTATCCCCTTATGGGCCGGAATATACAAAATCTAAGTCAATTCATATAAGATTTCTTATTGTTGAGAGTTTAGGTTCTTAAATGCGCAGGTAGATGCGCTGAATGAGTTCTCGGCAAATCTATTGAGATCTATGTAGAGATGGCTGAGGTTTGCGTCCGGGGGTGCCTGGGGGCCGTCTTGCGGCAAGCGCATCCCGGTTTGAGCGTGGATTCCGGGTCGCAGTTTCCGCTAGCGGGCCCAACCGGAAACTGCGACCCGGTTTTCGGCCAAATAACGGGATGCCCTTTCCGCAGGCGCGCTCAATAGGTCAATATTACAAGTCACCTATAGCTAACATTTGCGCAGCTCAACGGCCCCACCTGCGCGTTTTTTAGTAAACCTTGGCATACTCGGCGAACGGTATGAAGATGCCGGCCAGAGGGTATTGCAAACGGTCGCTCCCGTGGTATGTTTTTGCCCGAATCAAACCGGCGCGCATCGCCTGTAGCGTCGGTCAACAGAGAGGAAACTACCATGGCTCATCCCGTAATTGATGCCGACGAGTGCATCGCTTGTGGCGTTTGCGTCGACTCCTGCCCCGCTGGCGTTCTGGAGCTCCAGGACGTCGCTACCGTCGCCGACGAGGACTCCTGCGTCGCCTGTGGCGCTTGCCAGGACGCTTGCCCCGCTGGCGCGATCACCGAGATCGTCGAGGAGTAACAACTCCCCCACTTGCACACTCAAAAGTACACCGTGCACAAAAAAGGAGGCTTCCGCATCGCCGCGGAGGCCTCCTTTTGTTTGTACAGGCAGCTAATTGGGGACGGGGCTACCTTGGCAGTTGCGGTGGAATAGTTCCTGGCTCATTGCTTAGGTGCCGATTGTAGGAACTATTTCACCGCAACTTATATAGACAGTATCGGGTTAGGACAAATCATCCTCGTAGGGCATTAAATCGGCAAGGTAGCCCTTCTCCTTGAGTATAGCCTCGATCTCGTCGAGGGTCTGCTCGTCCTCCGCCGCGATGCGATGGAAGTGGTAGCCGCTCGTCACCGTTAGTAGTGGAAAGCTCTTGCCGCTCTCGATATCGTGCAGGTAGCGCTCAACATCGCGACGATTGCGGATGTCCAGGTCGGCCGTGATCTTGCCGTACACACGATGGTTGACGATCACGTTGAGCACGGCGCCACCCGCGTCGACGATACTCGTAAGCTCGTCGCCCGCCTGCTCCACGCCGTGGCGCACCTTAACAAGACGCGTGGGCACGGCGGGGCTACTCGCGGCTTCCTGCAGCACGTAGCCGCGGTTGGTCGCCACGATATCGTGCCCATCGGCACGCAACAGGGCAATATCCTGAACCACGACCTGACGGCTCACGCCAACCTCGCGGGCAAGTGCGCTGCCCGAAACGGGCTCCTTGGCTCCTTCGAGCACGCCCATGATGGCACGGCGACGCTCGCGGGCGTTCATTATTTACCGTCCAGCAGACGCAGGTGCTTAAGCGAGAGGTCGAGGATCGGCGCAGAGTGCGTCAGGGCGCCCGAGCTAATATAGTCGACACCCAGATCGGCCAGGGCGCGAATGTTGCTGGCGTCCACGTTGCCCGAGCACTCGGTCTTGGCGCGGCCATCGATAAGCTCAATCGCGGCAGCCATGTCGTCGTGGGTCATGTTGTCGAACATGATGATGTCGGCGCCGGCTTCCACGGCCTCGCGCACCATGTCCAGGTTCTCGCACTCGATCTCGACCGTCGTGGTAAACGATGCATGGGCGCGCGCCATCTCGATCGCACGCATCACGCCGCCGGCGGCGTCGATGTGGTTGTCCTTGAGCATGACGGCCGTCGACAGGTTGTAACGGTGGTTGCTGCCGCCGCCGATCTCGACCGCGGCCTTCTCGAAGACGCGCATGCCCGGCGTGGTCTTGCGCGTGTCGACGAGCACGGTCTTGGTGCCCTCGAGCACCGCAGCCATTCTGTGTGTATAGGTAGCGATACCGCTCATGCGCTGCAGGTAGTTGAGCGCCACGCGCTCGCCCGAAAGCAGCACGCGCGCATCGCCGCGCACCTGGCCCACGTGGTCGCCGGCGTGCACCTCGTCACCGTCGGCAACATCAAACAGCACCGAGCTCTGCGAATCCAGCAGCTCAAAGGTGCGAGCGAACACATCCAGGCCGGCGATGATGCCATCGGCCTTGGCGATAAGCTCCACCGTGGCGGGACGCGCCGTGGGGCACACGCTCGCCGTGCTCACGTCCTCAAAGGTAATGTCCTCGCGCAGAGCCTGCAGAATCAGATCATCGACGACGAGTTTCATGGTAATGGGATTCATGGTCTACTCCTCCACGGCCTGCGTGCCGGCGGCACGGGCCAAATCATCGATTGCCAGGGTGTCGGCGCTCAGGGCGCGATGACGGCCATCGAGCACGGGATCGCCCGCCTGCTCCACGGCCAGCGACTCGCCGGTGCGCATGTACCACGCGGCGCGACGACCCCAGACCAGCGCCTCGAGCAGGCTGTTGGAAGCTAGACGATTCTTGCCGTGAACACCGTTGCAGGCCGTCTCGCCAGCGGCGTAGAGCTCGGGCATCGAGGTGCGGCCGTCCTTGTCGACCCACACGCCGCCCATAAAGTAGTGCTGCGTGGGCGTAACGGGAATGGGCTCGTCCAAGATGTCGCGACCGTCCTCCAGACAGCGCGCGCGGATGTTGGCAAAGTGCCCGGTCACCACGTCGCGCTCGACGGGGGCAAAGCTCAGCCACTCGTGCTCGGTGCCGTCCTGCTTCATCTGCTCGCGAATAGCGGCGGCGACAACATCGCGCGGCTGCAGCTCGTCGGTAAAGCGCTCGCCGGCGGCATTGAGCAGAATCGCGCCTTCGCCGCGGCAGCTCTCGCTGATCAGGAAGGTGCGGCCCGGCTGCGGCGAGAACAGTCCCGTGGGGTGGATCTGCACGTAGTCCAGGTGCTCCATCGTGATGCCGTGCTCCTGCGCGATGTAGCAGGCGTCACCGGTGAGCTGCGGGTAGTTAGTCGAATGGTCGTACACGCCGCCGATACCGCCTGTCGCCCACAGCGTGCGGCGGGCATGAATCTTAAACGGCTCGCCGGCATGCACGCCCTCGGCGGCATTTGCCAGCTCGTCGGCGGGACGAACCGAGTTGTCCTCGTCCACGGAAACGGCGACGACACCGACACACACCGTGACGCCGTCACGCTCGCCCGTCAGGATGTCGGTCATGGCCACGTGCTCCAAAATCTGCACGTTATCCAGCTTGCGAACGGCCTGGAGCAGCTTGGTCGTGATCTCCTTGCCCGTAATGTCGGCATGGAAGGCAATACGCGGACGGCTGTGCGCACCCTCGCGGGTAAAGTTGAGGCTGCCGTCGGCCTTGCGCTCAAAATCCACGCCCATCGCTAGCAGATCGTTGATGACCGAACGGCTCGAACGGATCATGATGTCGACGCTCTCGCGGCGATTCTCGTAGTGGCCGGCGTGCATGGTGTCCTCAAAGAAGGCATCGTAGTCCGAGCCCTCGGGCAGTACGCAGATGCCGCCCTGCGCGAGCATCGAATCGCACTCGTCGACAGCGCCCTTGGAGAGCATGATCACGCGCGTGCTCGTCGGCAGGTTGAGAGCCGCGTACAGGCCCGCCACGCCACAGCCGGCAATGACGACGTCGCACTCCATGTCGGGGTATTGTTTGGTTTCCACAGGAATCCTCTCCCTTGTAATGTGACATGCGGGACTGTCCCTCATGTCACATTGTTCTAGCGCGCTGCGTACTCGAGCATACGGTCGAGCGTGAGCTTGGCCTGGTCTGCCGCCTCGTCCGAGACGCCGATCTGCACCTCGCCCTCGCCCGTCTCCAGGCAGCGCACGAGCTTTTCGAGCGTGATGAGGTCCATGTTGACGCAGGTGGGCTTCACCGCGGGGAAGTGGAACTTCTTGCCGGTGCCCTGGCAGCGGCGCTCGAGCTCGTAGAGCACGCCGCGGACCGTCACGATAATGAACTCGCTGGCGTCGGACTCCTCGGCATACTTGATGATGCCGGCGGTGGAGCCGATGTAGTCGGCCTCGGCCAGGACGTCGGCCTTGCACTCAGGATGCGCCAGCACGAGCGCGTCGGGGTGGGCCTCCGTCGCGTCGACGATCTGCTCGACGGTGATGATGTGATGGCGCGGGCAGTAGCCGTTGTTGAGGATGACGTGCTTTTGCGGCACCTGCTCGGCTACGAAGCGGCCCAGGTTTTGGTCGGGGATGAACAGGACGTGCTGCTGCGGCAGCTCGGACACGATCTTGACGGCGTTGGAGCTGGTGACGCACACGTCGCTCCAGCTCTTGATCTCGACCGTGGAGTTGACGTAGCAGACCACGGCAAGGTCGTCACCGTACTCGGCGCGCGCCGCGTCGACCGTCTCACGCTTGACCATGTGCGCCATGGGGCAGTCCGCGCCCGGCTCGGGCAGCAGCACGGTCTTGGTGGGGTTGAGCAGCTTGGCACTCTCGCCCATAAACTCCACGCCGCACAGCACGATAGTCTGCTGCGGCAGGCTCTTGGCGAGTTTTGCCAGGTAGAAACTGTCGCCGACGTAATCGGCAACGGCTTGGACCTCGGGCGCCACATAGTAGTGCGCCAGGATTACCGCGTCACGTTGGGCTTTTAGTTGCTGAATGGCCTCGACGAGCTCTGCGGGCACCAGTGCCGCGCGCTCCGTTGCCGTCGTTGCCGATGCTAGGCCGGCCGCGATATCGCGTGCAAGCTCCGATGCATCCATGTTCGCGCTCTGTGCCATCAAGGCCCCTCTCTTTTGGCGAATCTTGGGGCTTTAGTATGACACCTAGGTTTACAGCTGACAAGACAGCTGTAAACCTAGGTGTAAAGTTGAAATAAAGATTCGACCATGCGGCAAGTCCATATTCGAACTGGCAAGCTGAGGATAGCCGAGCTCTCGATAGCGCAGGAGGCATCTTTCGCCACCGCAATACCGCTCGGCGCGAGTTGCGCACCGTGAGGCACGAACGGGCGCTCCCCCGCGAGTGGTCCGCGCCCAATGTGGCAAAATCGAACTACTAAGGGGGCTCAGAATGCTCAAGATTATTGCCTGCGACGATGACGTCGCTTTTCTAGATAGACTGCACCGGATGATCGACCGTTGGTCGATCGAGACGGGCACGGCGGTCGATGTTGCGCTCGTTACGCGCGGCGAGGACCTGCTGGCGCGCCATGCCGCGTCGCGCGCCGACATCATCCTGCTCGACATGATCATGCCGCTCGTCAACGGCATGGACACCGCACGCGAATTGCGCCAGGCCGACACCGCCGTGCGCCTGGTGTTCCTCACCTCGTCGCCCGAGTTTGCACTGGAGTCCTACGAGGTCCGCGCCTGCGACTATCTGCTCAAGCCCGTGACTTACGAACGCCTGGCGCAGTTACTCGACGAACTTTCGAGCATGCGCCCGGCGGCAACCGACGAGCTCGTGATCAAAACGTCCTTTGGCTACCACGCCCTGCGCCTGTCCGACATCGAATATGCCGAGGCGCGCAACAAGCACGTGGTCTTCCACCTGCGCGACGGACGCGATATCGAGGCACTCGAGTCGTTCCGCAGCGTCGAGGACCGTTTGGCGCAAAATGCCACCTTCTTTAAATGCCACCGTAGCTACCAGGTCAACTTGCGCAACATCGACCACTTCGATCGCACGGACATCGTCATGCGCTCGGGCGCGTGCATTCCGCTGTCGCGCAGCAGCAAGCAGGGGTTCCAAGACGCCTACTTTGCGGTGCGCTTTGAGGGCGGGAGGCGCTGATGATCTCCTCGGTCGAAATGGTCCTTTGGGCAATCCACCACGCCACGACGCTGCTCTTTGGCGTCTTTGCCTCGGCGGCGCTGTGCGGTATCGAAATCAATCGACGCCATGCACTCGAGTTGGTGGGGGTCGGAGCCGCAACCGGCGCTGCCTTTTCGATCGCCAATGTCGTTGGCGGAGAGCTTTTTGCCCGTCAGGTCTATCCGCTCGTCGTGCACTTGCCGCTTACCGTCTACCTATGCGCGCGCTATCACTTGAGTCCGCTACTCGCGACGTTGGGCGTCACCAGCGCCTATCTGAGCTGCCAGTTCAGCAATTGGATGGGCATCGCCGCATTTGCCGCAACCGATTCTCAGATCGCGTACTATCTGGCACGCATCGCTACCACGCTCGGCGTCTTTGCCGTCCTGCTGCATTGGGCCGGCGACATTGGACCCCGCTTGGCGATTAAAAGCCCCACCGAGCTGGGCATCCTTTTAATCCTGCCGCTCGTCTATTACATCTTTGACTACGCCACCAACGTCTACACCACGCTGTTCCACTCGGGCTCGGTGGTGACAGTTGAGTTTTTGGCATTTGCGCTCTGTGCCTTCTATCTTATGTTTCTTGCCGTTTACCTGCGCGAATACGAAGAAAAGGAAACCGCCGAGCGAGAGCGTTGGATGCTCGAAACCCGCGACAGCGCCGCCATCAAAGAGCTCGAGGCTTGGCGTCAATCTGGGCGCGAGCTGTCGATTCTTCGCCACGATATGCGCCACTTCCTACGCGGCCTGGCCACTTTAATTGAGGAGGGCCACACCGACGAGGCGCTCAAACGCATCGATGAGCTCTGCGAAGCCGGCGACCGCACCGCCGTACGCCGCTTCTGCGCCAACGAGACCGTAAACATCGCGCTTTCGTCATTCAACTCAGATATCAATAGAAACGGCATTACCGCCAACCTGCGCGCCGCCGTACCCGAAACCGTCCACGTAGGTGACGCCGACCTGTTTAGCGTGCTCTCAAATGCCTTGGAAAACGCTATCACCGCCGCAAGCGCCGCACCCCAAGGAAAGCGATTCGTCGACCTTGACCTGCGACTTGAGGACGGCCAGCTGTTGCTGTTAGTTTCCAACACGTTTGACCGCGCGCCGCGCATGGTCGACGGCATGCCCGTGACCCGGCATGCGGGCCACGGCTTTGGAACCAAGAGCATCAAACTTGCCGTGGAGCGCATGAACGGCAACTGCCAGTTCCGCATTAACGGCGATCGGTTTGAGCTGCGCGCTGTGATGTAGAAGTACGGCGCCGATCTCGCGGCGCGCCTCGCCCGCCAGGCAATCGCTCGCCGGTGCCGATCCGCTACAGTGGAGCGACCGCCGGGGTCAGCTGCTTGATGTAGGCCCACATGCGCTGCTTGGCCGCTTTGTCGGTCAGCGCCGCCTCAAAGCCATCGAGCGCGAGCACGCGGCGGCCCTGCACATGGGCGACCAGGCCGGGCTTGAGCATGGCGGTGTCGAAGTCATCAATCGCCACGAGCATATCGGCGTAGGTCTCGCGCATGGCGTCAGCCGCGTTGTTGTCGAGCAGCAGCACCGCCTCGGGGTCCAAGGCCTCAAGTGCCTCGCGGAACAGCTCGCACGGCAGCGTCTCGCCCACCGCGACCGCTCCGTCGCCTGCGCCGGCGACGCTTGCCAGCACGCAAAAATCCTCGGGCGCGTAGCCGATGGCCCCAAGCGCCTTGCGCAACGCCGCGCCATCCGGGCCGGCAGCAAGCTCGCCACCCAAACGTTCGGCCTCGTCCAAATCGCCTTTGACCAACACGATCGGCGAGCACGCGTTGCCCGCGATACGCACGCCACGAACCGCAAGCGATGTGAGCTCCTGCTCAGCCGCCTGGGCGATGGCTTCTTTTTTCTGGCTTTGTGACGTGGACATGCGCTCTCCAATCGTTTGCGTGCCAACCATTATATAAAAGAGCCGCCTGCGAGTGGTTGCTTTGCGGGCGGCTGGGTATAAGCACGGTCGTACTGAGTTTTACGCGGCTGAGCCGCGTCACATTATGGAGGTCACCATGGCTGACATTAAGCAGATTACCCCCGAGAATTTCGATTCCGTCGTTAACGACAGCCTGCCCGTGCTGGTCGATTTTTGGGCACCGTGGTGCGGTCCTTGCCGATCGCTCTCGCCCATCGTTGACGAGGTTGCCGATGAGCTGGCGGGCAAGCTTGCCGTTGCCAAATGCAACGTCGACGACAACCAGGACCTGGCCATGAAGTATGGCGTCATGAGCATCCCCACGCTGATTGTGTTTAAGAACGGCGAGGAGATTGACCGCTCGGTTGGCGCTCTGCCCAAGGCGAGGCTGCAGGCGCTGCTGGAGAAGCACCTGTAATACGCTTGTTACATGTTGCCGTCTGCCTGCCGTCCATGAGCGCTTTTGCACCGCTCGCCGGACTTTTGGGTGCGGCGCGTGCGACCACGGATAGTATGGTAGTCACAAACAGCCCCCAGTGAACGGGTGCGGGTCGCACAGACTCGCACCCGTTTTCTTATGCAGCTGCGCGCAGAGCGGGCGTAGTAAAATCTGAACCACTGAACTGCCCCATACAAAAGGAGATTTCCCATGCATGATGTTGGAATGAACATGAGCCAGCTTGCCATGAGCGTCAAGCAGGTCGACGACACCATCGAGCTCGCCCACGAGTGGAGCCATCAGTTGCTGCATGCGACCGAGAACTTTGACATGGAGCGCATTGGCGCCAAGCTCGAAGCTGCCATGGCGGCGCTCCACGAGGCGCATGACGCGCTCGAGGGCTACGAGGAAGCCATCGAGGCCGACCACAACTCCGTCGGCTCCGTAAAGCTGGTGTAGGGTGTCCGAACACGAACACGAGCACGGCTGCGGGCACGACCACCATAACGGCACGGGCGACGAGGCGAGCTGCCGCTGCGGCGGCGGCTCCGAGCTGGTCCGTTTTTCGGTCACCGCGCCCGATGACCTACTGCGCCGCTTTGACGAGCAGATCGCACGCCGTGGCGACGTGGCCAACCGCTCCGAGGCAGTGCGCGATTTGATTCGCGCCTCGATCGCCAAAGAGCAAATGCGCACGCCCGATGAGCACGTTATCGGGTCGCTCACCATGATCTACGACCACCACACCGGCGATCTGACGCGCCGCCTGGACGAGGTGCAGCACGACTACACCGACGAGATCGTATCGACCATGCACGTGCATCTTGATCACCACAACTGTCTGGAGATCCTGGCACTCAAGGGTCGCGGCGAGCGCGTCTACGAACTAGCCGACCGCCTGCTGGGCCTGCGCGGCGTTAAGCACGGCGAGCTCACCTGCGCCGCCACCAGGCAAAGTCTGGGGCTATAGCGGGATTTTCCGCAGCGCACCTGCCAAAAAGGGACAGGTTTGTTTTGGCAGGTTTAGAAGTTTTACCTACCAAAATAACCCTGTCCCTTTTTGGTCGGTTTTGATGAGGGGTGTCGCATGCGGCATGTGCATATTCATGTAACGGGCATTGTGCAGGGCGTTGGCATGCGACCGTTTGTGTATCGCGAGGCCGTGGCGCATGGCATTTGCGGCTGGGTGCTCAATGCGGGCGACGGCGTGCACATCGAGGCGCATGCTCCGGCCGATGCGCTCGATGCTTTTGTTGCCGCGCTTTCTGAGCATGCGCCTGCGGCAGCCCGCGTAGAGCACGTCGAGGTTGTGGGCTTGGCAGCCAACGGTTGGGATGCCGTCAATGAAGAGGGTTTTCGCATCGTAGCATCGCAGGACCAGACCGCGCACACGACGCTCGTCTCGCCCGATATCGCCACCTGCGACGATTGCCTGCGCGAGTTGTTCGATCCCGCCGACCGACGCTATCACTACCCCTTTATCAACTGCACTAACTGCGGCCCACGCTTTACCATCATCCGATCGTTGCCTTATGACCGAGCGGCCACGTCGATGAATTGTTTTCCCATGTGCCCCGAGTGCGCCGAGGAGTATGCCGACCCACTCGACCGGCGTTTTCACGCGCAGCCCGATGCCTGCTTTGATTGCGGGCCGCATATTACGTGGCGCGAGGCGGGCGTGGGCGATGGGCGGGACGAAGCCGCCGCGTCACTGGCCGTCGGCACCACGCGCGAGACCAGCGACGCCATTATCGACCGCTGTGTTGAGCTGCTGGCCTGTGGCAGTATCGTCGCTATCAAGGGTCTGGGCGGATTTCACTTGGCATGCGACGCCTCCAACGAGCAGGCGGTAGCCGAGCTTCGCCGCCGCAAACGCCGCAGCAACAAGCCGCTTGCCGTTATGGTGCGCGACCTTGCCGACGTTGAACGCCTGTGCCATGTCAACGACGTTGAACGCGGCTTGCTGGCCGGCAGCATTCGCCCCATTGTGCTGCTGCGCCGACGTGCCGCTTGCGAGAGCGGCGGTTCTCCCAACGCCCTCGCGCTCGCGCTGTCCGTCGCACACGACCTTCCCGAGCTCGGTGTTATGCTCCCCTACACCCCGCTTCAGCATCTGTTGCTTGCCGCGGCAGAAGCCCGCGGTATGCACGCGCTCGTCATGACCAGCGGAAACCTGAGCGAAGAACCCATCGAGACCGACGACGACCTTGCCTGGGAACACCTCGTTGCCGCCGGCATCGCCGACGCGTTGCTCGGTAACGACCGCGCGATTCTCTCGCGCTACGACGACTCCGTAGTGCGAGAGGCGAACGGCGCCGTTATGCCCGTTCGCCGCGCTCGCGGATATGCACCCCAGCCGCTGCCGTTGCCGGCGCTCGACGGCGCTCCGTCCTGCGTGCTCGCCTGCGGGCCACAACAAAAGGCCACGATTGCGCTCACGCGTGAAAGGACGAACGGCGAGGCAACCTGTTTTGTGTCGCAGCATATCGGCGATGTTGAAAACGGCGGGACCTTCGATGCCTGGAACGCCGCGCGCACGCGCTTGGAAGATCTCTTTGACTTGGCACCCGCCGCCTTGGCCTGCGATTTGCACCCCAGCTATCTATCGAGCCAGTGGGCGCGCGAGCAGGCGCGGAAATGCAATCTGCCGCTCGTCGAGGTGCAGCACCATCATGCGCATGTCGCGAGCGTAATGGCCGAGGCTATCGCCGCGGGCCAGCTTACAACCGACGCGCGCGTCCTTGGCATCGCCTTTGACGGCACCGGCGCCGGCACCGATGGGACCATTTGGGGCGGCGAGTTTCTTGTTGCCAGCCTTGGCGGCTTTGAGCGCGCCGCGCATTTGCGCACCTGGGCGCTCCCCGGCGGGGCGGCCTCCGTGCGTGACGCCCGCCGCAACGCCTTCGCCTTGCTCAGTGAGCTCGGCCTGCTCGAACACCCGGGGGCCGAGCGGCTCTTAGGCGACCTAGACGAGCAAACACGGAGCGTGACGGCAACGATGATCGAACGTGGCATCAACAGCCCGCGCACCAGCAGCATGGGTCGCTTGTTTGATGCCGCAGCCGCGATCCTGGGCATTTGCGGCCAGGCGACCTACGAGGGTGAACCCGCCATCGAGCTTGAGGCCGCCGCCTGGCGCGCGCTCGGCAGCGAAAGTATCTGCCCCACCGGCAATATGGCAAGCTTTTCCGTAACCGAATCATCCAGTCCGGACGACTGCCATGCTCTGAACTCCAGACCGCTTTTTGAGGCGCTTTTGGAGGGAATCAGGGCCGGCGTGCCCGCCGGCAGGCTCGCGCTCGACTTCCATGACGCCGTCGCACGCGCATCGGCCCGCATCGCAAACGAGATCTGCGCCCGTGAAGGCCTCGACACCGTCGTGCTCTCGGGCGGCGTGTTCATGAACCGACTTTTGCTTCAGCTCCTCACCCGCAATCTTAAAGACGCAGGCCTTACGGTCTTGATTCCCCAAACCGTGCCCGTTAACGACGGCTGCATCGCCTACGGTCAGGCGGCAGTCGCACGCACTCACCTCGCGCAGGTCGCACCGCAATAGGCTGTTTGGCCAACCCGTGCGCCGCCGTCTCACAGGTGTAGCGCGTTTGCCCGCAGCCCCCGCGAGCGCTACCATCAAACGATGGATTATCCAGCGCCTATCCAGCGCAAAGCGTATAAAAGAGGAACATTATGTGCCTTGCCGTTCCCGGTAAAGTAGTCAAACGCGACGAAGACCTCAAGGCCACCGTCGACATGATGGGCATCGAGCGCCCTGTTTCGCTGAGACTCGTGCCGACGGCGCAGGTAGGCGACTATGTTCTTGTGCACGCCGGCTTTGGCATCCAGATTGTCGACGAGCAGGAAGCGCAGGAAACGCTCGAGCTCGTTAATACCATGACCGAGTTAGTCGAAGAAGACCAGCTGGCCAGCAACCCGGCCGAGGCATACTAGTGGCGGCCGGACAGCCGGCTCGCTCCGGTATCGACTTTTCGGCATTTCGCGATTCCAAGCTGGCCCGCGAGCTCATCGAACGCATCCATGAACTCGTCGGCGACCGCACCATCAACCTTATGGAAGTCTGCGGCACGCACACCGTGAGCATCGGCCGCTATGGCTTTCGCTCCATTATGCCGGCCGGGCTCAAGCTGCTGAGCGGACCGGGCTGCCCCGTCTGCGTTACCGCCAACCGCGACATCGACCACGCGATCGCGCTCGCCAACATAGACGGCGCCATCATCACCACCTTTGGCGACATGATGCGCGTGCCCGGATCGTCCACCTCGCTCGCTGCGCAAAAGGCGGCAGGGCGCGACATCCGCATCGTCTACTCCCCACTCGACGCGCTCGACATTGCCGAGCAAAACCCCGATCGTCCGGTCATTTTTATGGGCGTGGGCTTTGAGACCACAACGCCCACCATCGCCGCCGTCATCTTGGAGGCCGAGGCGCGCGGGCTTTTGAACTTTTCGGTCTATTGCGCCCACAAGACCACGCCGCCAGCATTGCGCGCCATCGCCAACGATCCCGAGACCGCCATCGACGGCTTCATCCTGCCGGGCCACGTCGCCACCATCACGGGCTTGGCGCCCTTTAGCTTTTTGGTCGACGAGTTCAATACCCCGGGCGTGGTCACGGGATTTGAACCGGTCGACATCTTGCAGGGTATCTGCATGCTGGTCCAGATGGTTGTCGAGGGCAGGCCCGCGATTGGCAACGCCTACCGCCGTGGCGTCAACGCAGGCGGCAACCCCGTGGCGCGCCAGCTGGTCGAGCAGGTGTTTGAGCCGTGCGATACCACATGGCGCGGGCTGGGGCCGATTGCCAACTCGGGCCTTTCCATCCGCCCCGAGTTCTCACGCTTTGATGCCCGCACTCGCTTTGACGTGCCCGTCGAGGCAACGGTCGAGCCGCGTGGGTGCCGCTGCGGCGACGTGCTGCGCGGGGCCATTACGCCGAGCGACTGCCCTCTGTTCGGCCGCACCTGCACGCCCGAGCACCCCGTCGGCCCGTGCATGGTGAGCTCCGAGGGAAGCTGCGCGGCGTACTACCGCTACCGTAACTAGCCCGGACGCACCCGCACACTAGCACCACCCACGATTGGAGTTTTCGATATGTCCCGTACTGTCACCGATAGCACCGTCCTGTTGGGCCACGGCTCTGGCGGTCAGATGATGAAACGCATCATCGACGAGGTCTTTTTGGATGCCTTTGGGTCGCCCGAACTGCTCGAGGGCAACGATGCCGGCGTCGCCGCGCTGCCCGCGAGCGGGCGCATCGCCATGTCGACCGACAGCTTTGTAGTCTCGCCGCAGTTCTTCCCCGGTGGCAACATCGGCCGCCTTGCCGTGTGCGGAACCGTCAACGACG
This sequence comes from uncultured Collinsella sp., assembly GCA_900542275.1. Lineage (GTDB taxonomy): Bacteria > Actinomycetota > Coriobacteriia > Coriobacteriales > Coriobacteriaceae > Collinsella. The sequence goes on from UQMW01000028.1 coordinate 17,975, forward strand.
TCGCGACCTCGGGCGCCAACGTGCGCTACCTGTCGTGCGGATTTATCCTCGAAGAGGGCTATCCCATGGATAAGCTCCGCCAGATTGTGCAGACGATGGCCGAGACGGCGCGTGAGGCGGGCGTGTCCATAATCACGGGCGACACCAAGGTGGTCGAGCGCGGCGGGGCCGACGGCGTCTACATCAATACCGCCGGCGTGGGCGAGGTTCCCGCGGGCGTGGCGCTCAGCGGTGCCAACTGCCAACCCGGCGATGTCATTCTGGTATCGGGTACGCTGGGCGACCACGGCATCGCCATCATGAGCCAACGCGAGGGCCTGGCGTTTTCGAGCACGATCGAAAGCGATGCCGCGCCGCTCAACCACCTGATTGCCGACGTTTTGGCCGCAGCGCCCGGCACGCGTTGCTTTCGCGACCCCACGCGCGGTGGCCTGGCGTCCACGCTCAACGAGTTTGCCCAGGCCAGCGGTGTTGCCATGGAGGTCGACGAAGATGCCCTGCCCGTGCGTCCCGACGTGCAGGCCGCCTGCGAAATGCTCGGCTACGATGTGCTGCAGGTGGCAAACGAGGGCAAGATGGTTGCCGTCGTGCCGGCCGAGCAAGCCGATGCCGCGCTGAGCGCCATGCGCGCCGCCCGCTACGGCGAGAACGCCGCCATCATCGGCCGCGTGCTACCGCTTGCCGAGGGCGCCCGTCCCGCCGTGCGCGTACGCACCGGCTGGGGCTCGACCCGTATCCTCGACATGCTCGGGGGAGAACAGCTGCCGAGGATTTGCTAGCGGGCGAGCGCCGGCCGGCGCGGCTTCGCTCCGCCACCAGGCCGTCGTCCCGCCCTGCCCGATCCGCTGCCACCCCAAGATTGAGCGAGCCAAATGTTCACCCTGGAAATGAGCGGGGCACACGTGCGGCAGAGAGCATGTAAATCGACGAATGCATTTCCCCCAAATATCAAATAGCCCCGCGACCGGGCTGAAATCGGTCGCGGGGCTTTGCATTTTCAAGCTTTGCTGTTGTCTACGCTCTGAACTTTGGATACGTCAGCAGCATGAGCGCGACGCTCACGCCCAGCTGCATGAGAATCTGGCGCACGTCGCCGGCACCTCCTAACGCCGCGGCGCGAACCAGATTGGCGACGCCGAGTGGCATGCCGCCGCCAAACCAGAGCGAAAGACCTAGCAGCACCTTGTCACCCATATCAGGCTCAAAGGGCACCGAGGCCACCACCGCCCGATACGCTCGCACCTCAAGGAAGATCAACGCCACGATGAGCAGCAAGGTAACGAGCATCGACGCGATCGATGCAGAGGACGCCGCAGAGCCCGTAAGCTCGCCCACAGTCGCATCCATAAGTAGAACGCCCACCGCATAAATCAGTGACATGACCCCCAGGGTCGTAAGCGCCGAACGCGCCCCAACGCGCCCCGCGCCCCTAGCGACAACGTTTCTTGCCGTCATCGTTAACCTCCCTAAGCAAAGGGCCCGCCGGCGCGCACCGGCGGGCCAATCTTTCTGGAGCCAGCCCACCTTGGGTGGCCCAAAGCGCATCGGCGCGGCTTTTGCCCGCCTACTCCCCGCAGCCACTCTCGACAAGCGCCACGAGGGCATCGACGGCGGCCGCCTCGTCGGCGCCGTCGGCCGCAATCACAATCTCGCAACCGCAGATCATCCCCAGGCTCATGACCATCAAGATAGACTTGGCGTCCTTGGCGTCTCCGCCCACCTTGCCAACGGTGATCGAGCTCTCGTACTTGCTTGCCTCCTGCACAAACAGCGACGCAGGACGCGCGTGGATACCGCTCGGATTCTTGACGACCGTCGTCTTGGAAACCATCTCTGCTCCTTACTCCACCACGATGTTGTCGGTTGCGGTATCGGCACCATTGCTAGCGATAAGTTTCTTATAGTAGAAGAAGCTCTTCTTCTTACCGCGTTTGCCGGTGCCGTTGCCGTGGTCGTCCTGGTCGACCGAGATCTGGCCGTAGCGCTTGGTCATCTCGGAGGTGCCGGAGCTGATCAGGTCGATAGGGCCCCACCAGGCGTAACCAAAGACGTCGACACCGTCGAGAATCGCCTGGTGCATCTGCTCGACGTGCTCCTTCATATACTCGATGTGCGCGTCGTCGTCGCAGAAGCCGTTCTCATCGCGGTTCTCGGTCATGCCGTTACCATTCTCGGCGATGAAGATCGGTAGGTGGTAGCGATCGTAGATGTGGTTGAGCGTGATGCGGAATCCCACGGGATCGATCGGCCAGCCCCACTCGGTCATCTCGAGGTATTGGTTCTTGATCTCGGTAACCAGCTTGCCGCTCGGCTCGGGGGAAATTTTGCCCTTGTAGCGCATGATGTAGGTCATGTAGTAGCTGATGGAGATGTAGTCAACCACGCCGGCCTTGAGGGTTTCGAGGTCGCCGTCCTCCATCTTGATATCGACGCCGTAGTCGCGTAAGAAACGCTTCACGTAGTAGGGGTACTCGCCCTTGGCCTGGATATCGGTGAAGAACCAGTTGAAGTGGTCCTCAAAAAGCACCTGGAGCTGATCCTCGGGCTTGGAGGTCTCAGCGTAGTTCTCAAGACGGCAGAGCATGTTGCCGATGTGAGCCTCGGGGTCAATCTCGCGCAGTTTGATAACCGCCTTGGCGGAAGCCACGAGCTGGTTGTGAGCGACCTGGAACTTCTCGGGCCAACGGCCGGCATAGGGGTTGGAGCCGTCTTCTTTCTCGTCCCAAATCACGCCGCAGCAGGTGCAGGGGTTGGCGTAGACGTGGTTGATTTCGTTGAAGGTCATCCAATACTTGACCTTGCCCTTGTAGCGGCGGAAAAGCGTCTCAGCATAGTGCTCAAAGGCGTCGACCACGTGACGGCTCGCAAAGCCGTTGTACTCCTCGGCCAGGTGAAGCGGCATATCAAAGTGGTTGAGGGTGACCATGGGCTCGATCCCGTGCTTATGGCACTCGTCAAAGACTTTATCGTAGAAGGCCAGACCCTCCTCGTTGGGCAGGGCGTCGTCGCCGTTGGGGAAGATACGGCTCCAGGAAATGCTCATGCGAAAGACGCCGAAGCCCATCTCGCCCAAAAGCGCAATGTCCTCCTTGTAGGTGTGGTAGAAGTCGATGCCGCGTCGTTTGGGAAAATCATAGGCCATCTCGTCTGCCTTGCGAGCTGCGAGTGACTGTCGCGTAACGGAGTTGAGCGGGCCGCCCTCGACGATGCCCTCGCGGGGGCAGGTCTCGCGGTCGAGCAGAATCACATAGTCGGAGACCGCAGGGCCGCGACCGCCCTCGTCCCATGCGCCCTCGATCTGGTTGGCAGCGGTAGCGCCGCCCCATAGAAAACCCTCGGGAAAAGTCTCACCAAAGTCATAGGTAGAAAGGTCGATCATGGTATGTCCTCATCTCTCTTGGTTGGGTTGGGGATGCGAGCCGCAGGGCGCGACCCGCAATCGGGAGACGCGTTAGCGGGCGGTCAGCGCGCGCACTACGGGCATCATCTTCTTGGCCATGTGCAGCTCGGCGCTGATGGTCATAAGCGTATCCTGGGCGTGCACGAACAGCAGGGAGTACTCGACCTCCTCGCCGCCCGCCTGGCGCTGGATCATCTCGGTCTGCGCTTTGTGCGCCTCAAGGATCTTGGCATCAGCCTCGGCAAGATGCGCGTCTGCCGCATCGAAATCGAACTCCGCCAGGGCATCCATCGCCTTGTCGATGCAGGCGCGGCCGTCGCCAGCGTTGATGATGACGTTCATCGCGACCGCAGGAACGTTGATTGTCTCATCAGCCATCATGGCCTCCTATTCTTGGGTACCGGCCGCCTCCACGGCCGGTACTGAAACATCTGGTAGCAACTAGGCGACGAACTCTGAGTCGCCCGTAGAGGTTTACTCGACAGCAGCTGCGGCAGCGGCCTTGGCGGCTTCCTTGGCAGCCTTCTTGGCCGCTTTCTTTGCAGCCTTCTCGGCAGCCTGCTCTTCCTCGATCTTGCACTGGTAGTTATCGGCAGCCTTAAAGAACGGGAACCACAGAATCGCGGCGATCAGCAGGTTGACGCAGACAAGTGCGATATTGCGCACGTCTCCGCCCGACATAAAGAACGCCGAGACCGCATTGGGCAGGAAGTTCATATCGAAATTCTCGACGTGCAGGCTCGCCCAGCCCATGCTCATCCAGAGGTAGGCGTTGGCAGACAGCAGGATAGACTGCAGCACCATGGGGATGAACATAAAGGGGTTGGCGACGATCGTGGAGAAGACCAGCGGCTCGTTAATGTTGAACAGCGACGGAATAATCGTTGCACGGCCGAGCGTCTTGTTCTTCTTGGACTTGGCAAAGAGCATGTAGAAGGCCAACGGAAGCGTTGCGCCCTCGCCGCCGATCATGATGTAGCGAGTAATGCCGTACGCGTTAATGTTAGTGGGAGCGAGGCCTGCGGCATAGGCGGCCATGTTCTCGGCAAGAGCAGACTTTTGGATGGACTGCTGGATCGGCGAGAACACCCAGCCGGAGATGCCAAAGAAGTAGAAGGTGTCCATGACAAGCGGGATGGCGATGGTGCCGGGCAGCGTCTGGGCAAAGCCGGTAACGGGCGAAAGGATGATCGCGACCGCGCTAAAAACGTCGACCTGGAGCATGTTGGTAAAGAGCCAAGCCACAAAAAGCGACAGCAGCACCGCAATGATGTTATCGAACCAGTTCTTGACGAAGTCGGGCACGAGGCTGTCGTCGGAAAAGAACGTCATGCGCGCCATGCGCTTGTAGATAAAGCCAACGACAAATCCCACGACCATCGCGGTGAACATGCCACCCGCGCCAAACTTGGCCATCTGGAAGACATAGCCCTGATCGGTGATGGTGGGGTTCATGCACAGCATAAAAGCGCCTATACCGGTAAAACCGGCAATCATGCTGCGGTCTTTGCGATCTTCCTTGACCGCAACGTTATGCGGGATGATAAACGCCATGAACATGCCCACGAGGCCAAACGAGAACGTAGTGAGCGGCGACAGGTCGGGCAGGGCCGGGACAAAGCGACGGATAATGTTCCACAGGCTCGGGATGGCCGAGACCATGGAGAAGGGGACGATGTAGAGAACTGCGTCGGAGATAACGCCAAACCAGTAGGTTGAGGTAAGCTTGTTCATCACGGGGACGACATGCTCGGTGATCCACGCCTGGATCGCTTCCATGAACTTTTGCAGCATGTTGTCCCCTCCTAGTCTTCGTCAAGCAGGTCGTAGGCATCCTCGAGGATGCTCTCGCCGTCGAGCGCCGCGTAATAGTCGGGGTCGATGGCCATGACCTTCACGCCGTGAGATGCCACTTGAGACTGGATCTCGGGCACCTCGGAGGCGAAGTGCGGACCGAGCAGGAGGACGTCGATCTTGTCGGCGTAGTCCATAATCTCAGACTTACTGACTGCCTTGATGGTGCAGTCAAGACCCTTGGACTTTGCGACCTTGCGCATGCCTGCCGCCATAAAGCCGGTCGAGGCACCGATGCCGCAAGCGAGGAGAATGCGAACGGTGCCGTTCTCATCTGCCATGGGGTACTCCTTTCCCAATAAGCGGGCTCGAGGCAGCTCCGATGCCGCTGCGATCCCCGCTGTGTTCTTGGGCGCCCGTGTCGACCCGGCCGCCCTTGACCGTGACTGCACTATACGCGGCGGAGGGCTCTTGCCGCCAACCGACTTTTTGCCGCATAGCGGCAAGGCGGCAGATTTTCCGCCCGCGCGGCAAGCCGGGCGATTTTCCGCTTGGGCGGCAAATTGGAAAAGACACCCTTTCTTAACCTGAGATACCATGGGGCGGTACACCCTGTCTGCCGTTCATCTCTTGGAGGAAAGCCATGGCGAGCGCCAAGCAGAACCGCATCAACCGCATGATCGACGTGCTCGAAAACAGCAGCTCATGGGTGTCTTCCTCGATGCTTGCCGGCCTTTTGGGCGCGAGTGAGCGAAGCATCCGCAACTATGTTGCAGAGGTCAACGAGACCGGTACGCGACATATCGAATCGTCTAAAGAGGGCTATCGCCTTGCCACGGCGGCGCCGGCTGCCGCCAGCGCTTCCGCTAGTCCTTGCGAAGGTGTCAATACCCTCCCCGCGAACGCGGACTCCAGGCGCGACTTTACTATCTCCCGCCTTGTCAACGCATGCGATGGACTCTCCGTCTTTGATATCGCCGATGAGCTCTTTATCAGCGAGAGCACGTTTCAGAGCTCCGTGATGCCGCAGGTGCGCGCACTCGTGCGGCAGTTCGGCCTCAATGTCGAGACACACGACTACCGCATGACACTCACGGGGCGAGAGGCCGACAAGCGCAAGCTTCTCGGCCACATAGCAACCCACAACTCCTATGGCTATTTCACCTCAACCAAAACGCTCGAAAACATGTTTCCCGACTTTGACGTGCAGGCAACCCTCTCGAGCTTGGTCGCGATCTGCCAGCGCTCGGATTTATTTATCAACGACTACGCGCTCTCCAACCTGCTCGTGCACCTGTTAGTGATCATCATCAGGCTCACCTCGAACAACGAGCTCAGCGAGGTGGACGGCCCCATCGATGCAGACGGCCTAGTGGCACAACTCGGGCAGCGCGAGCAGATCGTACGCTGCGCCCAGCGCATCGCCGCCTACTTTGAGAAGGAGTTTGGTTGCGCCATCCCACGCGCCGATTTTCAGCAAATCCTGCTGCTTTTGGCGCTTTCCGTCGAACGTTGCGATTTTGACGAGCTCAACCGCGAGAAGCTCTCAAGCATCATTGACCGCGATTTTGTAGACATGGTTCTGGGGATTCTCGACGAGTGCGGCAAGCGCTACAACCTACCGCGCTTTATCGACGAGCCCATGCGCCTGCAGCTCGTCCTGCATATGTTTAACGCCTACCAACGAGCCGTCTACCACGTAAGCTACCCCAACCCGCTCGCTGCGCAGATCAAAAGCGAGTACGCACCGGTCTACGACATGGCGGTCTATATCGCCCACCGCTTCTCCACCGCCATGGATATTGAGGTGGGCGAAAACGAAATCGCGTTTATCGCCTTTCATATCGGCGCCTATTTTGAGAAGTTCTCCGCACCCGACGGCGCCATCACCTGCACGGTCATCATCGAGGAGTATCACGACTTTGCGCGCAGGCTTGTCGACGACCTTAAGGCCGAGTTTGGAGACGACATCAGCGTTGTTGCCGTGAGAAGCTGTGATAGCTACCTGGCCGATCCTCCCGAGAGCGATGTGGTGGTCACTACGGTCGACGTGCCGGTTTGTGGCGGTAGCACCAAGATCTTGATCGGGCCCATCCTCACTAAACAGAACGTGCGAAAGATCCGCGACCGGCTTTGTGCCATCCAAGAGCGGCGACGGCGCCTCTACGCTCAGGGCCTTTTGGGGCACCTGCTGCGGCCGGAGCTATTTATACGCAACATAGACGCGGTTGACGCCACAAGCTGCATCGACCGAATGGGAGAGCTTTTGGCTGCTCAGGAGCTCGTAACGCCCGAATTTATCGCCAACGTGCATCTGCGCGAGAACGTCTCATCGACAGCGTTTACTGACTGCCTTGCCATACCCCATGCGATCTCGGTGTATCCCAAGCGCTCGTTTATTGCCGTGGTCCACAATGACGCCCCGATTCCTTGGGGACGCCACGACGTGCGATTTGTGCTGCTTATAGGTACCGCGCAGGAAGACATGGGGCTCTTTAGAGATGTGCTCGACCTGATTATCGAAGTGTTCTCCTCGGTAGAGACCACGATGAGGCTCATGCAGACCGACACCTTCGAAGAGTTTCTGGCTGCGTTTACGCACGATATCGGATAAAGGCTCGACCCGCATCCTCGACATGCTCGTGGGAGAGCAGCTGCCGAGAATTTACTAGGGCGGAATTGCACGGCTGGCGCGATGTGGCTTGATATCCCTGGAGATGTTCAGATTCCAGCCACGCCAGACGCGTAAGCCCAGTATTATGAGGTGCGTTTTAAACCCAATGACGGGAGCTTTCATGGCAGCAGCTTTTTCCACCGTGATCTTTGACCTTGACGGCACCATCCTCAACACGCTCGAGGACCTGGCGGCCGCCGGCAACCATACCTGCGAGACGCACGGCTGGCCCACGTTTGCCGTTGACGAGTACCGTTACAAGGTGGGAAACGGCATGCTCAAGCTGGTTGAGCGCTTTATGCCCGCCGAGTACGCGGGCGACAGCCGTATGTTTGAGCAGACGCTTGCCGAGTTTAGGGCTTACTACGGCGAGCACAAGGAGGACCACACCGCACCGTACGCCGGCACGATCGAGATGCTCGACCGCCTGCGCGCCGCGGGCGTGCAGCTTGCCGTGCTCACTAACAAGGACCACGTCTCGGCCGCTCCGCTTATCGAGAAATACTTTGGTTCCGAGCGCTTTGCGCTGGTGCAGGGCCGCGTCGATGCGCTTCCTCCCAAGCCCGAGGCGCCTGTTACGCTGCATGTGATGAAAGAGCTAGGCGCCGACCCGGCAACCACACTCTATGTGGGCGATTCCAATGTCGACGTCCTGACCGGTCACAATGCCGGCCTCAAGAGCGCCGGTGTCAGCTGGGGCTTCCGCGGCCGCGCAGAGCTGGAGTCCGCCGGCGCCGACTACGTGGTGGACACCCAAGACGAGCTCTCGGCGCTGATTCTGGGCGAGTAGCGGGGCTGTCGCTCAACACGGCTGGATAGATTCTGTCGCGCGGAAAGCGCATCCCGTTTTGCCGCCTCAGAATGGGATGCGCTTTCCGGTTGAGCCTTGTCGGGGAAACGGCATCCCGTTTCAGAGCAATATTCCGGGTCGCACTTTCCGCAACCCACGCCATCCGGAAACCGTGACCCGCTATTCGGCCAAATACCGGCTCGTATTTTCCCGAGCATTCGATGCAACGCTGGCGCAAGGAGTGTCCCCAACTGCCGGCAGAAAAGGAACGTCCCCAAGTGCCGCCCCAATGACTACCATGGCAACGCCGCAGGTAGAGGACGGACAGCGAGCGGGCACCAGAGCGAACAAATTGGCATGAAAGGAGGACGGCATAGACCTTCTGGTCATGCCGTCATCTTTGAATGACAA
>UQMW01000029.1 GCA_900542275.1 uncultured Collinsella sp.
CACCGAGGCCGCATCGGAGTCCAATGACCGCCTGGCCGCCATGATGCGCCGCAGCGCCCGCCGCGAGGAAGCCTACGTGCCCACCTCGCAGCTCCGCCGCTTCACCCTGCCCGATTCGGCGCCCATCATGCGCCGCGTCATGGGCTTTCTGTCTGACCAAGCCCGCACGCTCATCCATGCCGGCGTGTCGCGCGACCGCATCTGCATCGATCCTGGCCCGGGCTTTGGTAAGTCGGCTAACGAGGGCATCGTCATCCAGCGCGAGACTGCCAAGATGGCGTCACTGGGCTATCCGCTCATGTGCGCCGTGTCGCGCAAGCGCTTTGTGGGCGCCGTCTCGGGCGTGACCGAGGCCGCCGAGCGCGATGCCGCTACGTTTGGCGTGTGCCTGGGCGCCATCCAGGCCGGTGCCAACATCGTGCGCGTGCACGACGCCGCGGGTTTTGCGCAGTTCCTGAACGGCTACTGGGCAGTTGCCAAGCCGCAGCCGCGCCGCGCGTTTGTGGCCGTGGGCTCCAACCTGGGGCATCGCTGTGACAACATCCGCGCCGCACGCGACATGATCGCCGAGATTCCACTCACCTGCGTGTCCAACTCCTCCAAGATCTACGAGAGCGAGCCGGCCTACGAGATGCGCCAGGACGCGTTTGCCAACGCCGTCATCGAGATCAAGACCGAGCTGGCGCCGTTGGTGCTGCTCGACGAGCTCATGAAGATCGAGGCCGAGCTGGGCCGCGACCGTTCCAAAAAGGCCAAGGCCAACGGCCCGCGCACCATCGACCTGGATCTGCTGTGGATGGACGGCGAGACCCACGGCGGCAAAAAGCTGCGCCTGCCGCATCCGCTGATCGGCGAGCGCGACTTTGTGCTGGTGCCGCTCGAGGATCTGATGCACGATCCGGCGCGGTTCTTCCGCTACAACGGCGTCGAGGTCAAGGAGCCCGAGGACCGCGTGGGCCATATCGTGGGCGAATTGGGGCGCATGTAGATGATCGAGATGAATACTGTTGCCGCTGGCACCGAGCTTGACGCCGCGCGCGACGCGGGTCGCGAGGGTGCGTCCGCGGGTTGGTGCGCTTGGAGCGTGGGCGAGGCGTCGTTGACGTTTTCGCTGGTTGTGCGCCCCGACGTGAACATGCATGCCTTCCACGGCCTGCCGTTTGTGGCCGCGATGGGCATGATGGACGCGCTCGTGGGAACGGCTGCGGCACCGGGGCTGGGCCTTGCCGGCAAGGTGGGCATTCAGTGGCCGAGCGATATTGTGTGCGGCGCGCCTGCGTTTGAGACGTCGCTCGCGCATGTTGCCGTCAACGGTGGTGCCGGTGCCGCGGGTATGTTTGCCGCGGTGACGGTGGATGTTGAGCGTGCGGCGCTGGGCGAGCTCGGCGTGGATATGGCCGACGAGGCGCTGATCGAGGCATTGGCCGCCGCCGTGCTGGTCCGCGTGGACACCTGGGCAGTTGCCGCCAACACGCCGCAGGGCGCCGCCGGCCCGCTGGCTCCGGTGCTGGGCGAGTACTTTGACATGGTGCCACTGCTGGGTCGTCAGGTCGCGGCGGTGTCGCCCAGCGGTTTGCCGCTTGCGGTCGGTGTGTTTGCGGGCCTGGACATCTGGGGCCGTGCGACCATCAAGACCGATGCCGGCGAGCAAGAGTTTCCGCCCGAGGCCGTGCGCATTCGTGGCCTGTAGCGCGGGACGCCAGCGCTCAAAGATAACGATGACAACAAAGCCCTTCTCGGCACGCGCCGGGGAGGGTTTTCGCCTGTTTGGGGGATGAACCGCCAGCAGCCTATTCCTCAAAACTGAAAAATTTTCGGTTTTGAGGAATAGGAACAAAGCAGATTGTCATTTGGCAAGGTATATTCGATGCACATGCTATTCCTCAAAGCTGAAAAAATTTCGATTTTGAGGAATAGCAAACATCGGGTGTAGGGAGGATGCCAATGAAGCTCATCAATAGGACGTCGTATATGGATACGCTGACGAGTCTTATCGGTGTGCCCGACATCAAGGTCATCACGGGCATCCGGCGCAGCGGAAAATCCAAGCTGCTCGAGTCCCTCCGCGATTACGTGGAGACCAACCTGTCTGATTCAAATGTCATTCATATCAACTACAACCTCGATGAGTTCGAGGACCTGCTCGAATATCACGCTTTGCTTGCTTATGTAAAAGAGCGTCGGGTGTCCGGCACGCAAAACTTCCTGCTTATCGATGAGGTTCAGATGTGTAGCGGCTTTGAGCGCGCAATCAACAGCCTTCACGCATCCGAGCAGTATGACATCTTTATTACGGGGTCAAACGCATTTTTGCTATCGAGCGACCTGTCGACGCTCTTTACGGGGCGCACGTTCGAAATCGAGGTGTTTCCGTTCTCGTTTGAGGAGTATCGCTCTTACGACGGCAAGGACGAGGTCGATCATGATTTTGATGAATACGCACACGCCGGCGGCATGTCCGGTTCGTATCCTTACCGAACGCAAGAGCAGCGCTATCAATACCTCTCCAACGTTTTTAAGACGTTGATCGTGAGGGATATCGTGCAGCGGCATAACGTCAGAAACGAATCGGCGCTGCTGCGTATTGCCGACTACGTGATGGACAGCGTTTCCAACATTACATCGGCTCGCAATATGACGGATAGCTTGAATGCGGATGGGCTAAAAATCACGAACAAGACGGTGGGCACATATATGGGGTATCTGTGCGATGCATTTGCCTTCTATAAAGTTCGCCGGTATGACATTCGCGGCAAGAAATACCTCAAGAGCGGCGAGAAGTACTATCTGGCGGACCATGCGTTTAAATATGCGCTGCTTGGCACGCGCGATATGGATTGGGGACGCGTATACGAGAACATGGTGGCAATCGAGCTGCTGCGGCGCGGATACGAAGTGTACGTCGGCGTGCTCTATAAAAAGGAAATTGACTTTGTAGCTATCAGGCGAAGCGAGAAGCTCTATATCCAGGTGAGCGATGACATTAGCTCGGACAAGACGTTTGAGCGGGAAATCTCGCCGCTCTTGAGCATTGCCGACGCGTATCCCAAGATGATTCTCGCCCGCACGCATCACGAGACTACGGATCGCGATGGGGTGCAGATAGTGGACCTGGCGAGGTGGCTTTGCGGCGAGGCGTAGCAGAAAGCCCTATTCCTCAAAACCGAAAAATTTTCGATTTTGAGGAATAGGGCCGCCGCGTTGCCTGGTCCGCTGCTCGCGCTTGTGTCGCGCTCGACTTTAGCCCCTGTCTTACCCCAGCTCCTGCATGCGGCGGTAGATTTCGCAGATGCCCTTGATGGTGAGCTGTCCATCGACCACGTCGAAGGCATCGGTCGAATCGGCGACGATGCCGGCGAGACCGCCCGTGGCGATAACGGTGGCGTCCTCGCGGCCCAGCTCGCGCTTCATGCGAGCGACCAGGCCTTCGGCCATGGCGGCGGCGCCCATCACGGCGCCGACCTTGATGCATTCCTCGGTGTCGCGGCCGATGGCGTGCTCGGGCGCCTCGAGCGGCACGCTGGCGAGCTTGGCGGCACGGGCGGCAAGCGTGTCCATGGAGATGCGGATGCCCGGCGCGATCGCTCCGCCAATGTAATAGCCGTCCTCGTCGATAACGTCGATATTGGTCGCGGTGCCAAAGTCCACCACGATCGCCGGCGCGCCGTAGAAAGTCTCGGCCGCAACGGCGTTGGCGACGCGGTCGGCACCTACGGCCTGGGGACGCGCCGCGCGCAGCTTGGTCACCGCGACCGTCTGCGGCCCGATAACGATGGCGTCTGCCGCGATGCGGTCGGCCACGGCGTGCCACTCGCGCGAGAGCTGTGGCACCACGCCGGCAAAGGCGATCGCGTCGACCGCGCCGAGCGAGAGGTCGTACATCTTAAAGAAACCCATCAGGCGCACGTGGATCTCGTCGGCGGTATAGGAGCGGTCGGTGGGCATGCGCCACGACTGCACCAGCTCGTCTCCGTCAAACAGGCCCATGGCCGTCTGCGTGTTTCCCATATCGATAGCGAGCAGCATGTCTACTCCCAGTGTTGGCATAAAAGGACGCGCACCATTGTATACGCGCCGTCGGCGGCGCTCGGCTGCGATTCGTTCACGGCGATATGGGCTGAGGGGTTTTAAATATGAAGGAATTATGCTCTACGAGATTTTCCTTGCCGTTTACCGAACTCCCACGTAATATTCTTTCTTGCGCACATGAGGCGCCCAGACATTGCGGGGTGGAGCAGTCTGGTAGCTCGCCGGGCTCATAACCCGGAGGTCGTAGGTTCAAATCCTGCCCCCGCGACCAAGAACTTGCAGCTCGTCGGCTTAGCCGGCGAGCTTTTTTGTTATTCCGGGACCGTGTTTTCGGTCCAATTCTCGGCCTCTCAAACAAAATCTCGATCTGTAACATCTAGACCCGATTTGGGCGGCTAGGTGTTACAGAACGAGATATACCGGTGGGTTGAGTCGCGTTTGTCTCAATCTGTAACACGAGGGACGGATTTTACCGAGTTGTTGTTACAGATTGAGATTTTCTAGCAGGCGGGTTTGGTTTGTCTCGATCTGTAACAGTAAGACCCGATTTTGCCGCGTAACTGTTACAGATTGAGACAAACCGACGGGCCGCCCCGCCCATCCCCATCCACCCGCCGCCACCTGATATTCGCCGATTTCCGTTGCGCCACTGTGCTCCCTTGTCATATCCTCTAGACAACTACGCGGCATCATCGCCGCCGCGCCTACAAGAGAGGAATATCCATGACCGCACCTGCATCCAAGCTGCTCCAGCCCATTACGGTTGGCCCCCTTGAGCTCAAAAACCGCATTATGTTCCCGCCGCTGACCACCGGCTACGAGGAGCGCGACGGTTCCATTGGCGAGCGCAGCCTGGCTTTTTACGAGCGCCTGGCCCGTGGCGGCGTGAGCTACATCGTCATCGGCGATGTCGCTCCCGTTATGACCGCGAGCCCCACGCCCAAGCTGGCAACCGACGCCCAGATCCCCACGTTTAAGGCCCTGGCCGACGCCGTCCACAAGCACGGCGCCAAGGTCGCGCTGCAGCTGTTCCACCCCGAGTACGACGTGCCCGGCGTCGGCCGCATGGTCATGGGCTCCATGGCCGCCGCCAAGGCCGCGCAGGAGGCCAAGGCCGCCGGCGACGAGGAGACCTTCGCCGCCAAGATGGCCGAGTCCAACGAGATCCGCAAGCAGGCCTACGCCAAGCTGCACCACGATATGCAGCACTTTGTGAATGAGGCGAGCGTAGAGCAGCTCACCCAGATCAAAGAGGCCATCGCCGCCTCGGCCGCCCGCGCGCAGCAGGCTGGCATCGACGCCATCGAGGTCCACGGCGACCGTCTGGTGGGCTCGCTGTGCTCCGCGATCCTCAACAAGCGCACGGACGAGTACGGTGGCTCGTTCGAGAACCGCGTTCGTTATGCGCTGGAGGTCGTCGCGGCCATTAAGGAGGCCGCGCCGGAGCTGATGGTGGAGTACAAGCTCCCCGTGATCATGGAGAACCCCGACGGCACGTCGCGCGGCAAGGGCGGCTTGCTGCCCGACGAGGCCTGCGAGTTCGCCAAGCTGCTCGAGGGCGCCGGTATCGATATGATCCAGGTCGCGCAGGCAAACCACACCGGCAACATGGGCGACACCATTCCGCCCATGGGCGCCATGCCCTACAACTGGACGCTGCCTGTGGCCGAGCGCGTTAAGGCCCTGGTCTCCGTGCCGGTGGCAACCGTCGGCCGCGTTGTTTCGGTCGAGGCGGGCGAGAAGATCTTGGAGGATGGCTCGGCCGACATCATCGCCTATGGCCGCTCGCTCATGTGCGACCCCGACATTGCGCTGAAGGCCGCGACGGGCGAACCCATTCGCGAGTGCCTCAACTGCAACAAGGGCTGCGTCGACGCGATTCAAAACCGCAAGTACATCTCGTGCGTGCTTAATGCCGAGAACGGTGACGAGGCGACCATCGCCATCAAGCCGGGCGAGGGCGACAAGAAGATCGCCGTGGTGGGCGGCGGCATCGCCGGCCTGGAGGCCGCGCGCGTGGCGGCCAAGCGCGGCTACGACGTGACTGTCTACGAGGCGAGCGATCATCTGGGCGGCCAGATTGTGCTGGCTGCTGCGCCTCCGCGCAAGGACGAGATTATGCGCTCCGTCGAGTACTACGAGAAGATTCTGCCTGGCCTGGGCGTGAAGGTTGAGCTCAACCATGCCGCTACCGCTGAGGACCTCAACGCCGCCGACGCCGCGATTGTGGCCGTGGGCGCGCACGACGTGGTCATCCCCGTTCCGGGCGCCGACTCGGAGAAGGTCGTCTCGAGCTGGGACGTGCTGGCCGGCAAGGTGGAGCTCAGCGGGCGCGTCGCCGTCATTGGCGGTGGCCTGGTGGGCACCGAGACTGCCGAGTACCTGCTGCAGCACGGCTGCGAGGTGGCGATCGTGGAGATGCTCGACAAGATTGCCGCGGGCGAGTCCGAGACCATTCTGCCGCTGATTATGAGCGACTTTGCCGAGCACAATGTGGAGCAGCACGTGAAGACCCGCCTGACCGCCATTACCGACGAGGGCGTGGAGGCTGTTCGCACCACCGAGGATGGCGCCGAGGAGCCGGTGAAGATCGCCTGCGATTACGTGGTGATGGCCGTGGGCTCCAAGGCCAACGCGTTTGACCTGGACGGCGTGACGGCGCCCGTGACCTGCGTGGGCGACTGCTCGGGCGAGCGCACCGCCGACATCGCGAGCGCCATTCGCACGGCGTATCACGCGGCCAACGAGCTGTAGTTAACTTCGCGGCCAGGCGGGGCGGTAGCACGGATCCGCCCCGCCCGACTGCGTCCCTGCGCACATAGACCATCAACCGGGGTGGGGCCTGCAAGAACAGCGGGCCCCACCCCGGTTTTGGTGCAGGGGGCAGATTAGTTTGCACCAAGTCCTTGGCATATGGGCGTGGCTGCTGTTCGTAATCTTTAAGACATCATTAAGGCTTGCGTTGTGGAGCAAGCCGCAGGTCAATGCTATTCTTTTACCTTATCGTACGGTGTTGTATTCTGCCTGAATTCTCTACCTGCGAACAACGGATAAACGCGACCGAGCGGAAAGGATGGCACGCCCGCTAGCAGGGCAAACGCAAACGATGAGTGGCATGGACCGACATAGCGAGCTCCAGCAGCACAAGACGGCGGCCGAGTACCGCCAAGCTGCCGACGAGCATGTGCGGACCCTCAAGGATTTCTGGAAGGATTTCCTGGTGAGCGGTCTGTTTGTGCTGGCCGCCATCGTTGCCATCTTTGCATGCCTGGCCTGGTTTGCCGCGAATAACCGAGTGAGTGCCACGGGGAGTACGATCGGGGCGAAGGGCCCACGGTTTGTGCTCTCGGGAACGCAGGGCGGCACAGCAGGTAAGTACGACGCCCAGGACAACTACGCGTCGGACAGTACAAGCCTTGCCGTGAACAATCTTTTCAACCTCAATAACATGAGTGCCGATGGCAGTCTTTCTCCGGGGTCGGCGGGCCAGCTTCAGCTCAACGTCAAGCCGCTCTGCAACGACCTGCACGATATTACGGTGGAGATGACCTGGGAGATTTCTGTCCAGACGAGCGTTGCGGGCACGGACGGCACTGCTACGGACGCATCGAAAAATGAAGAGATCATCAACTCGCTTAAAAATCTGGTGCGCGGCCATATCTTGGTTTTCCAGGGCAAAGACACCTCTGGCTTTTACTCCAATCCGCTGGTTCCCACGACAACCACGGTGACCCAGGACGGAGCGAGCGTCACCGTCATCACACAGAGCTTTACCATTCCGGCGAAGAGCTTTCGTGCTGAGGGCTCAAACAATACGACCGAAACCGTCACCAAAACCCTCTACTGGATTTGGCCGGAGCAGTTCAAGAGCTATGTTCGCACGGGCAACGCCGGCTACGGTGGCAACCTTTTCGCTAACACAGGCGACGAGGGGGGATACACGACCCTCGTCGGCGACATCAACAATAACCACGCGTGCTATTTCCGCGCCGATAGCACGAGCGTGCCAGGTCAGGCGCCTAGCGCGGTTCCGCCTGTCGGAGCCGGCATGTCCTCTGCGGATGTGGAAACCTGCGCCAATTATTACAACAACGCCGACGAGATTATCGGCAAGAACGTCAAGTACATTCGCGTGCGCTTTACCGCCAAGGAGGCGGATAAATAAATGGACGAGCAGCTTAATGCCCGCGAGCAGGGCGATATCAAACACAACGAAGGAGCGGCAAACCCCGGCGGCAACGGGTTCGGCTCGCACGGCGAAGCGCGTCCGGCTGGCCGCATCGAGCGTATCAAGGCTTGGGTGAGCGGCCACCGTCGCGAATCCCTTGCCATCATGGGCTTGCTTACCGTGCTTCTCGTGTTGCTGGGATTGACGCTCGGATGGTTCGTCGATGCCAATCGCGGCTCCACCGTCGGCAAGATCAAGGAGCCGGCAGAGCTCAAAGTGCTGGGCCCCAACGCTACGGCAACAGAGCAGATCGACCTGAGCTACAACCCCGAATACGGCGATACCAAGACTGGCAACACGGTGACGCTCAAGCGCGCGTTTTGCGTGCAAACGGGCGGTGACGGTTTTGAGCTGCAACTCGCGAATACGACCAACATTACAGGTCTCACTATTGAGCTGTACAGAGCCGAGAACACGTCTGCGCTCCAGACGCCCGACGTGAGCGGTACCGCAGACGGCAAATCTTATAGCTGGAAAGCAACCGGAGAGAACCTGCTTACGAGCTTCGAATATATCAACAAGGAGAACGACGGTCTGGCAGCCGTGCCGGGCGAGGGCGCAAGCGACCCTACGTTCAAGGACTATCAAAACGTCCAGCGCAACGCGCGCCCGCTCTACCGATACAAGAAATTCGGCAAGAGCGAACTCAACGCTAAGACGCTCGACGGCTCGACTGACAATGACACGCTCAACTTTATCATCAAGCTTTCGTGGGACGAGAGCGCCAAAGAGACCGATGTGATCTACCTGATCGCGCGCAACACGAGCGGTAAGTAGGAGAGGGGGCGCACATGGAGAAGCGAGAGAAGCAGCAGGATGCCGAGCGCGAGCAGCTGGCAAAAAGCAAGAGCCTAGCCAAGAATAAGCTGGTTGTGGCAGCAATCGCACTTGCTTGCGCCGTGGCGCTCGTGACGGGTGGTTACTTTACCTATTCCGCCTACACCGCCAACGGATTTCTAAAGTCCGTCGCCGCAACGGGCACCGCGCAGAGCCTGTTTGCGAGCGACCTGCTCACGGGCTATATGAGTGCGCCTGGCAACGACGAGCTCGACCGCGCCCAGCGCTCTGTTACGGTATATCCCAACAACAAGCAGTGCAGCTTCACCTTTAGCATCTATAACTATTTGCTGAGCAACAGCAACTTCTGCAACGATAAAAACGTGACGTATACCTTGACGGTCGAGGGGTATGGGCTCGATGGTGCCACGTGGAGCTATGCGCCCCAACCCGCCGGAAACGTCAAGCTTCCGGAGAATCAGCCTACCAAGAACGATTACACCGTGACCTTTCCTGAGGACAAGTTGGGACATGCCTACTTTGTGATTAAGGCCATGGTTGTTTCGAAGGAGAGCCCCGGCACCGAGCTCACCTGTCTGGCGGCGAAAGTCGTGCCGTCAAAGAAGGCCGAGGTCAAAACCGCTGCGGTTGAGGGCGCGCTGGTTGATGAGGCTGGCAAGTTTGCTGATTACGCTGCGTACAACTACCGTGTGACGGTTACGGGCGCACCGGCAAACGTCACGCTCACGTGGGGGGAGAACGTGGAGATCGATCCGTTCTTCGAGACCAACCATGGTGTGACGGCGGATAAAACAAATCACACGGTTACGTTCACCATGGAGCCTGGCTCGATGATCGTCAACTTTTACCGAGCGGACGGCAAGACGCCCGGTGACTGGGGTGACCTGGGCATTAGGGTGAGCGGAACTACCCTGACGGGCACGACGGAGACTCAATAACTCTGGAAGCAGAGTTTTTAGGATAAGAGGTACGGAATCGATGAGAACGGCAAAGCGCATACTCGCAGAGTTCATGACGGTGGTCATGGTGCTCCAGGCATGTTCGCCCACGGTCGCCGCCGTGGCGGCAGGCTGGCAGAACATCTCGAGCGAGATTGCCACCGCGGCTGCGGAGGCATCGGACGCAGCCGAGAGCGGCGAGACCAAGAGCGATGTCACGACCGGGTCTGGGTCGAGTGATACCGGCGCCGAAAGCGACAGTGCTGGGGATGACGCGGCGAAGGATGACGCGGCGAAGGATGACGCTGCAGCAGGCGATACCACCGATAACGCTACGGGTTCCGATTCCACGGGCGACCAGACGGAAGGCGACGATGCCGCTGACGATGCCGCCGCTGACGACGCCGAGCAAGATGCCGATGATGCGACTTCGGAGGACGCTGAGGACCAGGCGGGTGCGACGATTACAAATCTCGATGAGCTTGTCGAGCTGCTCGAGGCGAACGGCGCGGAAAACATCGTACGCAAAGACGACAGGAGCGGAATCCGAAGCCTTGATGTCAAGTCGTCGGAGGCGTTCGCCGTCCTGTCTAACGCCGACGCTTCGCTTTACTATGATGCGCAGATCAAGGTTATCATCACGGGCGATGCGAAGCTCACCGAGTCGGCTAAGAACGGCATGTCTTTCCAGGGCCTTGGCAGTGATGAGCATCCGTTTGAAGGCAAAATCTATAGGTCGTTGAATGGCGTTGATAGCCCTGTTGAGCTTACGTCTAACCGGACGGTTTTCAATAACTTCAAACTGACTGACCAAAACAATACGGTCAAGATAAAGTGGATAGGCGCAACTACCTATAGCGCGCCGATGGTCGCTACGAAGGTCAGCGGTGGGGGCAAGACGCTCAACGCTGTGGTCAACATCGCAGATCCCGTAGGTACCGGCGGGACGGATACGACTTCCGCTCTGACGGCGCCCCTTTTGGGTGAGGCGATGGGTGACCTTACTACAGAGGTCACCTATGGCCCTGCCGGTTCTCTCGAGAAGCTCAACGTAAATGCAGCGGGAAACATCGGTCTTTTAGCGAATACAGTCAAGAGCGGAACCTTTACGGTGGGGTCTGTTAAGTTTCCCGCTAGCCTTGCCGCGGGCGGTGTCGTCGAGACGAGCTCCGGTAATGCCGGTCTGCTCGTAGGCACGGTCGAGGATGGCGCGACTTTGAACGTCGGCACCCTTAATGTTCCCGCTGCTACCGTTCAGTCTGCAAGCGGTTCCGCCGGTGGTGTCGCAGGTCTCGTCGGTTCGAACACAGGCGCCACAGTCAACGTCACGGAGGCTCTCGACCTGCACATGCTCACCGTCAAGGGCACCACCGCCAGTGGCGGCTTCATCGGTAAGGCGACCAGGCTCGCGCTGGGCGCGGACAACAAGAAGTTCACCTGTCCCGCCAACGTCGGCGATGCGAACAGCAAAAGTTCCGGCGGCTTCATCGGCGACGTTAGTTTTGCCGGCCCGGTCGAGTTTGCCAACAACGACCAAATCGATACGGGCGAGGGCGTGAATCTTGGCCAAAGTGGGGACACGGGCGCGGGCGGCGTGTTCGGTCTCCTGGACACAACGAACGGCGATGTCGCAATATCAGGTGGCTCGTATACTAGCAAACTGGTGACGGGCTCCAGCTCCATCTATGGCGGTCTGGTCGGTAGAGTTCAGGATGTGACCAACACAGAGAAGTCGAACAACACCCTTCATATAAAGACGGGTGCCGCGGGCAACCGCTGTTCGGTTGATACTACATGCAGCGTCGCGCCGCGACTGGCAGGAGGCCTGGTCGGCTGGGTGGCAAAGAGCAACAATACTGGAGGCGTTGTAATCGTTGACGGCGCGGACGTCACGTGCCATTCTCCAAAAGCCAATGGAAAGAACTGCGGGTTTGGCGGTGTTGTTGGCGCCTTGGATAGCGGCTATAGCGTGGGCGGGCGTTCGCGTTTTGGAATTCTGGACTGCGGGGACGTTCGCGTTGAAACTGATAAAAACGAATCAATCGCATGTGGTGCCGGAATTGTGGGTTCGGCATGGAACGGCGTCTTGCGCTTGCGTGGGACTACCGATTTATCCGATTGCAAGCTCGAGGCCAACGGTAATACCAGCCAAATTCTTAGATCCTTGGATGGATGCGCCCCATTGGTGTTTGCTCTAGGTTCAGGCTCGGATGCTGAGGCAACGAACGATAATTATTGGCTTTACAAACGTCCTGCTGCGGCGAGGATCGATGACCTGACCTATAACCAGGTTATCCGCCTGACCGGAGAGGAGGGCAAGCTCAGCAAGGATCTTATTAAACTTGATGAAAGCACCTTTTATCAGCCGTTGTGCAATCTGAGTGGTGCTCCAGATGCTGGCAGCAGTGCTGGCTACTCTTGGGGTTATCAGCTACGGTCCCAAAATGGTGACGGGAAGTCGGGTACATACCTCATTAATGATGCGGATACATTCGCATGCATTGCCATGACGGTCCAAACGAACGGCTACTTTGGCGGTGTATTCGGCATCGGCACGGCTAATATTACGAGCTGGTATGGTAATAGTGGGAATGCTATCTCAATTACTTCCGACATTGACCTGCGAGGTACAGGCCTTGAAGGTCTTGCATGTGATGGGTCCGGGCAAGTTAATGCCTTCGTAGGGGCTGTCGAGGGCAACCATCATACCGTTACCTTGGCGATTGGCGAACCTTACGGTACGCGCAACGGCAATGCGCTTGGCGCAAACGATTCGACTGAAGGCAACGGCAAGATTTACCGGCACAGCCGTCTGGGCCTCTTTGCCGCTATCGGCGGTGGCGCGACGGTGAATAACCTCACCGTCGATGGCGTTATGAAGTTCGATAACGGCTTAGGCGTCGACGCTGGCTCGCTTGCGGCAACTATCACTGGCAAGACAACGCTCAGCGGCGTTACGTGCAAGCCGAAAATCACCTGCGATGATACGTTCGGCAACGATGTCAACATTGGCGGCATTGCTGGTAGCGTGAGGGGTGGTGGAACCGTTACTTTCGGCAGCAGCAACATAAGTGGCAGCACGAAGGCGCAAGCGACCGTCAAAACGGGCGCTACCCTCAACGGCAACACGCGCATTGGCGGCGCTATCGGTTATGTGGCGGACGTTGTCGCTATCGTCAACGTGACGAGTCTCGAGGTCGGTGACGCGACCGCGAGCGAAAATGCGATTACCGCGGGCGACAGCGCGAGCAATAAGAAATCCCAGATTGGCGGCCTTATCGGCTGCATCACTCAGGGCACCGCGGCGAATACGACCAACGTCAACATCACAGGACTTACGTTCAATTCGTTCAGCATGACCGTTGGCAAGAACGGTGACGCGAAGAACGGCGCTGGCGGTCTTTTGGGCTACAGCTGGGGCAATACGGTTGTCACCATCGGGGATAGCGCAAACACCAGCGACAGCACGTATGCTCTCAAGACGAACAACGCTTCCATAACAGCAAACAGCTCAGGTGAACTCGGCGGGCTCGTATATGCAGCCAGCGGTCACTGGGTTATCAACAACTATGCCATCGATCTTTCTGGTGCAACCATCAATGCCGAGAGCGCTACAACGCTTGGTCTGCTCATCGGTCGAGGCGGTAGGACGGAGAATTCCACAACATATGGAGTGGAAACTTATAGCGGCTTGTATCTGGAGAACAAGGCGGGTTGGGACACTGCATATAAGGTCAATGGTGTTGCTGCGGGCAATGGCGTGAAAATCAACAACACGGCAATCAAAAGCAACGACAATGCTACTTCGTTTGATGAATGGGTCGGCAACAGCACGAGGCCTGCCTATGGAAATAAAGACGCCAGCAAACTCATGGACGGCGAATGGAATGTCGTCGTTTCGCTTCATACCAAAGACGGCGTTAATGACGGCAAGCTCGACATGAGCGGAGAGCCGGGAAACGACAACAGCTATCGCAACCGTTCCGATTTCGGCAAGAACCACAACACGAATGCCTGGACGAGGTATTACTACAACCTCGACAAAGCCTATGCGGCACTTGGGCAAGGCAGCTCCAAAATTAGCAAAATCGATACGGCGGAAAAGCTGCTCTTATGGTCTGCTTATCGCTATGCTCCAGCCGCAATTCGCTCGATGATTGTGCCGCAAGCGTTCAACGACGCCGTGGCCATCGGCGGCGAAAGCGGCAGAAGCGTCGAAATTGATTTGACGGGCTATAGTTACTATCCCACCCAGCCGAACGGAAAGGTGACGGTTGGTAATGCGACCATCACCTTCCATTACTCCGACATCAAGGCCGAGCAGAAAAGCAACAAGCTGAACTCTGCTGCTACCCAGCACGAGAACATGCACTGCGGTCTTTTCCGAACGGTGGCAAATGGCGATCTTACGGTGAATGCCGTCACTTTGGGTGGCACTGTTGGGCCCGTTGTCAATGACGGGAGAAGCAAGAATGATATTGCCGCCGCGGGTGGAAGCTCTTCGGGCGCGCTGGTGTGTCGCTACGTGTATGGGTCTAACAATGGCACGACCACCACTATTAGAAAAATCTCGATTGATGGCCTTACGCTCAACAATTTGACCGTCGATGGCGCTAGTGAGGCCACGGGCGCTGATGCTTATATGCCTCTGCTTATAAACGAGATGCAGACGTACGTGAACCTGAGCGCGAAGAACATCACGGCTACGGGATACGGCCGCAACACCAAGGTGGCAACCTCACTTTTTGGAAGACTGGGCGTGGGTTCGAGTGCCGACCAGGTTACGGCGACGTTTGGTACCATCAACGTGCCGAGTGCTACGAACAACGCCATCTTTACCCGTGCAAGCTTGCTTGAGAGCTTTGGCTACGGCGAGGGGAAGACCGGCTCGGCGGTGTATACCTTTATAAAGGATGACCAGACAAACGATAAGGTCACATTCGGCAGCGAGATCGACTCGAAGGGCGAATACTCTGGTAAGCAACTCTGGTACTACAACGAGAGCACCTATGGGACCCGCGCTGGCCTCGTCACCGTTGACAACAAAGAGGCAAATGCGGATACTCCGCAATTCGGTGGTTATCTCCCGTATGTGAAAAAGGGCAATGTCAACGAAAACAAAGTCCAATACCATGAAATCAAAGTTAACCAGCGCGTGCCCAAGCTTACGACAGGCTGCGGCACCTATGGTGATCCCTATACCATAACCAAGGCAACGGAGCTCAACACGGTTGCTGAGTACATCAATACTCAGAATCCAAGCGACGGCTGGGAAGTTACGATTGCGGCCGATCAGGAAACGCTATGCCAGCGCCGCTCGTCCAGCAAGGATGCTAGTAATGAAGTGACGTACGTCTACAAGCAGGCGAGCAAAACATGGGTGAGAATGATCGGGAACGACATCGACCCCAATGACACGCTTGACGATACGACGATGCACAGCTATCTCCAGAGTGCCTACTACAGCATCGAGCCGGAGAACGACAAGGGGGAAAGCACTGACACGCTTGAGCTGGACGCTGCCGTTTTTCAGGGCTTGGGTAATAAAGATTACCCGTTCCGTGGCGTTATCGTTGGTAATCTGAGGGGCTCGTCGCAGGCAGCTACGCAGGCGACTATCAAGATCCACAACTCCAAGGACACAGGTGCGCTTTCTGGGTTGATCCCGTATAGCTACGGTAGCGTTGTGAGTAATCTGAACATTGAATACTCGGGCAAGGCGGCCTCTATTGCACATAAGAATAAAGACGCCTCTGGCGTGCCGGGCGCGTTTTTTGGCGGCGTGATCGGTTGCATCATGGGCGGTGACAATATCATCGATGGCGTGTCGGTGAAAGCGTCTGGCGGCTTTAGCGTTGCTGGGGCAGCAGGCGATAATGGCGGCGCGCACCTTGTGCCCGTTGGCGGCTACGTTGGTGCTGTTGCGGGTGGCGGCGTCATCTTCCGCAACTCTTCCCGCGGCGACGGTGCCCTTAACGACTGGCATAGCGCTGGCGCTTCTCTCTACGACAACCCATATGTTGGCCGCGTGATCGACGGCTATGCGTTCAGCGAGCTTACCGATGATAAGAGTCTCGACAACACTGATCGTAACTACAAGGTGAACAATCTGGATACTTCGAAGACGGGGTGCATCAAGACGGATGCGACGCAGGGCCGCTATAGGGGAGACGACGCCAATAGCTCTGCGATAACCACAACCGTCAATGACTCGCAGGGACTGCTCGTACTCTCGGCCATCATCAGCAGCGGTGCGGCCGGCGGTTCGGCGAATACGAATACCACGAACGATGCGTATGGAACGTATGCGGGCTCGCGTGCCTACATGGGCGGCAACAACGCAAAGGGAGTGTACCAATTCGGCAACAAGCAATACGGCAAAGTTCGCAACGCGAGCTATACACATGTTGGAAGGCCGGCGAGTGCCGCTGAAGACTTTGCTAATGCGATAAGCGATGACATGAAAAGCCCCGGTATCCAGTTAGAGGGTAACGCGCTTGGCTACGCAGGCGATGGCTCGGGCGTTAACTCCCCCTACCTAGTAAAGAAATACGCAACGTGGCAGACGGGTAACATCTGCGCCGCGCAGGTCTCGGGAATGGATTTGCAGTTCAAAGCGGGTGAAACCTACGACATGACTACTTATGGCACGGGTTACACGGGTCTTTCGGGCCGCTACTACTCAAACGCATGCGCATCCGGTAAGGGCGCCGACCGCGATCGCATCGTGCCGCTTGTTGCGTGCATCAACGGTAACGGTGCAACAATTAAGGTCGGTAGCAAAGAGGCCAGCAAGGTATATGGGGTCACGGAGTACGCCGATGATAATTACAAACTCACCGGAGTGGGCGCTCTCTTTGGTACCGTAACGTATACCTCGACCAACGTGTTGGATAGCATCGGCACTCCGGCAACGGACGGCGCTGCTGCTACGGGCAACGGCGGCTATACCGTCCAGAACCTAAAGTTCGATGACTGCAATATTTCTCTTACGTATATCAATGCAGCCGGCGCCTCCAGTGGTGCGGGTAATGAGCAGGTTGGCGTCGGTCTGCTTGCGGGTACTACGGCGAACGCGAGCTCGCTGGCAGATTACGGCAAATATGCAGGAATTACCACGAATAGCTGCAGGGTGAATGGCCCCAATAACGTTGGCGGATTGCTCGGCGCATCCGGCTATGGTAGCCGCAGGACTGATAAAGATACAACTTTGCTGGTGAATCGTAACGACACCTCAAATTCGAACACGCGCTATTCTCCGGTCAAGCTTTACGATTGCTCTTATAGCAACATGGACATTTCTGGCGTGCAAAACGTCGGCGGCTTCGTCGGCAAGCTGAACCAAAATTCCGCTGGTGGCGTTTGGGCAAAAACGAATATGCCTATTGCCGAGAGTTCCACAATTATGTCAACTGCTGCCAGCGCAAGGACCGGCGGTATCGTGGGTCTTGCCGGAGGTGGTTTCCTGGTGAACACCGATGACGCTGGAACGCCTTCGCAGGGTGCCGGAAAGGCGGAGATCAGCAATGTCACGCTTCAGCCGGCAGCATCGAGCGCGACCGAGGGGACCGGCGGCCTTATCGGAAGGTCCGAAAATGGAATCGTGTCTGTCTACAATCTGTGCATCCATGGCGACGTGCAGAATAAAACGGTATTTGGTGTTAGAGGATCGAATAATCTTAAGTACGTTGCTGGTGCAGTCGGCGAAGCAGCTTCGGGCGGTGCATTTAAGTTCGATAGCTGTGTAATAAAAGACATCTATCTTGGTGCTCGTGAGTGCTCTGCCGGTTTAATCGGTGATCTGAAAGGTGGGTGTGCCCTCGAGGTCAAGAATTCAACTATCACTGGACTGGTCGTCGATGGTTCGTATTCTGGTGGTGTTGTTGGCTCGATCGGTAACACGGCGAACTCTGTCACGCTTTTGAACTCGACCATTGGCGAGAATAACTTTACCGGTAGCAAGAACGCTGCATGGAACTCATCGCTGGGAAGTTGTTCTGGTGGCGTGTCTGGCGATGGCCGTGGCTCATTTAGGCTCGTAAATGTGCTCATGGATCGCAATATCTTTGGGGCGCAAACTAGCCAGGGCTATTTGTTCGGAAATAGTTCATCCGCTGATCTCGTCAACGTTTTTGTCGCAGGAATTGCCATTAGACCAAACAGTGCGAGTGAATCGCTCAAGCTGATGCGCAATTCTTCCGGCACCGACGACCTTAAAAAAGTGAACAAAAAGTCATACATCGCATTTGCTGCCTATGAAGACAAGCTTTCCGATGCCAAGGGCGCGACACTGTATGGCAACGATGCTGCGAACGGCAATGTGACGGTGGCCGTTTCGCCCTACGTCACGACGAGTCCGACGAGTGGCCTTGTTGTGCGCGCCTCCGATGCTGACACGGCCGGCCGTTATCTGTTCGGCGACGGCATGAACGTTGGCCTTGCCACGGCCATCCAGAATCCGTCGAGCCCCGGCGTTGCCAACCGTTATACCTACACCAACATCGGCGGCATCAATGACGATGGCGCCTATCAAAATACGTCGAGCTATAACGCCAAATCCGTGGCGAGCATGTTCAATGCGAATAACGATGCAAGCGACAGCAAGGTTGCAACGGATTTTCCCGTTTTGGTGATCTCGGGTACCGATAATACGACGGCCAAGAGCTATCTAAACATCATCACGAACGGCGGCTTCTCTGACGCTTGCAGATTGAATAACGAGAATGGCACCAATCCGCACGTGACGGCCAAAGCAGATGTTTTCCAACTCAAGGATGGTGTGTTCGTTAAGGACGATGACGCGTCGAACAATCCCACGCTTCGCGTAGTGAACAACGGCAAGAACAATATGTCGTTTAGCCCAAGCTCCGATTGGGACAACGGCAAGGGCCGCTTTACGCTCCTGACCGTTACCTTTACCGAGGCGGGTCAGAGCTACAACGTTCAGGTGCCGATCGTCGTTAAGCGCAAGCTCGAGATTGATTTCGCTGCAACGTATGATTACGGCATCAAATTTAAAGAAAAAGACTACGCTAACCTTGGAAAAGATGCACACGTGCTTACGAGCTTTGGCGAGCCGATGACGGGTCTGCTTACCTGGACATACAATTCTGCCAATGGGAAGGAAGTCGACTTTGGCTGGGACAGCTATATGGCTGCTGGCGGCTCGATGAAGGGGCTCGGTAAGAGCATCCTCTTCAATGGTGCCGACGGAAGGTTGCCCCAGGGCACCCAGCTTACGCTCATCGATGCGAACGTTGACGGCCGGGCCGGTGGCAGAGAGTATCACTATACGGTGGGCGAAGGCGGAGCAACGAGCGTTTCCCTGAGCGGAAACGACGGCTTTAAGGATTCTGCGGGCAATCCATATCAGGAGCGATGGCTGAGCGAGATTTTGGATGTGTCGGCCACACAGGATGGCGCCGGCACATGGACCGTGTGTGATAACGAGGCAGAGGCGACCGCTGAAG
Source organism: uncultured Collinsella sp. (assembly GCA_900542275.1). GTDB lineage: Bacteria > Actinomycetota > Coriobacteriia > Coriobacteriales > Coriobacteriaceae > Collinsella. Next base: position 19,464 of record UQMW01000029.1, read on the forward strand.
CGAAACTCGATGGCAAGTGGACGCTGTTTAAGGTTGCGGGTGCTGACGTTCCCAGCAACAGCCGCTATACGCTAAAGGTACCTAAGGAGAAGGATACCGGCAGAGAGAAGCGTGCATCGGAGAGCGTCTACCTAGTTGTCAACGTGCCCAAGTCGGGCGACGGCGTGACGCAAGCTAGTATCAACGGTTTTACGGCTTCGTCTATTGACTCGAATTCTTCGGGTGGCCGCATATCTTGGAATCTGCATCACGTCTTGCGCACCGGTGGCGACGATAATCAAAACGGTACGGCATCGACATACAGCATCTTGTCCAATTACGGGCAGGAAGTTAACGACGGGAAGCCGGAGGCGCGCACTCCGGTTTCGAAGTCGACGGACGGCGCCGCCTACGTTCTTTCTCTTGACGTTACCGACACGATTACGTTTAACCCAAGTCAGAGCTATGCTGACTCGGACTCTTTGTTCTATCAGCTCGATACGTCACTGTGCAAGTATGGCGCCAACAATACCCTGACGGGGGTGAGTAGTTTCCCGAGCGGAACCTCGGCGATCGCTAAATTCTATGTTGCCATCGACAATCAGAACTATAAGTGGGATGGCGAAGATTGGGCGAAGTGTGATTCTTCGACGCCTGCGTTCACGCAGACCGTGACGGATACGGGCGATGACTCGCTGAAGCTCAAGCTCGATTGTGACCTCGCCAGAATCCGCAAGCGTGCAACGGGCGGATCCTTTACCGTGCGCACGGCTGTGGAAGAGATTCGCCTTACGCCGGACGGCTGCAACAAGGTCATCTCCCTGTCCAAGCAGTCTGGCGAGGACGCCTGTACCAAGATGTCCTATACCGCCAAGCTTTCGACGCGTAAGGAAGGCCTTAATACCTCGAGCCTGACGCAGACGAAGCGCGGTAACGTCGGGTACTATCGCATGGACACGGGTGATACGACCATTACGCTTTCTGCGCCAGATAAGTCGCAGCTTGGTATTAACGTGGACGACCTGCGTCCGATCGCGAATGGCACGATTGGTCTGGGTGCCACGTATGAACTGGGTGGACTCAGCAACGCCGCCGAGGCAATTGCGAACGCAGACTCTGTTGTGTACACGCTCGCGCTTCAGCGCCGCGGAACCGACGGCACGTATGAGAGCGTAACGGATGATATCTCCAACTACGTAACAGTGACGGAGAGTAAGCTTGCCGCGGTCGCTCCCTCCGGTAGCACGATCACCTTCACTGACTCGAAGGAGAACGGCAAGTTCAAAACGAAGAACGGTAATACGACGTTTAGCCTGCCCTTTACCGTTAAGGTCAACACGCAGGTTGAACAGCGTGAGCAGTTCTACGCGAACTATCGTCTGGTGATGACAGCGAGCTTGGTCAAGGGTGACGTGGCGAGCGCAAAGCCTCAATCGCCCGACTATGTGACCTACACGCTCACGAGGGTGAACCTCAACGGCATCGACCACTAGTTCCGAAGCCAACTGGCTTCGCAAAGGGGGCGGCAACCACCCGGTTGCCGCCCCCTTTCTAGTCTGCGCGATCCCAGTCTTGGACTCCGCTGGACAGTTAGTTCAGATACGTATAATTCCAGACCGCAGCAGGCGCATCCGGCGCTCGTTTTGGGGAAGAAAGGGGCTCAAAACTAGGATTCGGTAGCTATCTGGGCTCGATTTGCGTGCAATGAGTCGCCAAAGAACCCTCTCCGGGGACCATAGCGCAGCTTTATCAGCATAGAAAAATACGTATCTGAACTAACTGTCCAGCCGCCGTTGGAGAAAGGTGTTTTAGCTCTCCCGACCCCTCCACCAGGCTTTCCAACTTCCCACTTAACTTAACACTTAAGGTGGAAAGCTGGGTAGAAAGCTGGAAAGTTAAGTGGAAAGCTGGAATGTTAAGTGGAAAGCTGGAAAGTACGCGGAAGACTGACATGCTAGCCCAGAGGCTAGAGGGGTTAATAATTATGAAGACCATACCAAGCGAAACAAAAAGATACCAATCTGGTTGGTAAAACACGCTCAATGAGCTGCGAGCTAACTAGCTGCGTAAATTAAATGTAAAGAACTGTCGCAAATAAATGGCAAATGCCCAGATAACGCCGCGTCTATTTTAATTAACTGCTTTGAGCAAACAGTAAAATGCTACTATCTAACTTGCACGTAAGAAAGCAGATTAACGGTTAAGGCTAAGAAGTGGCAGGTATGTCGGAAGCAACTAGGACTCGCACGCATGCGCCCGAGGTTAGGCAGCGCGCCGTCGAGATCCTCCAAGAGGGGGTCGGTCATCGCGCCCTCGCCGCGGAGCTTGGCATTCCCCAGGCCACGGCTCGTCAGTGGGCCCGCGCGTATGCCGTAGGCGGTGCCGACGCCGTTCTCAACGCCGGTTCGCATCATCACACCTATTCGTACGAAGTTAAGCTCGCCGTGGTCAAGGACCGCTTGGAAAACGGCTTAACGGTTCGCGAGGCCATGATCAAGCACAAGATTCCCAGCGAGTCTTCGGTCAAGGCTTGGTGCCGCCAGTATCGCGAGAGCGGTGAGTCCGCGCTGGTTGATAAGCCGCGCGGTCGCAAGCCGCGCGTTAAAAAGGCGGAATAGCGAACGGGATGGTGCGCCCACAGGGGCGCATTTTTCTTGCCGCGCCAACTTTTGGACCGTCGTGAGCCTACTGGAACATCCTCCAAAGTGGTTAATAAACCGCGCGCAGTGGCCCGTGCGCCCGCCGCCGCGATAGGGGGAGCGTCGCCTCTCTGCTCCAAAGCGGACAGACTCGTTACCCCGTACGCCTAAAACTCCCCAGTTGACCGAAAACCCGCCGCCGCTACTCCTCAACTGAGCTATAACGTTAAACAATTGCAGCGTTTTTGCATGGGGGAGTGATGGTATGACGCTACTGTATTTCCTTACCCTGTTTCCGCTGGTACCGGCGCTGGGCATGCTGCTCGCGCGCGGTGACCGCGCCCGCGATGCGGTAGGGCTTGTAGGCTCCGGCATTATTATGGCGGTGACGGTTGTAGTCGCCGTCATGTTTTTTGGCACGGGCCCGCAGAGCTTCGAGGTTGCCCCCGGCACCTCGCATGTGCTCTCGATCATCAGCTCCGTCATCGACGTGATCCTGTGCGCCGTCATCCTGTACAACGCGCGTAAATATAAGAGCACGCTCACCACGGTGCTCGGCGTGGTGCAGCTGGTGGGCTCGCTCACCTTTGCAGCTATGACGCTGCCCGCGACCGAAGCCGTCACGGCAACGCCACTCTACCTTGACTACATGAGCGTGATCATGGTGCTTGCCGTCGGCATTGTCGGCAGCCTTATCTGCGTGTACGCCCTGGGCTACATGAAGGACTTCCAGGCCCACGACGAGCACGAGGCTGCGCTGCGCGGGCAGACCGCGCCCGACCGTCGCCCGCAGTTCCTGGCGCTTATGTTCCTGTTCCTCTCGGCCATGTTCGTCATCGTGACGAGCGACAACCTTGAGTGGCTGTTCTGCGGCTGGGAAATCACCACCGTGTGCTCGTTCCTCATGATTGGCTACACGCGCACGCCCGAGGCCATCAAGAACGCCTTCACCCAGATCATCCTCAACATGTTGGGCGGTATCGCGTTTTTGGCCGGACTTATGTACCTGCACGTTAACGGCATGCCGCTGACCATCTCGGGCATGATCGAGCTTTCCGGCGCCGGAACCGCGCAATCCGCGCTGCTGGTGATGCCGGTCGTTCTGCTGTCGCTCGCCGCACTCACCAAGGCCGCGCAGATGCCGTTCCACACTTGGCTATTGGGTGCCATGGTTGCCCCCACGCCCACGAGCGCCCTGCTGCACTCGTCAACCATGGTCAAAGCCGGCGTGTTCCTGATGGTCAAGCTCAGCCCGCTCTATGCCATCTATCCCGTGACTGGCTTTATGGTCACGAGTGTGGGTGCCATCACGTTTTTGCTCGCTGCCCTCATGGCCATCTCGCAGAGCAACGCCAAACGCGTGCTCGCGTACTCCACCATTTCCAACTTGGGCCTTATCAGCGCCTGCCTAGGCGTCGGCGCGCCCGAGGCCGTGTGGGCCGCGATCTTCCTGATCCTGTTCCATACGGTGGCAAAGTCGCTGCTGTTCCTGTGCGTGGGCACGGCCGAGCATCATATCGGCAGCCGCAATATCGAGGACATGGACGGCATGTTCAGCCGCATGCCGCACCTGACGCGCCTGATGATGCTGGGCATTATGGGCATGTTCGTGGCTCCGTTTGGCATGCTCGTGTCCAAGTGGGGCGCCCTGGTGGCGTTTGCCCAGACCGGCAACGTGCTCATGATCATGGTGCTTGCCTTTGGCTCGGCCGCGACGTTCTTCTTCTGGGGCAAGTGGCTTGCCAAGCTTTCGGGCGTCGACCCCACGGCTCAAAACGTTGAGGTCAATGTCCATAAGACCGAATGGATGGCCCTCAATACCATCGCCGCGCTGCTGATTCTGTGCTGCGTGGCGTTCCCGGTTATCTCGAGCGGTCTGGTGTCGCCTTACTTGGCCATGGTGTTTGGCCGCGTGCCGTACGTTATTGGCAAGGATGCCATGTATCTGATGGTGGTTATCGTGGCGTTTATCGCCGTGGTGCTGCTGACGTCGTTCCGCGTGAGCAATAAGCCGCACGTCAACGTGTACCTTTCGGGCGTTGGAACCGAGAACTACCGTCATTTCCGCGGCTCGATGGGACACGAGGTAAAGGCCGAAAAGCGCAATTGGTACTCGGAGGACGCCCTTGGCGAGAAGCGTATTGGCCCCGCGGGTAGCGTCGTGTGCTGCAGCATTATCTTGTTTGCGCTGCTGTGCTGCGCGTGGATTGGGCCCGAGCGGCTTGCCATGAGTGCGCCCTCGGTGCTGCGCGGAAAGTATTTCGAAGGCTCGGGCGTCGTGGGCATATTTATTGGTACCGTGGCGTTTGCCTTGCTGGCGCCGCTTGTGGGCGGCCTGATTGACGGTCTTGACCGTAAGCTTTCGGCTCGCATGCAGGGCCGCGTGGGCCCGCGCTTGCTGCAGCCCTTCTACGACGTTGCCAAGCTGCTGCGCAAGGCCCCCGCCAGCGTAAACACCATGGACGATACCTACATGGCGTGCGCGCTCATCTTTACCGTGGTGGGCGGCGGCATCTTTGTGTCGGGCTCCAACACGCTGCTGTGCGCTTTTATGGTGACACTCGCCGCGATTTTTGTGGTGTTGGCGTCCGCCTCGACGCAAAGCCCGTTTGCCCAGGTTGGCGCCGATCGTGAGTTGCTGCAGGTTATGAGTTACGAGCCCGCCGTTCTGTTGATGAGCGTGGGCCTGTATCTTGCCACCGATAGCTTTGATTCCATCGCCGTGACGGGGCAGTCGGCCCCCATCATCGTGTACAGCGCGCCCATTTTCCTCGCGCTGCTCGCGGTGCTTACCATCAAGCTGCGCAAGTCGCCGTTTGACCTTTCGTACTCGCATCACGCGCATCAGGAGATTGTCCAGGGTGTCGCCACCGAGATGAGCGGCGGCACGCTGGCCAAGATGACCCTTATGCACTGGTGCGAGACCGTGCTGTTTTTGATGTGGGTGGGCATGTTCTTTGTCTGGGACAACCCGGTGAGCTGGGTGGTCGCCCTGGTCGTTATGGCCGCGACGTACTTTGTCGAGGTTCTGATCGATAACACCTTCGCCCGTAGCACCTGGCGCAGCTGCTTTAAGCTCGGCTGGGGCGTGGCGCTGGTGTTTGGCCTGCTCAACCTTATGCCCATCCTCGTCGACGTGTTTATTTAGGAGGCGGCATCCATGGATCATAAAATGTCGCGCTCGCCGTGGGTTATTCATTACGACGGCTCGAGCTGCAACGGATGCGATATCGAGGTGCTGGCCTCGCTCACGCCGCTGTTCGATGCGGAGCGCTTTGGTGTGGTCAACACCGGCAACCCCAAGCATGCGGACATCTTTTTGGTAACGGGTTCGGTCAACGCGCAGAATCTGCCCGTCGTGCGCCAGATTTACAACCAGATGCTCGAGCCCAAGTGCGTGGTGGCCTGCGGCATCTGCGCGTGTTCGGGCGGCGTGTTCCGCGATGCCTATAACGTGATCGGCGGCGTGGACCGCGCGATTCCCGTGGACGTGTACGCGCCCGGGTGCGCCATTCGCCCCGAGACGGTGATCGATGCCATCGTGGAGGCGTGCGGCATCCTGGACCAGAAGGAGGCCGTGATGCGCGTCGGCGGCGATCCGCTCACCGTGGGCGGCGTCGCCACCTGGGACGGTGGCGTTGAGCTGGGCGAGGACGGGTTTGTGGCAGCTGCGGGGGCCGGCGACACGGCCGCTGGGACGCCCGTCGCGCCCGCCGCTGCAAAGGAGGCCGTGTAATGCAAAAGGCTATCTATACCATCGTCGGGATCGACGAGCTCTTGTCGCATGTCCAGGCGCTCAAGGGCGTCGGCGCGCGCTTTGTGCAAATGCACGCCGAGCGCAACGTCGACGACGGCTCGTATCGCTTGGTCTATACGTTTATCAACGTTCGAGCTGCTCAGGAGCATATTGCGCAGGACGGCAGCTATGCGATCGAGAACCTGGTGGTCGAGGGCATCGATCAGTACCAGGAGATTCCGTCCATCAGCTCGTACTATCCAGCCGTGTTCCCGTTTGAGAACGAGGCGCACGATCTGTTTGGTCTTGCCATTACCGATATGCAGATCGACTTTAAGGGCTTTTTCTACCAGGTCTCGACCGCTAAACCCATGAGCGTTATCACGCCCGAGGTGAAGGCCGCGCGCGAGAAGGCCATGAAGGTCCGCGCGGCCGCCGAGGCCAAGGCGCGGGGGGAGACCCGGGCCACCGTGTCCATGGAGCGGGCCGCCCGGCTGGAGGGGCCGCTGGTGCTGGCCATCGGCAACGCCCCCACCGCCCTGGTACGGGCCTGCGAGCTGATCGACGCGGGGGAGCTGAAGCCCGCCCTGGTCATCGGCGTGCCGGTGGGCTTCGTGAACGTGGTGGAGAGCAAGGAGCTGCTGCTCACCCTGGACGTGCCCCACATCGTGGCCCGGGGGCGGAAGGGCGGCAGCAACGTGGCCGCCGCCATCTGCAACGCCATGCTCTATCAGGCCAGCAACAACGCGCGGGAATAACGGGAGGGACGCACGATGACAGAGAGAGCGGTTCTGGCGGTGTCCTTCGGCACCAGCCACCGGGACACCCTGGAGAAAAACATCGCGGCCATTGAGGCCGAGCTGGCCGCGGCCTTCCCGGAGCGGGCGGTGCGCCGGGCCTTTACCAGCGGCATGATCCTCCGCAAGCTGGCGGGGGAGGGCACCCACATCGACAACGTGCCCCAGGCGCTGGAGCGCCTGCTGGCCGAGGGCTGTACCGACGTGGTGGTGCAGCCCACCCACGTGATGAACGGGGAGGAGTACCACAAGCTGCTGACCCAGGCGGAGCCGTACCGCGCCCGCTTTGCCCGCATGTCCTTCGGCCGCCCCCTGCTGACGGCGGCGGAGGACTACGCGGCCCTGGGCCGCGCCCTGATGGAGGCGCTGCCCGCCCAGCGGGCGGACACCGCCGTGCTCTATATGGGCCACGGCTCGGAGC
>UQMW01000030.1 GCA_900542275.1 uncultured Collinsella sp.
ATGCCTAAGTGACTGGAGTTCAGACGTGTGCTCTTCCGATCTATGTGGAGCGTGGTGCCGCGTGTCTCGCATTCGAGCAGGCAGATGCGTGACGGTCGGCCTAGGGTGCTGAGGTCGACACGATACGTCGCGCGGCTGTCCGTGTACTCGACTTGCTCGGCGTCGAGGGTTGCTCCGATTGTCAAGAAAGCGCCTGGTTCGGCACCGACAATCTTGGAGTCCTTTATCTTGACCTTGAACTCTTGGTAGAGGGACGGGCTGTTGTAGTAAATGGTTCGGGTTCCATCGGTACACTCATCGGTCGCTTCCCATTTGACGGTGGGCTGGTCCGAGCTGGTTATCAGCAGTTCTGCTCCAAAGGCTATAGCATGGGTGATGACAACCAGTAATGCCCAGCCGACAAAGAGATAGAGAACCACATATGCAACGGGGTGTTTTGAGCGGATGTTTTGGAGCGCGTCGGGGGCATTCATGGGGGCACCTCCAAATTGCTGTCTGTGACAATCAAATTATACCCTGCCATCATGAGCGCCGCCTCGAGCAGCGGTTCGGCATTTTGTTATCTAGCTGGATGCAGAAAATGTCGGATTCCGGCTCTACAAGATTTAGCTTTCAATATTATGCAGATGCGAATTATTCAACTTCGCATAATCTTTGGGTGCGGTTTGCACTCCAGGACATGTATATCGACTGAGGTAGCGTGTCCGCCCCGCTTGCTTGCCCCGCGCCGTGGTACGATTTTTGAGTTTGAAAGTCCCGCCGCGCTCCGGCTGCCCTTGCAGCTTGTCGCGCGGCCGCACGTAAAGGAGCCATCATGGCCGGTATGAACATGCAGCAGATGATGAAGCAGGCTCGCAAGATGCAGGAGCAGCTTGCCGCCGCGCAGGAAAACCTCAAGTCCCAGACCGTCGACGCCTCTGCCGGCGGCGGCATGGTCAAGGTGACCGTTAACGGCGAGATGGAGCTCGTCAACCTCACCATCGACCCCGATGCGCTCGATCCCGAGGACGTCGATATGCTGCAGGACATGATCATGGCTGCCGTCAACGAGGCCGTCCGCGGTGTCAACGAGCTCGCCAACAAGCAGATGGGCGCCATCACCGGCGGCCTCAACATTCCGGGCATGCCGTTCTAAGACGCGCATATATATGAGTGCCAACCATAGTCTGCAAAAATTGCTCGATGAGCTGGGCCGTCTGCCGGGCATTGGTCCCAAGTCGGCCCAGCGCATCGCCTATTACCTGCTCGAGGCCGATGCCGAGGAGGCGCGCCGCCTAGCCGAGGCCATTCTAGAGGTTAAGCAAGAAGTGCATTTTTGCAGCCGCTGCTTTAATTACGCTACCGCTGACGAGTGCTCCATCTGCCAGGATTCGATGCGCGACACCACTCGCATTTGCGTGGTGGGCGAGCCGCGCGATGTCCAGGCGATTGAGCGCACGGGCAGCTATCACGGTCTCTACCACGTATTGGGCGGCGTGATCAGTCCCATGGACAAGATTGGCCCCGAGCAGCTGCACATTCGCGAGCTGCTGGCACGCTTGGGCCGCGAGGACATCCACGAGGTCATCATCGCCACCAACCCCAATATTGAGGGCGAGACCACGGCGAGCTACCTGGCCCGCACTATCAAGCCGCTGGGCGTTGAGGTATCGCGTCTGGCGAGCGGCCTGCCCGTGGGCGGCGACCTGGAGTATGCCGACGAGCTTACGCTTGGGCGCGCTATCGAGGCCCGTCGCACGATTTAGGTGGCGAGCCTGCTCCTGCCGTATGTCTTCATCGCGACGCACGGGGTAGCCATAATTTCCCCGTGCGACTGTAAGTTTGTTGTGCAACAAAGATGCTTTGTATCCGCTTATCGCATGGATGCTTCCACTCGCATCCTTAATTTGCCCATTCGTTGCGCAACCTTTTGGGTTCGCTGATACACTCAAATATGGATTCGAATGAATGCGCCGCTCCCGAGCGGCGTGTTTTTGTTGGAGGAGAACGCATGCGGCCCGGTGGCACTCAGACAAAGCGCGGCGCCGCGGTGCGCATGCGACGCCGACTGGGCTTGGCGCCGCGGGCGTACGCACTGCTGTCTTGCTCGCTGGTGCTGGTCATAGCTGGCGTTTCTGCCTATGGCATGACCGTGCCGTCCATGATGCAGGCACATGCCGCACGCGAACCGCGCGTGGGGCATGAGGTCAAAAGTGACCTGGGGACCACGACTGGATATGCTTGGGCAAGTGTGGTCGCGCATATTGTGTTTGGCACCGGCGACGCGGACGGCGCCGAGGCCCCGGACAACGAAGTCACGCTTGCCAATGGCAAAACCATCGTGCTCACCAACACCAAGATCATCGATCGGTTGTCCAACAATAGCGTGGCGGCAACGGTGAATAAGGTCGAGCAGCAGAAGGAGCAGGACGCCCAGCAGTCCGGAAAGCCCGGTAGCTCGGATACTTCTGGCTCCGGCTCGGATTCGTCGAGTTCGGGCGGTGGCTCTGGGTCGGGTTCCTCTGCCGGAGGGTCTGGAAACGGCGGCTCGACGGGCGGCAACACTGACAACGATGCAAACTCCGGTGGCCTTTCCGCTGCTGAGGAAGAGAGCATTCACAGCTGGCTTGTGACCAAGTACAACATGCTCGACGGCTATGTTTCTCGTGCCAATGACGTGGTCTCGACCTATAACTCTACGGGAGATCCCAGGCCGTGCGACAGCCTGGTCGGGGAGATGTTTGTCATTCGAGCCGAGTTCGGTCGTCAGACATTCTCGCCCCGGTCAAAGTGGTATCAGCAGTATGCCAATCTGTGGGGCTGTTACACCAACCTATGTCAATGGGTCGGCCATTACGGCGATGATGACGTCGCGCTCGGTAACTTCAACAATAACGTGGCGGCGCTTGCCCTATGATGACCGATCTTGCATCCACCACACCACAATCGCTCGGTCGCGATCCCATGGTCGGCCTGCGCCTGGCGCGTGTCGACGGGTTTGAGCCGGCCATTGCGCTCGGTCAGGACGAACTGCCTGCCTATCTGCGTCGTTTTACGATGCTGTTTGCCGACGATGCCACCATGCGCCGTGGCGGTATCGGCCGCGTGACGCGTGCCGTCAACGCCCAAGGCGAGGCCGTGGCGCTCAAGCAGCTCATCTTGCCGACGCGCGATGAGTTTGACGACGATGCCGCTCACGAGGCGCTGGTCGCCAAGTTCAAGGCGGCGTTTCGCGAGGAATATGAATGCCACCGCGCCCTTTCGGGCCTCAAGGGCTTTCCCCGCCTCTATGGCTGGGGCGAGGTCGACGGTGTGCCTGCAATTGTCATGGAATGGGTCGAGGGCGAGACGCTTGCCCGCTTGCGTTCGCGACTCGCCGTGGACGATGCCGGACGCCTGTCGCCGCTTGTGGCGGCGCGTCTGGGTCGCGACCTGTTCGATCTGCTCTGCCGTATGAGCCTGGTGGGTGAGGGCTTTGTCCATCGCGATATCTCGCCCGCCAATATTATGGTGCGTACGGCGCGCCTGCCGCTTGACCGGCAGCTTGCCGAGGGCACCTTTGACCTGTGCCTGATCGACTTTGGCTCGTCGCTGGCGCTCGAGCCTGCGTCGGCCGTGGCCGGTACCGGCGGCAAGGCGTCGTTTACGGAGCGCTATGCCACGCTGCGTCGCGCGACGGTTGCCTATGCCCCGCCCGAGATGCTCACCGACGATATTCCCGACCTGCGCGCTTTGCGTATGTCGCCGGCGATCGACGTCTATGCCGCGGCAAGCACGGTTTACGAGCTTATTGCCGGCGTCGCGCCATACGAAGCCGCGCCGAGCACTTCGGGTACCTCGGGTTCGCGCAAAAAGACGCGCGACATCGCCAGCCCCTACCGTCTCAAGATGGACACGCTGCCCGACTATCCCATTGGTGCCCATGCTCCCGGTTGCGATTTGACTCAGCTGCTTCGTCGTGAGCCCGATGTGGCGCTTGCCGCGGCCGAGCAGGCCCAGCAGCTGGGGCTTGAGCCGGATTCCGAGGAGCTACGCGATGCGCTGGCGTTTGTCGATGCCCAGCTGTTCGACGTGGTGATGGCCTGTCTGTCCAGCCATCAAAAAGATCGTCCCGAGCCGGCGGCGGTCGAGGCGGCGCTCTCGGCGTTTTGTGACCACTATGCGCAAAATGTCGGTCGTTCGCTCCGCGGCGAGCCGCTCACGCCGTGCCCCATGGATGCGTCCGGCCGCGCGGTTCGTCGCGCGCTGATGGTCGGCGCGGCGGTCGTCTGTGGCGTGGTTTGGGCTGTGGTCGTGGTTTCGGCCGCGCTGCTGGCGTCGGGCGCTCGCGTGACGGCGACTTTGGGATCGCTCGTGTGGTCTGGGTCGCTACCGGGTATTATTGCCGCACTGGCGTTGGCGCTGCCAGGCATAGCCGGCGTTGCCGCGGGGGCACTTGCGCGCGATCGGCGCTCGGGCTTCCTGCAGGGTGTGCTTGCGCTTTCTGCCTGCGAGGTTCCGGTGCTGGTTGTGGCTGCATGTAGCGTATTTTCCCAACGCGCCGTGATGGGCGGCCTTGTTGCCGCTCTGGTTGCAACCTATACGCTTACGTGGTTTTTGCTTGCGATGGGCTTTGCCTTTGAACTTCCCGTTTCGGCACCGCGACGCACAAAAGCCCAGATGGCGACTCCGCTTGCCGGTGGAGCCGCAGCTGTCCGTACTTTTGGCGGACCTGTCGAAGTATCGTCCGATTCTATTTCTACGACCAAGGAGGCCTAGGTCATGGCATCTCAAGTTGAGCTCACCCCATGCGGGGCCATGTTTGACATCTTTAAGCGCGCAGCGCATCTGAGCCATATCGAGCTGTGCGGCTTGGTGCTTTCGTCCCGTCCGCTCGCCGACGGCCGCAGCCCGCAGAGCCGAGCCGCCGATCGCTCTTGGGTTTCCCGCTTTATCGTTCGCGCGCCGGTCGGCACGCTTCAGCAGCGCTACTTTGCCGAATACGGTACCTCGGCTGCGCGTATTATGTCGCAACTGGCCCTGCGCCAGCGCAATCCCATGGACTCCACGGCTGTAATCAATATGGTGTGCGGTCCTGCAGGTGAACCGATGGTACGCGCGCTCGAAGAGTGCCACCAGGACACGAATCTCTATCGCAACGCGCTCGATCGCCTGTCCCAGGCGGCGGAACTCATGCCCGCCGAGCGCGCCGAGGTCGTGCTGGTGCTGTTTGTCGCCGTCGGTTGTTCGGCGGATGTGCGGTCCTCGGTGAACTATGCCATCGACTACGCGAACGCGACCTGCGGCGGAGGCACATCCACGCCGCGTTCGCTTGGCATGTCGCTGACTGCGGGCGAACGCGAACCCGCCCCGGCGCACCCTTTGGGCTTGCTGCGCGTGCAAAACAGTTTTGTCGTGAGCGCCCCGCGCTGGATTCAGCCGAGTGAGCAGGGTGTTGAGATTGGCGCGCTGGCCACTGGTGAGGGCGATATTACCGACGTCGGCGACGATGTCTCGGCCCGCCATGCCCATATCTGGTGCGATGCTCAAAATATCTGGCACGTCGAGGACTTGTCGTCCACCAACGGAACCGTGGTGGTAAACGGGGCCACGCGCGTTTGCATTCAGGTCGAGCCCGGCCGTTCCGCCCAGCTCAATCCCGGCGACGAGCTCAAGCTCGGCGAATCCACTACCTATGCCATCCTCTTCGGTGCCCTCTAGCCAGTCCCGCCAAATGGTCCCTCCGTCCCCAAGGGATCATTTTGCTCCCGGCGGTCACCTAAGGTAAACCTTTACCGCCCACCTATATTTGTCGAAATTACACTTGACGGCGGGGTACAATAAACCCGCATGCGGATTTCCGTTGCGGGCGCTTCCCATCGCCGGGGCGTGCCCGGGAGCATCCGGCATGCGGCCTTTGCGGCGCTCGGTCATGTGCAAGACGGGTAGCTGGGCCTGTGGAGCGCGTGAAGCCCTCCTCGCCTCGGCATGCCTTCTCTCCACGCCATGCACCTGCTGCCAAGTCCGCCTGCCAGATGATCGGAAGCAACAACGAAAATCCCATCACGCCAACATCCCGGCGATCGCCGGGGCCTGTATACCTATATGAGAGGAGAGGGGTATATGGCGCGTAAGTTTAAGTCTATGGACGGCAACGAGGCGGCCGCATATGTTTCGTATGCGTACACCGAGGTAGCGGGAATTTATCCCATTACGCCGTCCAGCCCGATGGCCGACCATGTCGACCAGTGGGCGGCCCAGGGTCGCAAGAACATCTTCGGCACCCCGGTCAAGGTCGTCGAGATGGAGTCCGAGGCAGGTGCAGCCGGTACCGTTCACGGTTCGCTGGGCGCCGGTGCTCTGACCACCACCTACACGGCTTCTCAGGGTCTGCTCCTGATGATCCCGAACATGTACAAGATCGCGGGCGAGCAGCTCCCGGGCGTTTTCCACGTCTCCGCGCGTTGCGTCGCTTCGCACGCCCTGAACATCTTTGGCGATCACTCCGACGTCATGGCCTGCCGTCAGACCGGCTTCGCCATGCTCGCCGAGGGCAACGTCCAGGAGGTCATGGACCTCTCGCCGGTGGCTCACCTTGCCGCCATCGAGGGCAAGACCCCGTTCCTTAACTTCTTCGATGGCTTCCGCACCAGCCACGAGATCCAGAAGGTCGCCATGTGGGACTACAAGGATCTGGCCGAGATGTGCGACATGGACGCCGTCCAGGCTTTCCGCGATCACGCGCTCAACCCTGAGCACCCGCATACCCGCGGCAGCCACGAGAATGGCGACATCTTCTTCCAGAACCGCGAGGCCTGCAACAAGGTCTACGACGAGCTTCCCGCCGTCGTCGAGGGCTACATGAAGAAGATCAACGAGAAGCTCGGCACCGATTACGGCCTGTTCAACTACTACGGCGCTCCCGATGCCGATCGCGTCGTCGTGTGCATGGGCTCCTTCTGCGACGTGCTCGAGGAAGTCATCGACTACCTCAACGCTCACGGCGAGAAGGTCGGCCTGGTCAAGGTTCGTCTGTTCCGTCCGTTCTCCATCAAGCACTTCGTCGACGTTCTCCCCGAGACCGTCCAGAAGATCGCCGTCATGGACCGTACCAAGGAGCCGGGTTCCATCGGCGAGCCGCTCTACCAGGACGTCGTCTCCGCTCTCTACGAGGCCGGCAAGACGGGCATCAAGGTCGTCGGCGGCCGTTATGGCCTGGGCAGCAAGGACACGCCTCCCGCGTCCGCGTTCGCTGTCTTCGAGGAGCTCAAGAAGGATGAGCCCAAGCGCGAGTTCACCATCGGCATTGTCGATGACGTGACCAACCTGAGCCTGCCCGAGGCCGAGGATGCGCCCAACACCGCAGCCCCCGGCACCATCGAGTGCAAGTTCTGGGGTCTGGGTGGCGACGGTACCGTCGGCGCCAACAAGAACTCGATCAAGATCATCGGCGACCACACCGACAAGTACGTCCAGGCCTACTTCCAGTACGACTCCAAGAAGACCGGCGGCGTCACCGTCTCGCACCTGCGCTTTGGTGATTCTCCGATCCGTTCGCCGTACTACGTGACCAAGGCCGACTTTGTCGCTTGCCACAACCCCAGCTACATCGTTAAGGGCTTCAAGATGGTCCGCGACGTCAAGCCGGGCGGCACCTTCCTGGTCAACTGCCAGTGGAGCGACGAGGAGTTCGCCGAGCACATGCCCGCCGTGGCCAAGCGCTACATCGCGAACAACAACGTCAACGTCTACCTGATCGACGCTATCGACCTGGCCGCTAAGGTCGGCATGGGCAAGCGCACCAACACGGTGCTCCAGTCCGCCTTCTTTGCGCTGGCCAAGGTCCTGCCCGCCGAGGACGCCCTGCAGTACATGAAGGACGCGGCTACCAAGTCCTACATGAAGAAGGGCCAGGCTATCGTCGACGCCAACCACAAGGCCATCGATGCCGGCGCTACCGCCTTCCGTAAGTTCGAGGTTCCGGCTGACTGGGCTACCGCCGAGGATGCCGCTCCCGTCGAGCTCTCCGAGGAGACCAAGTCCGCTATCGCCCAGCAGGTCAAGAACCTGCTCGAGCCCATCGATCGCATGGACGGCGACAGCCTGCCTGTTTCCGCCTTCGTCGATTGCGCCGACGGCCAGTTTGAGCTGGGCGCTTCCGCATACGAGAAGCGCGGCGTCGCCGTCGTCGTTCCCCACTGGGACGAGACCAAGTGCATCCAGTGCAACCAGTGCGCTTATGTGTGCCCGCATGCCACCATCCGTCCGTTCGCGATGACCGAGGACGAGGCTGCCGCCGCGCCCGAGGCTACCCGCACGCTCGACGCCATGGGCCCCAAGGCCAAGGGCATGAAGTTCACCATGGCCGTGTCCCCGCTCGACTGCATGGGCTGCACCAACTGCGTCAAGGTCTGCCCCAAGGGCGCCCTCGAGATGGTTCCCACCGAGCAGGAGATGGACCAGCAACCCGTTTGGGACTACATGGTCGAGAACGTCTCCGAGAAGAAGGAGCTCATCGCGGCCAACGTCAAGGGCAGCCAGTTTAAGCAGCCCTACCTGGAGTTCTCCGGCTCCTGCGCCGGCTGCGCCGAGACCGCCTATGCACGTCTGGTGACCCAGGTCGCCGGCGACCGCATGTTCATTTCCAACGCCACCGGCTGCTCCTCCATTTGGGGCAACCCCGCTGCCACCGCTCCTTACTGCAAGGACAAGGACGGTCACGGCCCGGCGTGGAACAACTCCCTGTTCGAGGACAATGCCGAGCACGGTCTGGGCATGGCCGTGGGCTACGAGGCCGTCCAGCACAAGCTGATTGCCGCTACCCAGGACATCATCGCCGCCGATGGTCCGTCCGATGAGCTCAAGGCTGCCGGCCAGGCTTGGATCGACTCCGTCAACGACGCCGAGGCTTCCAAGACCGCTGCCGCTGCCTACGTTGCCGAGCTCGAGAAGTGCGGCTGCGAGGCTTCCAAGGCAATCCTCGCCGACAAGGCTTACCTCACCAAGAAGTCCTTCTGGATCTTCGGCGGCGACGGTTGGGCCTACGACATCGGCTTCGGTGGCCTGGACCACGTCCTGGCTTCCGGCCACAATGTCAACGTCTTCGTCTTCGACACCGAGGTTTACTCCAACACCGGTGGTCAGGCCTCCAAGGCCTCGAACCTGGGCCAGGTCGCTCAGTTCGCCGCTGCCGGTAAGGTGACCAAGAAGAAGTCCCTGGCCGAGATTGCCATGAGCTACGGCTACGTCTACGTGGCGCAGGTCGCCATGGGCGCCAACCCGGCTCAGACCCTCAAGGCTATCCACGAGGCCGAGGCCTACGACGGCCCGTCTCTCATCATCGGCTACAGCCCCTGCGAGATGCACTCCATCAAGAAGGGCGGCATGCAGAACTGCCAGGCCGAGATGAAGAAGGCTGTCGAGTGCGGTTACTGGAACCTCTTCCGCTTCAACCCCGAGGCTGCTGCCGGCAAGAAGTTCTCGCTCGATTCCAAGGAGCCCGCGGGCGGCTATCAGGAGTTCCTGATGAACGAGGCCCGTTACGCTTCGCTGACGCGTTCCTTCCCCGAGCGCGCCGAGGAGCTCTTCAAGGAGAATGAGCAGGCCGCTATGGACCGCTACGCTCACCTGCTGAAGCTCAAGACGGTGTACAACGAGGCCTAAGTCTCCCACCGCAGGATCTGAGGGCTGACCTTCGCGGACGTCCTCGGACATGAAAGAACCCCCGCTGCGCACTACGTGCGGCGGGGGTTCTTTCGTCCTGCGGAGTGTCCGCGAAGGTCAGCCCTCAGATCCTGCTACGACTACGTCCTCGGATTGTGGGGCTGAATGAAGGACGTGGCTGTGGGGGTGCCTTGTCCCGGTCGCTGTTTCGCGGCGTGGCCGCGAAACCACGCGCCACTTTGGGCATGGAGGGCTAGCTGATTGTGGCCTTCTGCTGCCCCAGTGCTGTTTCGCGCTTTGCGCGAAACATCGCAGCACTTTGGGCATAGTGGGGGAGTTGGTTGTCGCTGCCTTCTATCCCCTTGCTGTTTCGCGCCTTTGGCGCGAAAGGCGCAGTACTTTGGGCGTGGGGGCTGGCTTGCGGACTCAGATGACCTAGAGAGATATGGGTGCAAACGAGAAATCGTTGTTGGGGTCGTCCTTTTCCATAAACTCATCGAGACAGAATGTCATATAGATTGGAACGTAAAGGATCTTGCCCTCTTTGCAAAGGTTTTCGTGGCTCAGCACAACGGCCTCGGGAATTTTGTACTCGCCCACACTCATCAAACGGTCGAGGGCTGCATGTGCTCGAACTTTCTTGCCCGATTTGACTTCGATTGGGACAACATGCCCGCGGGCACCTTCGATTACAAAGTCGACTTCACCGACCTCACGCGTTTGGTAGTACCACGTATCTGCTCCGAGGGCAACGAGTTCCTGTGCGACCACGTTCTCATAGAGGCCGCCGAGGTTGGGGGTTTTCATGTCAAGGTAGACGGCGCGTGCCGTGCTGCCGGGATACCGCGATGCGAGCATACCTGTATCGGACTCGTATAGTTTAAAGGCCGTCGTTTTCTCCGTCCTCTTGAGAGGGCTTCGTGCCTCCGTCACCTGGGGGACCATCAATCCAACGCCTGCGTTCACCAGCCATAGGAAATCCTGCTCGTATTTTTGAAGACGAGCTCCCTCGCCTAGAGACGAGACGATAAAGCGATGGGACTCCGCCTCAAGCTGAACGGGAATTTGCTCGAAAATGGAGCGAACGTTAAACGCTCGAGTCGATGCATATTTAGAGATATCGCTTTTGTACTGATCGACTAGCTGAATTTGAAGCTCACGCGTTCTCACGAGCGAATAGCCCGAATCGATATAGTTCTGAACGACCTCCGGCATGCCGCCGCAAACGATATAGGCTCTAAAGTTTTTGAGCATCGCCTCATGAATATAGTTTTCGACGGGACGTCTCTCGACAAGGCGGCTGCGAATATCTGCAAGCACATTTTCGCTGACGCTGTTTGCCCAACAAAACTCTTCAAAATCCATCGGCCGCATAACAATGTGCTCGACATACCCTACCGGAAAAGAAGAGATCCCCTTAAACTCAGTCCCAAGCATAGACCCCGAGAAGACATAGCTAAAGCGTCCGTCCTCGACCAGCGCCTTCATAAGTGTAACGATCTGCGGATACTCCTGAATCTCATCGACGAAGATAAGCGTGTCTCCTTCAACAAGCGGTGCATCCGCAAGAAGGGCCACACGGTTGATGAAGTCAATGGAGTTCTTAGCGCCAACAAGTACGTCTCTTGCCTCGGCATCAAGTAGCAGATTGACCTCATAATACGAAGCGTAGTTGCTCTTTCCAAACGCGCGAATCGCATAGCTCTTGCCAATCTGACGCGCACCGGTAACAAGCAGGGCCTTATGGGAGTTATTCTTCCAGCTCAAAAGCCTATCAATGACCTTGCGGCGTAGCATTAAAACACCTCATTGACAAAAATTGGCAAATAGATTTGCCCCTAATCATACAAAAATTGACAAATAGATTTGACCCAAATCATACAAAAATTGGCAAATAGCAAAGCTCACTTAGGCCTCAAAGCCAGCGAGCCAGCACGGTACTTTGCGAAAAGGCTGGCGGCGCCGTTGTTGAGGGTGGCCAGGTTGACAGTGGCGCCGTTAGCGTTCTCGGCTGCTTGGGCGCGCAGGAGCGAAAGGGCGTCGGCAGCGTTCATGCAGAAGCCGACGGTAAAGTTCCATACTGCGAACTCGCAGTCGCTTGCCGCGGGGTGAAGCGCGATCGGCTATCCCTTATGTTGGATGAAAAGCCCCATGTTTTTGCAGGGGTGCATACTCGTCAAATTAATGTATAGAATCGCGTATAGTGCGAGTAAGATATTGCGCCGCCCGTTTTGTGTTTAGCAAAGATATAGTTTGCATAATCTGGTCTAATCCCTGCTCTATTTAAATAAAGTTGCACGTAAATGGCGTAGATATGCCTGAACTGGGCTTCTTTACGCTGAGCGGGTAAAATCGACCGTTCGCCGCTTAGGTATTTTCAAAATGAATAAAATGAGCGATAAAGAGAATATAAACCTTAATAAACTCGCGTATCGCACGGACGCGGGTTATTAATGGGTTGTAGGCCTTTTACAGAAAGGATTCCAGCAATGTCTAAGCCTCTTGGCAAGCCCGATCGTATTGTCGTCGCCCTTGGCGGCAACGCCCTCGGCAACAACCCCGTCGAGCAGATCGAGGCCGTGAGCAACACCGCCCACGCTCTCCTCGGTCTCATCGAGCAGGGCAATGAGATCATCATCACCCACGGCAACGGCCCGCAGGTCGGCATGATCCAGAACGCCTTCGCCGCTGCCCACGATGCCATCGGTACCCCCGAGATGCCGCTGCCCGAGTGCGGCGCCATGTCCCAGGGCTACATTGGTTATCACCTGCAGCAGGGCATCGGCCGCGAGATGCACAAGCGCTATAAGCGTTGGCACGCCGCCACTGTCGTCACCCAGATCGAGTGCGATCCCGACGATCCCGCGTTCAAGAACCCGACTAAGCCGATCGGCCCCTTCTACACCGAGGAGCAGGCCAAGGAGTTCATGGCCGAGGATCCCTCCAAGGTCTTCGTCGAGGATTCCGGCCGCGGCTGGCGTCGCGTCGTCGCCTCCCCCGATCCCAAGAAGATCGTCGAGGCCGACTCCATCCTCAACCTGCTCGACAACGAGTTCATCGTCATCGCCTGCGGTGGCGGCGGCATCCCCGTCGTCCGCGACTACGAGAACAAGGGCTGCTACAAGGGCGTTCCCGCCGTCATCGACAAGGACTTGGGCGGCGAGCTGCTGGCCGAGGACTGCGACGCCGACGTTCTGTTCCTGCTGACCGCCGTTGAGCATGTCGCCATCAACTTTGGCAAGCCCAACCAGGAGGAGCTCGAGGACCTCACCGCCGACGAGGCCGAGCGCCTGGCCGACGAGGGCCAGTTCGGCAAGGGTTCCATGGAGCCCAAGGTCCGCGCTGCCATCAAGTTCGCCCGTTCCCGCAAGGGCCGCACCTGCATCATCGGCGCTCTGGACAAGGCCGCCGAGACCATGGCCGGCCTCTCCGGTACCCGCATCCACGAGTAGTCTCTACTCTGTTGCCTCTCTCGTGGGCGCCAGGCAAAGCGCCCACAAACTAGCCTCTCTTCATGAGCCCCGCAGTCCGCTCCGACTGCGGGGCTTTTGCTATTCACCTAGTCATTGGGGACGTTCTTAAACGACTAGTAGTAGGCCCACATGGCTTCGACTTCGTTGAGGACCTCTACGACGCCCCAGCGACGGGCGCTGCGGCTGGCCGAGTTGGGGTCGTAGACGCCAATCTGGTTGGCATCGTCGATGCCGTAGAGCACGATGTAGTGGCCTACGTTGGTAAACGTACCGGGGCGCATTGCGGCGATAACGGGCGCACCCGAGCGAAGTGCTTGGGCAATCGATTCGCGATCGTTATAGAGCTGTGTTTCGTTGAGCCCCAGCTGCCACGCACCGCCTGTCATAAACGACCACTCGGTGGCACCGGTGGGGGCGTAGTTGCCGGCTTCGGCCAGTGCGCATATATCGACCGGCGTCTTATCGGTATGGCCGGTCTTAAAGATATAGACCATGGTGAGGCAGGTGGGACCGCAAGCGTTTTCGCGAATAGTGCCACCGGCATAGGGCAGCTCCGACCATGCGGGGTCAATTTGGTAGATGTGGGGCATGGTGCCGGCCTGCCATTGCGAGCGTGGGGTCGAGAACGCAAAGGAGTAACCGGGCGCGACGGGAGCTTTAAGCAGCTTGTCCTCGGCAGTGGGCTCAAGACCGGCTGATCCGTGCGAGATACAGGATCCCAAAAACACAAAGACGAGGCAGGCGGCAATGGAGCAAAGCGCAAGGCGTAGGCGGCGGGCTGGAAGTGCGTGGCTTGTGGTGTGCGACGCGGGGCGAGGGGCAGAATTGCCGCGATTGCGTTGAGGTCGCGAAAAGGAGCGCTTAACGTAGTAGTCGGTCGTACGGCAATCGTAGCGGCGTGGCTGCGATGTGTCGATCTGGCGTTGGCGTGCGCTCGTGCTCACGCGGTCTGACTGCTGCACGGTACGGCTTTGTTGCCGAGAAGAAGCCCCGGGCTGCTCTTGGGGGCGCTGCTGGTTGTCGTTGTCGGAGGTGCTTCTGGGCGTTGGTGTGGTACGGCCGGCAAGGCGCACGCTTTGTGGCCGTTGGTCGCCGTCATTGTATCCGTATGCCATTCGAATCACCTTGCCTCATGTGTAACTTGTCTATCCTACATAAAAAGATGCACGACACATGGGTATGTGCGCCAAAAGCCTGACAAATGGTATGAACGTTGCCGCGCCGCGCGCCAAGCGTCACGGCAACAGGTATTCAAAAGCAGACAAGATGAAAGCGTCCAAGACGAATGACGTCTCCCGCCGTTCGTCCCAAAAACGGTGCCGCTCGTTTTGCAGTTCTGCCTTCGGTCGAGCTGCGAGCGGCGCTGCTGCGCCAAGGCCGTATCTTAAAGCCATGGAATAAAAGCGCGCGGCAAAACGGACCGCGCAAGGGGTGACGCCAAGGGGCGTCAAAAAGGAAAGGAGGGGAACAATGGCGGACAAGAATGCAGAAGTTGCAGTCGAGGATAACGGCGGCATGAAGAAAACGCTTTCGCTCTGGAACTTCTTCACCATCGGTTTTGGTGCCATTATCGGTACCGGTTGGGTTCTGCAGGTCGGCGACTGGATGGTCGTGGGCGGCGGTCCCGTTCCCGCTATGATCGCATTCCTCTTGGGTGCAATCTTCCTCGTGCCCGTCGGAGCTGTTTTCGGTGAGCTCACGGCTGCTATCCCCATCTCGGGCGGCATCGTCGAGTATGTCGATCGTAGCTTTGGCCGTACGATGAGCTACATCACCGGCTGGCTCCTGGCCCTGGGCAACGGCATCCTGTGCCCGTGGGAGGCCATCGCCATCTCGACCCTCGTGTCCGAGATGTTCGGCAGCCTGCCCGGCCTTGAGTGGCTGCGCGCCGTCAAGCTCTACACTATCCTGGGCGCCGACGTTTACTTGTTCCCGACGCTGATCGCGCTCGGCTTTGCAACCTACGTCATCTTCCTCAACTTCCGCGGTGCCAGCTCGGCCGCCAAGCTGCAGGCCTTCCTGACCAAGGCCCTGCTCTGCGGCATGCTGCTCGCCATGGGCGTCTCGCTGTTCACCGGCTCGCCGGACAACGCCATGCCCGTGTTCTCCCAGGTCACCGGTGCTGGCGGCGGCAAGCCCGCTACCGAGGGCACCAGCCTGTTCGCAGGCATCGTTTCGGTCCTGGTTCTGACCCCGTTCTTCTACGCCGGCTTCGACACCATTCCTCAGCAGGCTGAGGAAGCAGCCGAGGGCCTCAACTGGAACAAGTTCGGCAAGATCATCTCCTTGGCTTTGCTGGCCGCCGGCGGCTTCTACATGGTCTGCATCTACTCGTTCGGCACCATCCTCGACTGGCATGAGTTTGTTAAGAGCCCGGTTCCCGCGCTTGCCTGCCTCAAGGGCATCAACATGCTCCTGTACCTGGCCATGCTCGTCATCGCCACGCTTGGACCCATGGGCCCGATGAACTCCTTCTACGGCGCCACGAGCCGCATCATGCTCGCCATGGGCCGCAAGGGCCAGCTGCCCGAGAAGTTCGCCGAGGTCGATCCCAAGTCCGGCGCTCCCAAGCTCGCCTGCGTCGTTCTGGGCGTCATCACCGTCGTCGGTCCGTTCCTGGGCAAGAACATGCTCATCCCTCTGACCAACGTGTCGGCTCTCGCCTTCATCTTCTCCTGCGGCATGGTCGCCCTCGCTTGCCTGCGCATGCGCTTCACCGAGCCCGATCTGCCTCGTCCCTACGAGGTGCCCGGCGGCAAGTTTGGCATCAGCCTCGCTATCGTTGCCTGCGGCACCATCATTGGCCTGCTCGTGATCCCGTTCTCTCCCGCCTCCCTCAACATGGTGGAGTGGGGCATCGTGATCGGCTGGCTGGCTGTTGGCCTGGCCCTCATGGCCTTCACCAATTCCCGCAAAAAATAACGCCTAGCCGGGGCGGATCGGGTGCGCGGAACCCTCTCTCCCGCGCATCGAACCCGGCACCACTTGGGTAGTTTTGTGAGGCCTTAACCCAACGCGGCCTCGCCCACTATATGGATCCATAAGGAGGAACCATGTCCACTAAGTATGCAATCGTTGGCGGCAAGCTCATCGACGGTACCGGTGCCGAGCCGGTCGAGAACTCCCTCGTTCTCGTCGACGACAACGGCAAGATCGAGTACGCCGGCGCCATGCAGGACCTTCCCGAGGGCGTTGAGGTCATCGACGCCGCCGGCAAGACCGTCCTTCCCGGCCTGATCGACACTCACCTGCACTTCTCGGGCAACCTGACCGACGATGACACCGACTGGGTCATGCAGCCGCTCCTCGAGAAGCAGGCCGTCGCCGTTAAGCAGGCCTACGACTGCCTCACCCACGGTCTCACCACCGTCTGCGAGATCGGCCGCTTTGGTATCCAGATCCGCGACTGCATCGACAAGGGCGTCTTCAAGGGCCCGCGCGTTCTGGCCACAGGCCTCGGCTTCTGCCGCGTTGCCGGCCATGGTGATTCTCATCACTGCAGCCAGGAGCTCAACAAGGAATCGCACCCCTGGGGCGATCAGGTCGACGGTCCTTGGGATCTGCGTAAGGCCGTCCGTCGTCGCCTGCGCGAGAACCCCGATGCCATCAAGATCTGGGCTACCGGTGGCGGCATCTGGCGCTGGGACTCCGGCCGCGACCAGCACTACTGCTCCGAGGAGATCCAGGCCGTGGTCGAAGAGGCCAAGATGGTCGGCATCCCCGTGTGGAGCCACTGCTACAACAACCACGCCGCTGCCTACGATTCCGTTCGCTTTGGCTGCGAGCAGTTGATTCACGGCTTCGATATCGATGAGCGCACCATGGACCTCATGGCCGAGCAGGGCACCTTCTTCACCCCGACGATCGCCTTCCTGCCCACCTGGTACGCCACCTATCCGCCCGTCTACGTCCCCGAGCTGCACGACAAGTACGAGGGCACCCTGGTCGAGAAGGAGCTGCAGCGCAACTACGACTGCCTGCGCGAGGCCAAGAAGCGCGGCGTCGTCATGACGATCGGCTCCGACTCCTTCTCCTTCGTCACCCCGTACGGCACCTGCTCCATCGAGGAGATGTACGAGTTCGTCGACAAGATCGGCTTCACCCCGGTCGAGACCATCACCTGTGCCACCCTCAACGGTGCCAAGATGTGCCACATCGAGGACGAGACCGGTTCCATCGAGGCCGGCAAGTGCGCCGACCTGCTGGTCGTCAACGGTGACGTCGCCGCCGACATCCACGTGCTCAACACCGACAACATGGACGTCATCATGAAGGACGGCTGGATTGTCGAGGCCGGCACCTTCGGCGAGGCAAACAAGTACAGCGCCTAAGCTACCGTTCATCGATGGCTTGATGTAAAACACAGTATTTGATTGCATAATGCAATGGAGAGGGTCGCTTGCGGCCCTCTTTATTGCTATGGGGTGCGTCAGTAAGAAGGAGATGACGGTGGATCTCAATAGGCTGATTCTGGGCAAGAGCTACAACTCTACCAAGGTCTTTCGTACCGCTCAGCATGTGGTTCAAGCCATCTTGCTCGGTATTGTCGTTCCGCTGCTTATCCTGCTGCTCATCTGGGATCTAACCGATAATCCCAATCCCGTTCCGGCCGTTGTCGTCATTGCCGGCTTGGTCATGCTGTGCTTCTTCTTCTCGTACGTCTTTGTCGTTCCCGACGACCTCACATCGAGCGCTACCGACCGTACGCTCGCCATCGCGTCGAAAATATTCGCCTACACGTCGCGCGGCCTTACGCCCGAAGCTGCCCTGGGCGCCTCTAAGATCATCCTGTCCGAAACTATCGCCTCTGCCATCTGCTTTACCGACGGCAAGCAGGTGTTGGCAAGCTGGGGCGAGGACTCGGCAAAATGCCCCGCGGGCACCCCGGTGGTGCTGCGGACCACGCTCAATGTGATCAACAGCGGTGAGCAAAGCGTGTTCTCGCGCGATGCCTCGACCGAGACGGGTGGCTACTTTCCGCGCCTGCGCGCCGGTATTGTCGCACCGCTTACCGTGCGCGGGCATTGCGTGGGCACGCTCGAGCTGTATTATCCCCGTCTGAGCAGCATCGATATGCGCCAGACGGCGCTTGCCTCGGGCTTTGCCGACCTCATTTCCACGCAGCTTGCAAGCTTTGAGCTCGAGCGCCAGGACGAGCTTACGGCCCGCGTGGAGCTGCGCGCCTTGCAATCGCAGGTCGATCCTCATTTTCTATTCAATACCATTAGCATGATCGTGTCGCTCGTTCGAACCGAGCCCGACAAGGCGCGATCGCTGCTGATCGACTTCTCCAACTACTATCGTCAGACGCTTTCTGATTCCGATACGCTCACCACGCTCGAGCACGAGGTGGAACAGGGCACTCGCTATATCAATCTTATGCAGGCTCGTTATGGCGACGGCCGTCTGCGCGTCTCGGTCGATATCGACTTTGAGGTGCGCGATTGCATGGTGCCGCCGTTTATCTTGCAGCCGTTGCTCGAAAACTGCATCAAGCACGCGCAGCGCGAGACCGAGCCGCTTTCTATTCATGTTAGGGCTTTCGAGACCGATGACGGTTTGGAGATCATCGTCGAGGACGATGGCATCGGTATGAGCGAAGAGGTCTGCGCGCATCTGTTTGAGCAACATCGCCGAGAGGAACCCGAGAGCATTACCGCCGACGGCTCCGTCAAGCGAGGTTGCGGCCTGGCGCTCTTCAACGTGCTTCAGCGCATCCATTTCTTTTACGGAGAAGATTCCGGCATGCGCGTGAAGTCCCAGGAGGGCGTGGGAACGCAGGTCATCGTCGAGCTGAACGGCGAGCCGCATGAGCCCGCGCCGTTGACGGCGTAGCACGCGGTTGGATTGAGAGAAAAAGAGGGGAAGCACATATGTCCGAAGGCTGGAACATCTTGGTGGTTGATGACGAACCTCCCATTAGGGCTGAGCTACGCTATCTGTTGGAAAAGGATACGCGTGTGGGCCAGATTGTCGAGGCGGGCAATGTCACCGAAGCCGTAGAGTCGATTCTGTCGAACAAGCCCGACGTGCTGTTTTTAGACATTACCATGCCCGGTCGCTCGGGAATTGAGCTTGCCGAGACGCTGCAGAACCTAAAGACACCGCCGGTGGTTGTGTTTGTGACGGCGTTTGCCGAGTATGCGGCTGATGCCTATAACCTCGATGCCGTCGATTATGTCGTCAAGCCGGTTGAGGACGCACGCCTGTCAAAGGCACTCGACAAGATCGAGGCGGCCTTGGGTGTCCGTCGTGTTATCCACGCTCCGCGCCAGCCTTTGCGTCTGACGGTGGACCGCGGGGGCAAAAAGGTGTTCATTCCCGCCGCAGACGTCTGCTACTTTGAGGCGCGCGCCGATTTTTGCAACGCCATCTGCGCCGAGGGAACGTACCTGATCAATGAGTCGATCTCTTCGCTCGAGCGTCGCTTGGATTCCGAGGGCTTTATTCGCGTTCATCGCAGCTACCTGGTCAATTTGGAAGACGTGCACAATGTTGAGATTGGCTCCACGGGGCTGATGGAGCTTAGGCTCGACCGCGTGAGCTCGACGGTGCCCGTGTCCCGCCGTCGCGCTGCCGAGGTTAAAGCACACTTGGGGCTTGCGTAGACGGTCTGCGTGCTGTCGTTTACCATCGCAGGTTTGGCATGGGCGCGCGGTGGGCATAATGGGTGGCATCGAATGAAATCGAAAGGATCATTATGCCCGCGCTTATCACCCATCATCTGTTTGGCGAGGAAAGCATCGACCGTCTTCCGCAGGGCGTCATAACGTCCGATGAAGAGCGCATTGCCTTTATCTTGGGCAACCAAGGCCCCGACCCGTTTTTCTTTCACATTCTGACACCGCGTGTTTCCGACTGCACGCTGCTGGCGCAGGTCATGCATCGGTCGCGCATGTCTCGCCAGTTCGCGTGCCTGCGCGACGGCGTGTCGCATCTGCTGCCGCGCGACGCCAGCTTGGGTCGTGCCTTTGCGCTGGGCCTGCTGTCTCATTACGTGCTCGACCGCAACGCCCACCCCTTTGTCTATGAGCAGCAGTTTGGCATCGTGGAGTCCGATTCAGAGCTTGAGGATTCGAGCAGTCAGGTCCATGCCGTGATCGAGAGCGACCTGGATGTGCTGATGCTGCAGCTTAAACGCGATGGCGCTACGGTTGACGATTACCCGCCGGCGGGCGAGATCGTCACCACCGATCGCATCAATCGCGTGGCCGGCGTGCTGGTGAGCTATGTTGCCGGACGCGTGTACGGCATTGACATTCCGGCGGGGGAGTACGGTGCTGCCGTTGCCAATATGCAGCGACTTTACCGCGCGATTGAGCCGGCCGGCTCCGCAAAGACGCGCGCGATCTCGCTGGTTGAGGGCTTGGTGCACGACTACTCGCTGCTCGACGGCCTTGCCCATCGCGTGACGACGGAGCTGCCCGAGCGCACCGGTAACCTGGGCCATCTGACATGGAAGAATCCCTTTACCGACGAGGTCTCGAACGAGAGTTTCCCCGAGGTTTTTGATCGTGCGCTGGTCGATTACGAATGCACGGTCGCACGTTTTATCGAGACCGGTGACATGGATGCCGTTACCAGTCACGTCAACTACAGCGGTCGCGTGCTCAATGCCGATGAGGAGTTCGACCGCGAGGAATAGGGCCCGTGAGTGCCCCTTTGCCGAATCCTTACCGGCGGTTCTGGACAATTGGGGTACGATGAACTAACTGCATATCGGGCGAATACGAAGGGTCCCTGTCCATGAAATACACCAAGCTCGAGCGTAACTGGGTTATGTACGATGTGGGCAATTCGGCCCTCGTGCTGCTCAATACCTCGGTGGTGCCCATTTACTTTAACGCCATCAATACCGGCGCTTCCTCGGCTGACCTGGTGGTCGCCTGGGGCAATGCGCAGACGATCGCCTCGCTGGTCATCGCCATGCTCATGCCCATTCTGGGCGCACTTGCCGACTACGCCGGCAACAAGATCAAGTTCTTCTTGGGCTTCTTCCTCACGGGCCTGGTGCTTTGCCTGGCGCAGGCTATCCCAATGTCCGCCATGGCATTTTTGACCGTGTACGTGCTGTGCACCATCGGACTTAACTCTTCTATGACGTTCTACGACGCCATGCTGCCCGACATTACCACCGACGAGCGCATGGACGCCGTGTCCAGCTCGGGCTATGCCTGGGGCTACATCGGTTCCACCGTGCCGTTCGTCATCTGCCTGGCGCTCATCATGGGTGGCCCCGCTCTTGGCGTCCCCACCATGCTGGCAACGCGTCTGTCGTTTATCATCACTGGTGCCTGGTGGCTCATCTTTACCTTGCCGCTCATTCGCACCTATAAGCAAAAGTACGGTCGCGAGCGCGGTCCCGAGGACACCATCGGCCACATCGTGGGCGGTGTGTTCTCCGAGGTCGGACACACCATGCGCGAGATCGCCCACAACAAGACCGTGCTGGTCTACATGATCGCGTTCTTCTTCTATATCGACGGTGTGCACACGGTTATTTCCATGGCCACCAGTTACGGATCGGCCTTGGGCATCGATTCGACGCAGCTGGTCCTGGCGCTGCTCGTCACGCAGTTCGTGGCCTTTCCGTCCGCCATCATCTACGGTAAGCTCGCCGGACGCGTGGGCACGCTCAACATGATCTTGGTGGCAGTCGCCGCCTATATGGGCATCGTGCTCTTTGCCGCGTTCTTCTTAAAGACCGCCTTTGAGTTTTGGGTGCTTGCCATTTTGGTCGGCCTGTTCCAGGGCGGCGTGCAGGCGCTCAGCCGTAGCTACTTTGGCCGCATTATCCCCAAGGAAAAGTCCAACGAGTACTACGGCTTCTTTGACATCTTTGGCCGCTATGCAAGCGTTATGGGCACCTTCCTGGTGTCGGTCGTCACCTCGCTGACCGGCAACCCGTCGCTGGGCGTCCTTTCCATTGGTGTGCTGCTGGTCGTTGGCTTTATGCTGCTGGTCCGCCTGTCCCGCATGACTCGGGCGGCAGAGCATGCCGCATAGGAGCGAGCGGCTATTGTGCCTGTCCACGGTACTCTTTTGGGGTTATCCGCAATAAACATTGCGACTTGCGAGCAATGATTTGCCCAAGTGGGTATGATGGAATCAGCTAGGTCGCGGGGCGTCGCCTGTGTTTGGCGGCGTCCCGTTTTTGTGTTGCAGGGAGGGTAAGGCATGAACGCCACGGTCGTGATTCCAACGTATTGGGCGGGCGATGACGCTTGCGCAAACGCCCCTGGCACCTATGATCATTCGACGCGACTCAACGCCGACAATCCCGAACTCGACCGCTGCCTGGCCTCGCTTGAGCAGGTACGTGACATCCCGCGCATCATCCTTTTGGTGGTCTGTCCCGTTTCTGCCACAGCCGATGTGTCGCTGCGCGTGCGCGAGATTGTCGACGCGCATCCCACGCTCAAGGTCACCGTTGTCACCAACACCCAGGCCTCGCGCATCGCAGACCGGGTTGCTCAGATCGCGCCCAAGGGTTCGGGCGAGTGCGTGAGCCTGCGAGGCTACGGTGCCATCCGCAACATGGGGCTAGCCTGTGCCGCTGTGCTGGGGCATGACGCGGTTATCTTTTTGGATGACGATGAGACTGTCATCGACGCCGACTTTATGAAGCGCGCGACCTATGCGTTGGGGCAGCAGACGCGTCAGGGCTTGCCGATCTTGGTCAAGAGCGGCTATTTCTACGATCGCGACGGCTCGCCGCTGGCTCCCACGGACAAGGCGGGCATCTGCCATCGTTGGTGGACCAAGCGCATCGAGTTCAACCGTTGGATGAAAAAGGCGCTCTCGGGCACCCGCATCTCGCGCTCCAACTACGTGTGCGGCGGCCTGATGGCCCTGCACGCCCGCGCCTTTACGCGTGTGGCCTTTGACCCGTTTATCACCCGCGGCGAGGACTTGGATTACCTCTTTAACATGCGCATGTTTGGCTACGACGTGTGGTTCGATAACGAGTGGACCGTGCGCCATCTGCCTCCGGAGTCCGAAAAGCGCTCACCGCGCTTTATGCAGGATGTATACCGTTGGTACTACGAACGGGCCAAGTTGACATTCGCCGCGCATCAAAAGGAGCTCATTCCCGTTACGGCGGCATCACTCATGCCCTACCCGGGCCCGTGGATTTCGCGCGAGCTCGACGACCGCGTGCGCAAGACCGCTATGGTCCGCAGCGTGTTTACCCGCGAGCATGAGGGCTACCTGCGCATTTGGCGCCATGGTATCGGCGAGGCAAAGGCCTATGCGCGCCAAAACGCTGCAAGCTACCTGCGTTTCCAGAGCTTTTGGCCCAAGATCATGGACGGGCTTTGGCGTGACGCACAACTGATCAGTATCCTGGAGGGGGCCGAATGATCGACCGCCGCGCCCAGCGCGATAGTTCAATATCAATCTTTCGCATCATTGCCGTTGCCTGCGCCATTTGCGTTCTGGTGTACTTTATTTTTGCCTTGGTGACCGGTATCGAGCCGATCGCCACGGTGATTGCCTGCGCGCTGCTGTGCATCTTTCTGTGCATCTTTATCTTTTTGACGCTCAATCCCGATTCGGTGCGCTCCCAGTACACCGAGGAGACGCTCTCGGTGGCCTCGGCCATGCTCGAGGACATTAAGGGCGGTCTGACGCAGGAGTCGGCGCGTTTGGTGTGCCGGCGCATTTTGCCCGAGACGCGCGCCATGACGGTGGCCATCACCGACGAGGGCAACGTGCTTGCCTGCGCGGGAGAGTTTGAGGAAAAACTGCTGCCAGATTCTCCCATCCACACGCTTGCCACACGCTACGTTATCGAACATGGCATCGTGCAGTCGTTCAACCGTATGGTGGATGTCGTGGGCTCGGACGGCTCGCACAACCAAGTTCCCGCCGGCATTATTGCTCCCATCAAGGTGGGCGATCGTACCGTCGGCACGCTCAAGTTCTACTACAAGACCCCGCGCGCCGTCGACCGTACCCAGTATGCGCTTGCCTCGGGCTTTGCCGAGATCTTGTCCACGCAGCTCGCCATCCACGAGCTCGAGGTGCAAAAGGAACTCACGGCGCGCGCCGAGGTGCGTGCGCTGCAGGCGCAGATTAACCCGCACTTCCTGTTCAACACGCTGAACACCATTGCATCGTTTACGCGCACCGACCCGCTGCGGGCCCGCGAACTGCTTCGTGAGTTCTCATCGTTCTATCGTGCCACGCTCGACAACTCGGGATCGCTTATTCCGGTCTCGCGCGAGGTCGCACAGACCAAGCGCTACCTTACCTTTGAGAAGGCCCGCTTTGGCGAGGACCGCGTGCTTGCGACGTTCGATGTGTCCGAGGACGTGGAAGATACGCTGGTGCCGGCGTTCGTGATCCAGCCGATTGTCGAGAACGCCGTACGTCATGGTATGGGCGATGACGACGCCCTGAGGATCGACGTGACCGTTCACCAAGACGGCGAAGATGCAATCTTGATTGCCGTGGCCGATAATGGCGTGGGCATGGATGAGGGTACCGCCGCCAGACTGTTTGACGAGCGCTCTGCCCGTCCCGACGCCAGCTCTCCCCAGGGTGGCGGCGCCGGTGTGGCCATGCACAATATTTCGGAGCGCATCCATCGCTTTTATGGGCCGCACTCCTATACGCGTGTCGAATCGGCGCCGGGCAAGGGCACCAAAGTGCTCCTTCATCTTGATTTGTCAGAGAGCATCTTTGACATTCAAGAGTAAAATAAAAGGCTACGGGCTCAACGTCATGCGACGGATGCCCGGCGTAGTTAGTTGACGAAAGGTTTTATCCCTATGCTGCGTGCGATGATTGTGGATGATGAGGCGCCGGCTCGCTCGGAGCTTCGCTTCCTGCTCGAGCAAACGGGCAAGATCGGCACGATCACGGAGGCGTCGAGCGTCCGCTCCGCCATCGAGATGCTTATGGAAAGTCGCGTGGATGTCGTGTTTCTCGATATCTCGATGCCCGGTGCCTCGGGCCTGCAACTTGCCGAGGCGCTGCATAAGCTCAAAAATCCGCCGGCGATCGTGTTTGTGACTGCGTATAGTGACCATGCGGTCGAGGCATTCGACGTGGATGCCGTCGATTATCTGATGAAGCCGGTCGAGGAAGCTCGCTTGGATCGCGCGATCGAGAAGGTCATGCAACGCGCCAAGCCGGTTACGGACAGCAAGGTGACCATCGAGCGTATCCCGGTGGAAAAGGGCGGCCGCAAGGTGCTCATTCCCGTGGACGACATTCGCTTTATCATGGCCAAGGACGATTACTCCTGCATCTACACCGTCGATGATCGCTTTTTGTCGACGACCTCGCTGGCGCAGTTTGAGGCCAAGCTCTGCGACTTTGGCTTCTTCCGTGTTCACCGCCGCTATATCGTCAACCTGGCGTGCGTCACGGACGTCGAGACGGTGCCCTCGGGCGCCATCCAGCTGGGCATTACGGGCGTCGACGAACGCGTGCCGGTTTCGCGCCGCCGCGTCGTGCCGCTCAAGAAGGCCCTGAGTCTCTAGCACACTGGCCCCGCAGCCCTGTAGACCCATCGTCTGCGGAGCCGTGGGGCCTTTTTTGTATGTATCTGCCGAATCGTTTTTTGCGGAAGGGATCCCATGAACAGCGCAAGCGCCAAGCGTATCGACATCATCTCGGACACCCACGGCTATCTTTCGCCTGCGCTCCTGGATGAGCTTGAGGGTGCAGATCTGATTATCCATGCCGGCGACCTTACGTCGGAGATGGACTACGAGCACCTATGCACCATCGCCCCCGTGCGGGCCGTACTGGGCAACAACGATTACTACCGCGACTACGGCCCCGATGTAGACCGTCTTGCACTCTTTACCTACGAAGGCCTCAAATTCGCCGTAGCCCACTACCGCGAAGACCTTCCGGTGGGATCCGTAGACGTAGCCATCAACGGCCACACCCACGTAACCAAAGAAGCCCAAGTGGGCCGTTGCTTAGTCCTCAACCCGGGCAGCGCCAGCTACCCCAGAGGCACCCGAGGCCCCACCATGGCCAGAATGCTAGTAAAAGACGGCCATGTCATAAGTACCAAGTTTATTGACCTAGACTAACCGCAACAAAAACGGGGGATGCAGATGCGTTCCCCGTTTCCATTTGAGCCAATGGTCGAAATTCAACAAGATCCATCAGACCAACCCCGCCGAGGAGCACGCGGGCTAGCCGCGCGCGGCGCACGCCCGCAAAACTGGTTGAATAATGTGACGGCAGGGAGGGTCTCCGGGGCTGAGGGCGGGGGTTAAGTTTGTCGCGAGTTCCGCACGCAAAGGAAAGC
>UQMW01000031.1 GCA_900542275.1 uncultured Collinsella sp.
CAGGCCACGCGCCGTCGCCGGCGCGAACGCGATCGGGAGCCCGGTCCCGTCCGCCGCATGGTCAACGCCTGGTGGAACCGTCTGCTCGGTGCCGTCTACGGCGGCGGCTTCTCCATGCAGGAAGCGGAATACGAGGAGCACGCCACCAGTCGCGACTATCTTTGGAACACCCTCGGCACCGCCGTGTGGGGCTTGGCATTTCCGCTGCTCACCATCGTGTCTACGCAGCTCGTGGGCGCCGAAGAAGCAGGCAAATTCTCCATCGCCTTTGTCACCGGCACGCTCATCATGATCGCGTGCAACTACGGCGTGCGCAATTTCCAGGTCTCGGACATCGACGAAAAGACGTCCTTTGCCTCCTACCAGCTCAACCGCTGGCTTTGTGGAGCGCTCGCCCTAGGCTGCGGCCTCATGTACAGCAGCGCCCGCGGCTATGACGCGCAGATGGCGACGATCGGCCTGGGCGTCTACCTGTATAAGGTCATCGACGGCGTCGCCGACGTGTACGAAGGCCGCCTGCAGCAGGCCGACAAACTCTACTTGGCTGGAATGAGCCAAACGCTACGCTCCGTCGGCGTCATCGCGGTCTTCAGCGTGGCGCTGTTCCTCACGCGCAGCATGCCCATCGCGGCCATGGCCATGGGCATCGCCGCGATCGCCTCGCTCGTGCTGGTCACCGCGCCGCTCGCCCTGCTCGAGACCGAAAAATCGCGCCGCGTGAGCCTTCGCGAGGTCGGCCACCTGTTTGTCCAGTGCGCTCCACTCTTTGGTGCACTGTTCTTGTTCAACCTTATCGAGAGCATGCCCAAGTTTGTGATGGAAGGCACGCTGGCATACAAATATCAGCTGTACTTTAATGCCCTGTTCTTTCCGGCGCAGGCTATTTTGCTGAGCATTGGATTTATCTATAAACCGCAGCTCCTGCGCTTGTCGAGCATTTGGGCTAATCCTCGCAAGCGTCGTCGCTTTGACCTGATTATTGTTGCCGTTATGGCGCTGATCGTGGTCATCACCGGCATGTGCGCCGCATTTATGGCAGGTCCCGGTATTTCCCTCATGAGCTTTATGTACGGCCTCAGCTTTGAACGCTACCGTACGCTGGCGCTGCTGATGGTCGTCGCCGGCGGCGTCACCGCGGCCATCGACTTTATCTACGCCATCATCACGGTGCTGCGCCACGCTGGAGACGTCACCAAGATCTACCTGATCTGCTTCGCCGTAAGCGTGGTGCTGCCGGTGAACCTGATTAAGCTGCTGGGTCTGATGGGCGCCGTGGTGAGCTACCTAGCCATCA
Source organism: uncultured Collinsella sp. (assembly GCA_900542275.1). Classification (GTDB taxonomy): domain Bacteria; phylum Actinomycetota; class Coriobacteriia; order Coriobacteriales; family Coriobacteriaceae; genus Collinsella. Next base: position 1,295 of record UQMW01000031.1, read on the forward strand.
TGGCCCTACTCCTGGTGCTGCTGATAATCGAGTACGCCCACATCCGCCAACGCATCGAACACGACCGCAACCCATACGGCGCCTAATTAGCTGCCCCCGGTCACCGGAATTTGCGATGGAATCACCCCGGCTGGGGTCTCGTTGCGGACAATATGCATCGCGCAAAACTAAGTGAGTAGACTTTTGCCGAATCCCTGACCACACCGGCAAAACACAAGTCAATGACCTGCGGTTTTGTTGAGGCAAATTTGCCGGCTGCTCGGCATTTCCAAAAAAGCCTACTCACTTAGCCAGCGGGCAGCCAAATGATTTTAAAATCCCCGTCCCAGAGAAATCAATTAGCGGGCAGAAGGGCAAAAGTGGTCAAAAACCCTTCCCAAATTAGCTACCCCTTGCACCGATTATTCGCCCGGGTTGATGTTCGCGTAGAACTCCGCCCCGTCGTCCAGGCGCAGGATGCCCACGCGACCGAACTCGGAGCCGGTGGCGGCGGCGCAGTCGATATCGATGCGATCGGGCACACCGGCGGTATCCTCGCCGCCCAGGCGCACAATCTGCCCGCGACCCGACTCCTCATCGAGCCCCGCCAGACCACCGACCTCGCAATAGCGCCCAAGCGATACCGTGGGCGTGTGACCGCTAACCACGACCGGGCCCTTGCCCTCGGCAGAAAGCAGCCCGGTCGGCACATCCCAGTAGCCGTGACGAATCCACAGCAAGTCATCGGACGACTGCACGGCGAGCATTTGCTGCAGCAACTCGCGATCGGCATCAACCGCTCCCCTGCCGTCGGCGCAATCGACACCATGCTCAAGCAAAAACGCACGCGCCGCCTCGGTCTGAATACCGGCGTGCACCAGCAGGTACGGCCGCTCGGCAGTCTCGACCACCGCATAGAGCGGCAGGGCGGCAGCCCAGCGCACAAGCTCCTCGTACGCCTCAAATTCCATGTCGTTAAGCTGCTCGCGCGTCGTCCAGCCACCGTTGATATCCCAGGTCTCGGCATCGAGCGGGTCCTGCCCAATAATCGCGTCGAGCATAATCTGCTCGTGGTTGCCCTTAAGCACGCGAGCGTTGGGCAGCGACCGCACCAAGTTGATGACGCCGACCGGATCGGGACCGCGGTCGATCATGTCACCCAGCACATACAGCGTGTCGTCGGACGTCAGCGAGATCTTGGAAAGGGCCTCGTCCAGCGCGCGCACGTGCCCGTGAGCATCGGATGTCACATAGATCGCCATGGAACGCCTTTCCCTGCATTGCGGCCGAAGCCCGAAGCCACGGCTAAAACTTCAAGTTGAACTTAAACGTTATCCATTGTACTCCGTTGCAATAAAGCTGGAAAGTGCTACAAGTCGCCAACGGTCGCCGGCCCCCGCTCGCGTGTGCCAACCATGCCGCATCACCAGCACCACCAGCGTCAACGCCCCCGACCAGAGCCACACGCCCCCCGGCCTCGTGTCGAAAATGCGAACGCCCGCCGCTCGGCCCCATAAACCCACCACCTTTGGGTACAAATAACTGCAGTCAACTGACCGTGCCACGCCAACCACCCAGGAGCGGACACCCCCTATGAACCAGATCCTTCTTTTTATCGGCCTCGTTATCATTTTGTGCCTGACCATTAAACCCGTCGGCAAAAAGCTCCCCTTCCCCACCCTGCTCATCTTTATCGCGCTGGGTATGCTGCTGGGCGTCAACGGGCCGGCGCACATCGACTTTAGCGACTACGCGCTTACCGAGACCGTCTGCAGCACAGCGCTGCTGTTCATCATGTTCTACGGCGGTTTTAACACCAACATCGACCGCGCCAAACCCGTCGCCGCGCCTGCAGTGCTGCTGAGCACACTCGGCGTGGTCATCACCGCCGGCATCACCGGCGTGTTTGCGCACCTGGTTCTGGGCTTCGACTGGATCGGCGGCCTGCTGCTGGGCTCGGTTGTGGCGTCCACCGATGCGGCGAGCGTCTTTAGCGTGCTGCGCGAGCACAACCTGTCGCTGCGCGGCGGCACCGACTCGCTGCTCGAGGTCGAATCGGGCTCAAACGACCCCGTCGCCTACATGCTCACCGCGGTGCTCGCGACCCTCGCGGCCGGCGGCAACATCGACATCCCCATGCTGCTGACCAAGCAAATCATCCTGGGCGTGGGCCTGGGCCTTGTCATCGGCTGGGCATCGGGCCGCCTGATTGAGCGCGCACACGCAACGGCCGAGGGTGCGCAGACTATCTTTTTATTCGCCGTGGCGATCGTTGCCTACGCGCTGCCGAGCTATCTGGGCGGCAGCGGCTTTTTGGCCGTATACCTGGCAGGCATTGTGCTGGGCGCGAGCGACATCACCGGCAAGGTCGAGATGGTGCACTTCTTCGACACCCTCACCGAGATGGCCGAGATGGCCATCTTCTTCTTGCTGGGCCTGCTCGTGACGCCCGCCCGCCTGCCGCAAATGCTACTGCCGGGCCTGGCACTCATGGCGTTTATGCTCTTCGTGAGCCGCCCCATCGCCGTCGGTGTGCTGTTGGCGCCCTTTAAGACGAACCCTCGCCAGGTAGCGCTCGTAAGCTGGGCTGGCCTGCGCGGCGCGGCTTCGGTCGTCTTTAGCCTCTTTGCCGTGGTGGCCGGCGTTCCCGGTGGTCACGACCTGTTTGACCTGGTGTTTGTGATTGCCGTGTCGAGCATTGTGGTGCAGGGCTCGCTGCTGCCGGCGGTGGCGAAAAAGCTCGACATGATCGACGCAGAAGGCGACGTGCGCCGCACGTTTAACGACTACCGCGACGAAGACGGCATGTCGTTCGTCAAGCTCAAGGTGGGCGCGGGTCATCCGTTTGCCGGACGCTCGCTCGCCGATATTGGCAGCGCTACGAACATGCTCGTCGTCCTGGTGCTGCGCGACGGCGCGCACCCGGTGTTACCCAATGGCGATACCGTAATCGAGGAAGGCGACCTGTTGGTGATGGCTGCCCCAACATTTGAAGAGCGTGCCGAGGTTACGCTGCGCGAGGTCACCGTAACGCCCCACGGTCGCCTGGCCGGCCAGCGCCTGCGCGACGTGCCGCAAGGCAAGCACCCCTTTATCGTCGTGATGCTCAAGCGCGACGGCCAAACGATCATCCCCGACGGCAACACCCTCATATACGCCGGCGACGAAGCCGTCATCGCCACCCTGGCATCGTAGCGGCTATGGGGTAGCTAATTTGGGACGGGGGCTTTTTAGCTACCCAACTTTTTGTCACATTTCCATACCCGCAGGTAGATTGACGAACATGTGTTTGGTTAGTATAATTTCTACTTGAATAAACTCCTCGTCTCGTGGTATAAAAGGGTTGCGTTCCTTTATGGAGGGCAGTCAAGGGCCGGGGGATCCCCCCGGCATTTTTGTTTTTAGGGAGACTGCATCATGAGGGAGCTTTCCGTCTTCGTCGACGAATCCGGCAACTACGGAGGACAAAGTGCTAAGTACTATCTCGTTACGCTTGTTTTCCATGACCAGTCAGCGTCAGTTGCTGAGATTATTTATCGCTACGAACACACACTTAGATCGCGTGGGCTTCCCGATATCCCCCTGCACATGAATCCCCTGATGCATGGCAATGAATCCTACAGGGGCATGGACACCCACTTGCGGAATCGCCTTTTGTCGAGTTTTGCAACATTTGCCAACAAATGCCCCGTCACATACATGACGTTCAGCTACCAAAGAAACAAATTCAAAAGCGATGCGGCTATGTTCGCAAGAATGCGTCGTGACTTGATCCTCTTTTTGTTCGACAGACTTCAGTGTTTCCAAAGCTATGACGCTGTCAAAATCTATTACGACGACGGGCAAAACGAGGTAACGGCCATCCTTCACGCTGCATTCGAATACGTTCTCGGAAGGCAGGCGGTCATTTATAAAGAATGTGACCCGAAGCACTTTAGGCTTCAGCAAATTGCTGACTACATCTGCGAAATCGAACTGGCGCAAATTAAATATGGACGCTCCGAGCAATCAAATACCGAGCAGATCTTCTTTGGAAACTATCGTGATTTCAAGAAAAATCATCTTAGAAAGATTCGCGCTAAACGTCTCTTGTAGACCCGGCACGTGGCTTCTGTTATAAAGATATCGGTACCCTCCAAGAGAGGGGCCTCCAAGAGCCGGGGTTTTACCCCCGGCATTTTTTATGCGTAACGTCGCCGCAACTCCTACTTAGCCTCTAGGAAGATACGGCTAGCTAAAAAGCCCTATCCCAAATTAACTACATTTGAGTATTGGTCGTCCCGACTGGGGTCTCGTTGCGAGCAATTTGCGTCGCGCAAAACTAAGTGAGTAGGCTTTTGCCGAATCGCCAACCACATCGCCAAAGCACAGGTCTGTGATCTGCGATTTTGTTGAAGAAAATTCGTCGGGTGCTCAGCATTTCCAAAAAAGTCTACTCACTTAACCAGCGGGCGGTCAAAATGGATGCGTCGCGACGTCGTTGGGCTCCGTTGCGACGGTTTATCGTGCATTTTCGCGCGGCCGCGGGCACAGACGCCCCCGTCCCCCATGTGACAAAGGGACAGTCCCTTTGTCACATTCTCAGTCATCGTCGACGGCAAAGTCGCGGAGGTCGAGGCCTTCGCGTTCGGCTCGGGCTAGGAGCTCTTGAGGTGACTCGTCCTCGATATCCACCACGTCGAGCATGGCGGCCGGAAAGCCCACGCCGGCTGCACTCCCCGCACGGTCGAGCAAACTCTCGCGCAGCTGGTCAACATCAACATCGATCTTCATGGTGAAACTCCCTACCGGATCTGGCCCCTACTCAGCAGCGCCGAGCACATTCACGGCTGCAACGAAAGCCGCAGCCTGCTTGTCATCCATCTGTGTGGCCAAACGCCCCACGGGCTCGTCGTAAGCAAACTGTACTTTATCGATAAAGCAATCCCAGGCACGCTCGTCCACACGCACGGCGGCCTCGCAGTACTGGCTGAGCTTTTTGAGTCCATACCAAAACGCATTCACATGGCGTGCGGGATCCTCGTCCAGCACACCATCGTAGCGCCGTCCGTTAAACTCGCGCATGCGCGCCACGGCAACCTCGAGTGAGTCGCCGCCGTCGGCCGAAGCCTCGTCCACAAGCTCGGGAATCGCAACTTCGCGCCGAACATTGTGCCTGGTAGCACCGTCGTACTCGCCCACCAACACGTCTTCGTCAAATCGATCATCGTAGTCGAAATAACTACTGCCGCGGCAAATCCCATGCGGCGAACCGGCACCAAAGGCACAGAACAACCCGCCGTCGGCAACAACGCGCCTATAGGTCTCAAACGACTTCTTAACCTGAGCGAGCAACTCGAAAAGCCCTCCGGCATCGCACCCCGTCTCACACGTAATGCAAACAGGCCCCGGCAACGACACCGGCTCCACCGTGCTCCCCGCAACGCGGGCGGCACGCTCGGCCCGATACGCTTGGGCCGCCAAGCGCGCTCGCTGCGCAGCACCGCGCACATTAGTAAGCTCACGCTCCAGCGCCACGTCGCCGGCAACATCGCCAGCAAACCCGCCAGCATCCCGCGGCCCGGTCGCACTCAGCTCGGACTCAAACGTCGCCGTAATCATGCCGGCAAGGTCCGTTGTATCGGCGGCACAACGCAGCTGCTCCAACTGCGTGCACAGCAGATCGGCATCCAGGGGCACGGCATCCACAACGTGCACGTTACTCAGACGCGCCGCGCCCTGCAGCACCAAAGCCCCCGCAGCATCGTACGCCGCACGAACGCTGTCCGCCGTATTGGCACGCAGCTTTACCTCGATAAACGCAAGCGTCTGTTCCAGGCGGGCCAACAGCTCGGCCTTGTCCTCCATACGCAAAAAGGCAGCGTAGCGCCGCTCCATCTGCAACGGGCCCACAACGCCTACCTGTTTGCGAGCGCGCGCAAGAGAATCAAATTCAACACGGCGCACATACCCGTCAACGGCCCGCACGGCAGACTCACGCGCAGCACGCTCGGCAGCCTCGACGCCCCCGATCACGGCCAGTAGCTCGCGGGAGCGCGCCTTGCGCAATATCTCCCCGCGATCGTACTGCTCAAGCGCCGTCTGACGCTTGGCTACTGACTCAAAGCCGAAGAGCTCATCGAGCAGCTCGCCAACAGAACGCTCTTCCGCCATGGCAAGGCCTCCTCACGCGTGACGTGCCAACATGCCCGCGGGCCCACGCGCACAAGACAAACGCCTCGCGCACGCAAGCCCCCACGCTCGCATCCCTATAGATCCAACGCCTTCTTCGCGGCATCGACCGGATCGCCATCCATGTAGAACACCGGGCTCAACCCCGATATAATCTCGGACGAAACGCTCTGCAGGCCCGCGATGGCGCTCAGCGGCAAAATCACGCGCTTGGCACCGGCGTTTTTAGCCACTCGCATAATGTCCTCGAGCCCGCGGATCTCATCCATAGAGCCCGACATGCGCAAGATTCCCGGAACCGCCAGCGCGGACATCACCGGGCGGTTGCACGCCGCGGAGCACAGGCCCACAAACTCGGCAAGCGAGACTTCTTCGGACAGACCCTTGCTCTGCAGGTCGTTATAGAACAGCAGGTAGTCCTTTGAGCCAATGTGCATGCCCGGCGCCACACGGTTCGCCAGGTTCACAAAGTTGTCGAACGCGGCCTCCAGCGTATCGCGCACCGGCTTGTTAAAGGCAACGCCCTCGTGCTTAAACTTGCACTCGCCGGCGACAGCCTTGTTCTCCAGCTTGTACACGGCAACCTCGCCGCTCTGCGACCTGCCCACGCCAAACACGTGACCGGACAGCAGCGGCCCGTCGGGAATCAGCGTATCCTCGGACTGCTCGGGCACGCGCACCACGTGCACGTCCTGCGGATTGTCGGCATCCATATAGCCCAGGTTGACGTCGATAAACTCGACGCCCGCCATAATCTTGAGCTGCTCCTTTACGCGGCGACGGCCCTCGATGGCGTAGTCCAGCAGCCAACGAACGTCGTCCTTGTCCATAGCCTCGTCAGGGAACAGCAGCTTGGCCAGGCCGCTAAAGGACTTGCGCACGGCAATCTCGTCACGCTTGTTAAAGTCGCTGTTAAAGCGGAAGTAGCGGTCGATATGATGCGTAAAGTCCTTGCGGCGCATCTCCTTGCAAAACTCCGACAGGCAGTCGGTGATTAAGCCGTAATGCCCGGTCAGCAGGCTCGAGCGCATCTTGGGAATCTCCCAGCCCGGCAGGTAATAGTGGATACGGTCGAAAAAGGCCGAATCGTTGTTAAACTCCGGCGGGAACGGATCAAACAGGTGCGTGGTCTTAAGGACGTTTTGCACGGTGTCGTTGATGTTGCCCTCAAACACCATGGAGGCATCGGCGTTAATCTGGTCGCGACCGCGCGCGTAGCTGCCACTCGCCATGTAGTCCTTCATGATCTGTACGGCGTTGGTGTCCTTAAAGCGCATGCCGGCGACCTCGTCGAACGTCACGCAATCCCAATGGCCCACCAAGCCCACGCGATCGGCGCGCATGGAGTTCATGCGGCCGAACAGGTTGGCCGTGGTGGTCTGTCCGCCCGAAAGCAAGATGGCGTAGGGCGAAACCTCTTTGTAGATATGGCTCTTGCCAGTGCCGCGGGGACCAAGCTCGCACAGATTGTAGTTGCGCTCGATCAGCGGCACCATACGCTCGATAAAGTGCAGGCGCTCTTTCTCGGAAAGCTCGCTGGGCTCATAGCCAGCGGAGCGCAGCAGCATGTTGAGCCACTCGTCGCGCGAGAAATACTGGCGCTCTTCGACCATGGCATCCAGGTCCAGGTTGGGCATCTGGATGGGCGTGAGCGACGCCACACTAAACGGAGAGTCCTCGGGCCCGCGCTTTTTGCGCTTGGCCTTGGAGCGGCGCGGCGCATCGTCGCCAAAGACTTCCATGCCAAACTCGTCTTCCTCTTCCATGGGACGACGATACTCGATGCTCATAATGCACCAAATACCACCCTGGAGAATCTTGGAATAGTCGCGCACGTACTCGGCCGGCATCACAAACGGCTCAATGGTCAGATTGGCAAACGACGCCACGTAGATGTCTTTGTACTCGTCGAGCTTGGCCGTCACCTTATCGATGATGGTAAAGCGACCCAGCTCGCGGATTTTGGACTTAATGCGCTCGGACTCGTCGGGACGCACGTAGTTATCGGTGAGGATTTTGCGGATGCGCCCCAGGCCCTCCGCCACGGCGTCCTCGTCGTCGGTTGAGCAGTACATGCCCAGCAGGTACTCCAGCACAAAGGTAGGCACGTTGGCGCCACGCTTCATAAGGGCCGTGAGGTCCTTGCGCACGATCTTGCCGCCAAAGTGCTCGAGCAGCTTGCCGTCCAGTACATCCATGTCATAGCCGTCGTCCTCGGGAACCTCGGCCACAGCCTGGGCATAGCCATCGATCGAGGACTCGTCCTCGGCGGGCGCCGCAACCTCATCGGGTACCGCGGCCACCGCCGGCTCCGGGACAGGCACGGCCTCTGCGGCAGTCTCAGCCTCCGGGGTAGGCACAACCTTCCCTACAGGCACCGCAGCCTGCACCGGCGCATTCACATCAATCGAGGGAACTTCCCACAGATTGTCGTCATTGCTATCAAACATAGGGCACACTCCTAAAAACCAAAGTCAGCAACAGGGGCAAACGAAACAGCGATGGTGTACGTCTCGCGCCAAACGATCTTGCCCGTCTCGCGCTCGCGGCAGACCAGATAGTACGGACCCTTGGCCGAGAATCCATCCGCTGCATGCAACGCAAACTTGGCATGCACCACGCGCTCCTGCGAGTTAACAGAAGTCTTGTTGGCATGCGCCTTGACCGTATCGCTCACCTCGTTGCCACTTGCATCGGTAAACACCAGCTCGTACTCGCACGGCAAGACCTTACCTTGGGCAGGTTCTTCCTGGATCAAGTTGACCGAGAAGAGCGAGTTGGTCACTCGGCGTCCCTCACTTAGCACGCGCAGCGTCGCCGCGCGCGTGTCGACAAAGTCCTTGGAACCCGAGCGCGCACGCCAAAAACCGATAACGGGCACGCAGAGCTCCTGCAGGCTCATGCCGCCGTGGACGTAGTTGTTAGTGCCGCCGGGACGCTTGAAGTGTACGTTCTCGCGCGGGGCAAACCCCTCAAAACCGGCGCCCAAACGTCCCATGTTAACATTAACAAACACCCCACACACCTCGTCCGAAAGCTCGCCCACGGCCTCGTTGGGCACCACCAGATGACGCTTGCCGTACATGACGGGAGCGTCAAGGACGGGAAGGTCCGGTTTGCCGAGCATCTGACACTCGCTGAGCTCCCGACGCGTGTAGATAAAGCCGTGATCCGCCGTTATAACAACACGCGCGCCCGGGGCGTCGGTGCACACGCGGCGCGCCAACGCGGCAAGTTCCTCCACGGTGTCCGCGCAGGCATCGAAAACGTCATCCTGCGTAGCCGCCTTCTCGCCCGTGGCATCGATCTTGTTGTGGTAGAGATAAACGAGCTTGGAGTCTTTGAGCAGCGCTTTGCGCTCGACTCCCGCCATGTTGAGGTATGCGCTCGAGCGCAAAGCGCGGGCCGTAGGTTCAACATGGGTAAGCACGGCCTCGCGTTGCGGAGTCGTTACGGTGGGCATGCCGTCAGCCAACACAAACGAGCCATCCGCTGCAAGTTCAAGCGCCTGATGCGGCAGCAGCGCAGGCATACCTGCCTCGGTAATGGAGGGAAAGACCGCCTGCATACTAGAAACCTTGACGTTGCCGCCGCGCTCGCGCTCGAGCAGCGCCGCGACATCACGGGCCACCTCATAGCGCAACGCGTCGCTTATGATAACGACCGTCGTTTTGGCAGACCCCACAAAGGTGGGCAGCACATGCCAGTAGAATTCATCCTGCCGTGCAGGGCCATCGATGTAGCCGCAATCGGCCCACTCCCCTTGCGCAGCTGATGTCCAGCAGGCATTGGCATCGGCCAAAAACCAGTTGCTGTAGAGATTCTCCGCCCAGTCCACCACGGCTCGGGCAGGTTCCTCGAGTACATCGCACTCGACGGAGCGCGCCCGCAGATACGCGGTGCACATGTGGCGATAGGCAGCGTCCATGGCATACCAGTCGGACGTGTAGGCATCCCACACCTGCTGGGGTTGCGCCAGATGGAACCCGCCCGCGTGCGTCTGCCTAAAAGAGCACATATCGGCCACAGCGGCAAGCAGGTCAAAGTAGCTCTCGACACGGCGGTACCAGCTTAGGTCGCAGCGACGCGCAGCAAATGTGCGCGCATCCTCAACACGGTCCGCGCCCTGGGCAAACGAGCAGAACAGCTGCGAGAGCACGGCCTCATTGACGCACGGAAACACATCAAGCGAGGTCAGCACATCGATCGGCAAGGTCTCGAACCGTGCAAAGAGTCCGCGGGCGTCCTCAACCAAACGGCAAATCTCAAATAGGTCCTCGCTCGATGCCTGGGTATCGGCGGTCTGGTCCCACGTACGCACCGCCTCAAGGCAATAGGGCCCGTAGGCGGGAGCCAGATGGCTTTCAAGCCCCTTGAGCGCTCCCTCGGGAAGCGCGGTGGATGCCGCAGTAAGGAGCACATGGGATGCAAGCATAAGCAATGCGTCACGCTCGTAAAGCGGCCCATCAAACCCATAGCAACGCACGATGAAGGCAGAGAGCACATCGCGCACGCAGTACTTGTCCATCAACTCGGCCAGCGCCTCGGGACCCTCGTGCAGCAGCGTGGTCATACAGCCGCGCAGCACAAACGCAGGCCGCGCGTCCCCAACCTCTTTACCGCCAAAGATCACCGCAAGGATGCCGAGTTCGATATCGGATGCGCCCGCGGCATGCGGAACACACGCGGCAAACTTAGCGCAGCGGGTCTTGGCATCAAAGAACGCCTTGTGCTCACGCAGACACTCGCGCACGGCATCGATATTCTCGATACCCAACTGATCGGCCAAAAGCGAAAGATAGTCAGCCTGGAACTGATCGGCATACAGCTCGACATCGGCAAGCCAATCGCCCTCAAGCCTGCCGCGCGGGCAACGACGATGCAACAAGATATCGCTCGCAAGGTCATCGCGGTTGATAAGTTTCTTGACCGCAAACATGCGGCCCTCGCAAGCCTCAACAAACCGCACCGGGCGCTCAAAGTCCCCGTGAGCGGGCATGACGCTGTCATCGGCCCCCGCGCCGTCGAAACCCTCGGCGGCCAATCGCTCAAACTCAGGGGCAAACTCGCCGTCCGCATCGTGCCAAACCACCACACGACGGGGCATGCATGCGGACAACGGCTGCAAAAACCGCAGCTTAAGCTGTTCTTCTACATCGATCTTGGGCATGAATATCCTTACCGTATCTGCAGTTACTTGATCTTTGCCAGTACATCCTGAAACTTGGCGTAGTTGACCTTGACGCCGTCATCCAGGTCGATCTTAATCATCTGGTCTGCCAAGTGGTGCAACTTCTCCTCGTAGCCGATGGTCTCTTTAAGCTGGTCATTGAGCTTTTTGACACGCTTATCCAAGCGCACGCGCTCACCACGCTCAGCACTGGCAAGGGCATCGTTGGCATAGCCGATCTGCGAGCGATAGCGCTCCTGCTGCTCATGCACATAGTCGGTTCGGATGCGAGCCAACAGGTCGGGCTGATAGCGATGCATGTAAACAAGGCACTTGAAGCCGTTCTTTTTGCCGCTGTCGAACAGCCAGTAGATGGGGCGCTTCTTATAGGTCTGGCAGTGGTCCTTAAAGAAGTCCTTCAAAAAGTAGGTGCGGATGACCTCGCGCGAGGTGCCCTTGCCGCCGAGCGCCTCGGCAATAAAGGCCAGGTTCTGCTCGAGCGTCTCCTCGCCGTACACGGTGCGCACAAAGTCGATAAAGTAGCGCACGATGTCGTCGTCAAAGTACTCGTCGTCGGTAATGGGCAGCACGTTGTCGGCATCGGGCATAAAGGTCACATGCGCGGGATCGGGCATCTTGGCCCGATAGTCGTCGACCGTGGCACCCTGATCGGCCAGGACCAAGCCATCCACGTCCAGCGAGTAGCGGCCAAACATGCAACCCACGGCATAGCTTATGAGCGAGGTAATCTCGTCGCGCTTGGTGCGCACGTATTTGTTGCCTTTATAGCTCTCGGGAATCTCGTCAGCAGTGTCGAAGATGCACGCCACCGAGACGTACTTATCCTCGACCTCGATGGGCACCTCCCCCTCCATGTTGTAGATCTTGGCAAAGATTCGGTTGAGCTCTTCCTCGTTAGCGCGAAGCTGCTCAAAGCGAGCATTGACCTCGGCCTTGCGGGCTTCGTATTTATCGGCCAAAAGCGTTGTCATTGTGCCGCCTTCCGTTTCCCATGGTCTTTCAATTAATCGGTCGCCGTGAAGGAATCAGGCTCGAAGCTCAGCCCCATGCACAGCGCGATGCCGGTGCATCTCTCGCTCGAAAGCAGCTGATTCGTCTTAATTGCGCGATATGAAATCGCTCTCCTATCCAATGGAAGCTTTCAAATCGACTTCATGCCACACGTATTTGCCAAACACTCCCAATGCTGGACTAAACTCAAATGCGCTTTCTCGAGATTCGCTCCCTTCCGAAATTACAAGGAGCAATCGAGATCCCCCCAACAGATCGCGAGCGTTCCCACAGCGACAAATCGCGTGATAATCCTGCGGACCGACTGTATTCTCGGTAATCAAAAATGAAAGCGTCGCCAAACCAGATGGATCAAAATAGGGGGTACCATGAGCGGGAACGTCACACATGTGTGGCTCCCTACACTTTATTAAATCGAGCTGCAAAATCGCATCCATAATCGCAAAGTCCTCCGACTTTTCCTGATCAACGCACTTCAGCTCAATGCATATTTCTCTAGTCTCACCACGCAGAAAACGATCAACCGCCTGTCGGTCGTAATTTTGAGGTTCATAAATACAACAATTAGACATGGTTATTACCTTTCGAAACTACAGCCTCCTTGCGGAAGCAGCTTATCTTTGGATAATTTGATCTATTGCGCTTCCGGCAATAATACCCACGGCATCGGCAGTCCACTTCAGCGCCGTAGGCGTCTCTTTTAAAGCCTTGTCATGCTGACCGCGGCCAATCAAAGCAAGGCCCTTTTTCGTTATTTGTAAGCCAACGCTTTCTTGTGAAAACGCCAAATAATCGGCATCTTTCAACGACTGAATGCACCCAGCAACATCGACTGCCGGAATACCCCAAGCAGAAACGTCGATTTCGGAAATACGCTTGTTTTCAAGCTCGATAATCTGCCACAGCAGCTCCCTAATGATGTATGCATCTATAGGACGCTTCGCATCACAGGGGATGATCCACCTGAATGGGAAGGAGGTTTCTTTTACCGCACCAGAAATCAAATCAGCCCTACACCAGGCGGAAACATCTCGTTTATCGGCATTCCACTTTTCAGCACACTCCGCTGTAGTTCGTTTCGTCTCTTCGACAAGTTTGTAGGATTTAGCCACAACGCTCACCTACAACAGCGGATGACGTTTGAAATCCCAAGAGGTTTCAAACGAGTCGCAATCTAGCCTTGAAATGCCCAGACAATAATCCACCAAACCATCAACCGCCCCATGCTCAGCAGGCTCAATAGCGATGGGAAGCTTGGCGATATCACCGGGTTGGGCGTTTAGCGTGGGAACAAGGAAGGACGTTGCCGTTGCAATAACGGATGAGTTAAGCAACCCAAGCAAGTACTTCATATCGCAGACAGGAGGAAACATAGCCACGGCCGCAGAGTCAAACAAAGACCCGGAAGGCTGCATTCTAAATGCAATCTGCCCAGACGTAATTCTTGAATACGTGATGCACGATAAGAAGGCAATTGAATCCTTTATCCTGGATGCGCCAGGTGCCGCGGAAAGAGAGCGGCCATTCTTGGCATATTCAATAACGTGATCCCTGTTGCCATACCATTTCCTAAAGGAACCACCCTTATTGTGCGGATACCATTTTGCATCTAGGCTCAAACTGGATTCAGCAGAGTTACAAGCGACGCTCATGTCCCCAAGAGAGCATTCAAACCAATAGCGCAAAAAACGATCGTTATCACTTGTCTGCAAACCGACCTGCGGCTTGGCAAACAAGCCAAGCTTTTCCTTATTCGTAAACGCATCCAGAAGGGCATCGCTGGCCCAGTAGGCTATGGGGGTGCCGGGGATTTGTTTGAAGGTGTCGGCGTCGCGACGGTAGAACCAACCGCAGTCGGGGTTCTGGATGGCCTCTAGCGCCTTGGGAGCCTGAACCGCGGGGCCAGTAAAATCGGCAAGACGAACGTATCCGCCTTTATAACCATCGATATGCGAGTTGTGATAGGTAAACGTGCAGATGGGCACGGTTGCCCCTGCAAAGCCAGAATACTCGAGCTGAATGAGCGTGGTTAGGGTCTTGTCATCGATAAGCCTATTTCGAAGCTTCTCGTAGCTACCGATAAACATCCAAACAAATGGAGTCATCATTCCGACTTCGCCGTGCTCGCCAGCAAAGTCCATAATGCGCACGATGAACGAAGAGAACAGGTCACTCTTCACGTCGGGATAATTTCTCTTGACCCACTTGCTCATGAATGGATTAAAGCTGCTGCTGCCCATATACGGAGGATTCGCAACGGTGCAGGTAAAACGACGGGACAGCTTTTCACAGATGACGGCAGCGCTTTCGAGCTTTGTTTTGGTCGTAGCGGCAAAAAGGTCATCGGAACAACTCGCGGCGGCAGCCATGAGCTCGTCGATCTCGTCCTCTGAAGGATTGAGCAGCGAACCAATCTCGCCCAAATGACTCAGCTCCTCGGCGAGCTTCTTGTTACCCGGCAGCTCGTCCTCCCCCAGCGGGATGCTCGAGAGCACGGTAACGTCGGCGCGAACGCCACGCCTAAAGAAGCGACGGTCGTGCTCGCGGGCGCACATAGCAAGCGCCAGCTCCGCGATCTGTGCCGCGCGGGAATCGATTTCCATACCTGCAAGGTTTTTAGTAAGAATGAGCTCGGGAATCTCGCGCTCACGATAGCCGCGCTCCTCGTACATATGGAAGAGCAGCTCAAACGCATAGACCAAGATATGGCCCGAGCCGCATGCGGGGTCGCAGAGGGTTATCTCCTCGGGACTCGAAATGCGGATGAAGTCCTCGTGCTCAGCATCGGGCTCGATGTAATACTCCATGCGCTCGCGTAACGAACTCCCCGGATTGTTGAGCATCCACAGACGGCCGAGCGAGTTCTCGACCATATAGCGTACGATCCACTCGGGGGTGAAGAGCTGCGTGGCGGGCGCGATGTCCGCCGCCGCTGCTTTGCGTTTTGCCTTGAAGAACTCGTCTTTGACGTCAGCGTTGTAGTACTGATACATCCAGCCCAGAACGGTCACGCCCTTGCGCCAGTCCTCGTCAGCGAGGATGGTGTTGAGTTTGCCCACCACGCCGTCGGACATCATGAGGCCCTGGGGCAACAGCAGCTCCATGGCTCCGCCCACGCGCTCAAAGACGCCCGGCAGGCAATCGGAAAGCTCCTCGCACTGAGCAACAAACAGGTAGCGCCACAGCGGTTCATCCAAGCCCACCATCTTGAGCTCGGCTATGCGATCGGTATCGGCCGTCGCTATCTCTACGTCCAGTGCGTTCTCCACGGCCTCGCTGCCATGGCTGCCGTCCGCACGACTCAGCATGCGCATACGGCTGGGAAGCCATCCGCGTGCATCCATAAAGCGAATAGCTACAATGCGGTTGAACCAGGTGTAGGCCGCACGGTCGCGCAGCGCCTCGTGACCCACCTCTGCCTGCATGCGCAGCAGTTCGTCGCGTTGCTCAATCTCAGCCGGACTTAGGGGCAGGCCATTAACGGTCTCGGACCCAACGGGCGCGGGTGCAGGTTCGGTGATGCCGTAGCGCACCATCTGCGCCTCCACGCCTTTGATGAGCTCCGTACGGGCCCAGGTGCAGAAGCTCTTAAGAGCAGAATCGTTCATGGTTGATGAGCCTTTCTAAACGCCATAAGCAACCGGTGCGCGCTTTGGCACCGGTTGCTCCGCGGGTTAGTTGATACGGATCTCGTCGTTTGCAGCGAGTGCTTGCATAAGGCGGGAGCGCAAGTCGTCCACATAGCGCTCCACGTCCTCTGCAGTTGTGAGGCGGATCGGCTTGGCCAGATCGGCGCGGCGCACGGTCTTGATCTTGCGCTGGGGCACGGGTGCAGGCACGGGAGCAGACGATGTGGCGCCCTTGTTGGAGACCTTCTTGACCACCTCACCCGTACTCGTGACCTCAGTAGCGCGGCGCTCGTTGTCCATACGCACGCGGGCCTCATCCACAGCGTCGTACATCTCGTTGGCCGCCGCACTGAGCCAGTCGCCCCAGTTAGTTGCAACAACGCTCAGTTCGTTGAGACTTTGAGCGCTGTGGGCACGGTTTTTGAACGACTCGTATTTGGTGCCGGCGCCTGCTATGGCATCCTTGGCCTGATTGACAAAGCCCTTTTGGCTCTCGGCCTGCGCCTGCAGGTCTTGCAGATCATTCTCGATGCGGCACAAAAACTCATTGCGGCGGATGCCCAACAGCTTTTTCATGTCGTCCTCGACGGGATCCATAAGCGGCTGCAGGTCTTTAATATGGCCGTAGGGCTTGGGATCTTTGAGGATCTCGCGCACCTTTGCCACGCTCTTCACCGCGCCGGGAATGTCATCGGAGGCATACTCGATACCCTCGGTGCGGCTCAAGAAATCCTTGGCGTGGTCAAACGCTGTTCGTTGGTTGGACCCGAAGAACTCAACCACCCTGTCAAAGTCTTCCTTGGCATCGAGCAGGCGGTCCTCATGCTTGGTGAACGTGGTCAAGAACGCCTCGGCCTCGTTCTGGTCCTTAAGGACGTCGGCCACCTCCGAGCGCATCTTCTCGCACTCACCCTCACCGGGATACGGGTAGGCCGGCTTGATGCCCGTGTAGTAGTCGCGTGCCATGGCGAGGCACACCTCACGCAAGTCCTCAAGGCGCTCCTTGAGCTCGGCCACGAGCTTATCCTCGTTGGAGGGCACGGTCTTGAGATCAAACAGGTCGCGCATGAGCTCACCCGCACCGCTCAGCAAACGGTCGTTCATGCGCACGCGCAAGCGCACCTGGGCCTTATCGGCATCCTTGCGCAGGAGTGCCACCATGCGACTGTCGTTAGCTTGAACCGTCTGACCGCCAAACAGCACCTGCGCGCGCTGCTCCACCACAAGCTGCGCCACCACATTTGCGATATCGACCTCGCGCCAGCCAAAGGGCCTTTGCTGGTACTGGCGCTGGATATCGCCCATAGCGGTATCCAGATGGCGCTGGTGCTGCACTTTGAGGTAGTCCTCAACCTCCTTGAGCGCACGCGTGTTACCCGCGTTCATGCCAGCGAGCCCCGCTTGAACGTTGCCCGCCAGCGTGGAGCGGATATCGGAATCGCTCGTGACCGGCGCGCCGATATAGCCGGCCTTTTCAAAGACCACATCGCACAGCTGCGCCAGCACCTGCTCAAAGACCTGGGCGGGCTTGGCCGCGCGGACCTCAACCATGCGGCCGTTGACTGCACAACGTGCATGGAGCACGGCCTCGCTCAAAAGGGTATCGGCCTCCTTCTCGTTATAGGCCGCCTCGCGCATCTTGGACTCGACGATCTGGCGCGTACTCAGCTGAAGCTCCTGGAGATTTCGCGTCTTGACGTACTTGCGGATCTTGGCGGCGCTGACGAGCGTCTCCCAATAATCCGCCTCGTCACTCAAGGCCACGATGGCTTTGCCCGAAGAAGCCAAGGCCAGCTCGGTATCGTCCGCACGGCCCAGGTCGCTCGCCATAGTCGCCACGTAAAGCTCCATGCCGCCCATGCTGCCACCGTGGATTGAGCCGTCCACATAGCGGTCAAACGGGAAGTCGTTGGCCCCGCGGTTGAGCTTGCGCGCGGTGTAGATGCTGTCGAACAGGCGCTTTTTGATAGACTCGATCACCTGCGCGTTGTCGATCGGGGTGCGTGCGATCTCCTGCGCTATCTCCTGCTCCTCGTCGGTGAGGAAGCTATAGGTATCGCCCTGGCGTGACACGTAGTTCTCGCGCTCCAAACGGGCGAGGGATTCCTTGACGCGGTCCTTGAGGGCGCGCTTGTCCACGTCGAGGCTATCGATCATGAGGATGGAGATGTTCTCGACCGTGGCCTTGACGTAGCCGATGTAACGAATCAGGTACAGGAGCTTGAGCACCTGAACGTCGTAGGGTTCAAGGCCCTCCGCGTTCTCGGCCGCACGGACCGCGCGGTCAACCACCTGGACGATGCCGTGCTCCAGATCTTTGGAGATAGTGTCGAAGAAGCGCCAGAACGGCACGAGCGCACCGGTCTGGTCATGCTGGATGACCTGAGCGCTCTCCTGAAATGCGCTCAGCATGGAGCGCTCGCCCGTGGACATGTGCTTGGCCTTGACACCGTGCTTGCGCACCTCGGTCATCACGTCGGGCAGAAGCTTAAACTGGTAGCCCACAAACGGGTAGCTGGCCACAAAATCCTTGGAGTTGGCGTAGCCGGCAAGGTCGGAGCGCGAGCCACCCTCAAAGGTAAAGTTGTTTTTGAGCACGGCGGTGTCTTGCTCGTAGACCCGTGCAAGCATATCGGCCGCCGGCGCGGTCTTCTCGAGCACACGGCGCTGGATGACCTCGTCCACGCTGGAGCTGGAAAGCGAAAGGCGGGTATTGAAGCGGCCCTGGATCTTTGAAAAGTCGTTGCCCACGGGCAGGCTCAGGTTGTCGATGGCCTCCTGGCTCGTGACCATCACCCACACGCGGCCACCGCAGGCGGCACCCAGCTCCTCGACGATGGTCTGAAGGCTCAGCATAAGGCTTGGGTCCTGGTCGTTTGTAATAAACTGACCCACCTCGTCGACCATAAAGAGCAAACGGAAGTTGCCGCCGTGGGCCGCTGCCCGAGCGTCTACGTAGTCCTTGACCTTTTTGGCAAAAACATCGGGGGCCAAAACCTCGTCCTCAGAACCCTCGAGCCAGTTCCATGCGGCCTTTTCGCTCATGCCGAGCACGCTCTGCAGCACCTCGACGACGTCATCCTCAAAGTAGCTGTAGGTATCGCGAGTCTGGAGCCAGGACTCGCCGTTGATGCGCTCAAAGGCCTCGCGGAACTCCTGGGTCTTGCCCAGGGAATCGATGTAGTCCTCGAGCTTTGCGAGCTTGAGGTCCTCGCCGTAGAAGCCGCGCGCCTCGTAGAACATGCGCTCAAAGCCGCGAAGCAGCGCCGTGGGAGCCGTATCACCCTGCTTCCACTGGCCCGCCTTGCTATCGATGTTAAAGAGGATGGCCTGCGTGGGCACCGAGCAGGCACGTTCCATGGCAGCCTCGACCATGGGGTCGAAGATCTTGCCGTCAAAGTAGCGGATGGCGCTCTTGCCGCCGATCTGGCGATTCTCGAGCAGGTAGCTCAGCATCTTGAGGAAGTGCGATTTACCGGAACCGAAGAAGCCACTGATCCACACGCCGATCTTGTCGGTGGACCCATCGATGGCATCGCCGTAGGCCTTGAAGAACGTGGCAAAGTGCCTCTGCAACTCGCGCGTCACCACGTACTCGTCAAGCTCCTGGCGGATGGACCCATCTTTTGAATCCTGGACCTTGACCACGCCGTTGATGGAGCGGTTGATGTCTTTTGCAAAGAGGTCGCGAATGATCGTGTTGTCCATGGGTGCTCCTTTGGGTTTGGGAACGTTATGGCAAAGGGTTGTTACCGGCGACAGGGACTTGCCTGCGGGGAGCCGTGCTTACGAGATATCGATGGCGCGGTAGTAGTTGTCGGCCGGCAGACGGTTAAAGAGCTGGAAAGAAGAGCCGTTGAAACTGCCCGGATAGGCAGCGATCACAGGCACCTCATCAAAATCCGCAAGCATGCAGTGGAGAAGCGTGTGTATGCGAAAGAATGGGAAGACCTCGCCCGCGCCGGTGAGGAGAACGACGTCTCCAGGCGCGTGCGGCTCGGTCTGCTCAAGGATGTACGCGGCGACTTTCTCGGGCGAGGCGAACTTGGCCACGTCCTCGAGCACGCGCTGGGTACCGCGGCGCTCCTCTTGGCGTGGGATGACCTTAAGGACACGGCGCTTTTCGAGAATTGCCAGCACGGCGTCGTAGAGGTTCACGACCTTGAGCGTGCACGGAAGCTTGTCGGCCTCGGCATCGCGTGAAAGGGCGTCAAATAATGCACGCGCTTCAAACTCCAGCGCGGGGTCATAGCAAAAGGTGTGGAAGCCGATCTCATTGCCTATGCCCTTGTTGGCCAAAAAGTCCTCGCTGCACAGGCACTCGCGCAGAAGCTGCGCGCGTCGCTCAAATTCCTGACGGGCGTGCTCGGAGCGGACATGCGCCGCCACGACGCTCTTACGGGAATGGATGCCGATATTGGTGGTGAGATCGGTCGCCGGGGTGATAGCAGGTTCGGCGGCGTTGTTGGCGGGAGCCACGCTACATCACCGCCCTACCGGTAAGGGCCGCAATAAGCGGCTGCTCGCCCAGCTGCACCAGGGCCTGCTCAACATCGGGATCAAGGAAGAGCGGGGAAAGGCGTTCGGACTCCGGACCCTTGCCCTCGCCGATAAGGCCGGCATGGCGGAGCGTCTGACGAAGCGAGCCCTTAATGCGCTTGACCGTGGCCTCGGTCCAGCGGGCCGCGTCCGGATACTCCGTGGTAAAGCGCGTCATAAAGGCGTTGAGGTCAACCGCCGTGAAGGCATAATCGAAGTTTTGCAGGCGCTCCCCCACCTCGACGAGCACGAGCTCGCGCACGATGTCGTAGCGGCAAATCATGCTGTAAAAGACGGCCTGGTCCGCCTGTGTGGGAGTGCCGGATGCCATGAGCCTGGTTAGGGATGACGCAGCCTCGACGGCGGTTATGGGGTCGATGCCGCGCGCGGCGCATACGGCGTCCGTGGGCACCATGGCGTCGAGGCGGCGAAGGCACACGGTTGCGCGGTTGGCGACCATGCGCTCCGTGGGATATTGAAAGAGGTTCTCGCTCTTTACGCGTACAATGACCTGCTCGTCGCTTGTGCCCTGCATACGCAGGGCAGCGACGATGCGCATCTCATGCGGGAGGAATTGCTCGCGGGTGAGCACCCCCCCCCCGAACGCTTTTTGTGGTTACATCCACAGTACACGCTCCAAGGGTGTCAAAGGCTGTCACAAGTGCGCCGCAACCCGGCAGGCAGGTGCGGCGCACATGACAATAATCATACCTGTTGGTAAAAAAGTTACCACGCCCAGAGTGTCAAATGTTGAGCAACAAAATTAAATCCGGTTAACGGTCATTTTCGCAGCTCAGAAGCTTTGACGAGGTCGCCCCAAATCACACTTGCCAGACAACCGCGCTTACGAATGCAGGCACGCACACGCCCAACGCCATCCTTCGCTATATTCAACATAGAGTTATACATATGCTTCTATGTAAGGAGCTTCATATGTCTGTCGTAAAGTCTATTTCTGATCAGACGCGCGCACTAACTACCATTCAGGAACGCGAAGATCACATTCAACGTGCCATCGCCCGCGGTTACGACGACCTCACCAACGGTCGCGTGCGCCCTTGGACACAGGCAAAGGCCGAAGCAGACCGCCTACGGGCGAGCAATTAATCTCCCCCCCATGTAACCATCCTGTAAATCATAGCGGCGTAGTCGAGTTTTACCGTGATGCGGTCGCGCCTGGCGCTGCACTGTGCTAAAGTATCCCGAACGTTCAAACGACTACGAGGGGACCTAGAAGATGGCACGTGTGCACAACTTCTCAGCTGGCCCGGCCGCGCTGCCTACAAGCGTGCTCGCCGAGATCGCCGACGAGATGATGGACTACCGCGGTTGCGGCATGTCCGTGCTCGAGATGAGCCATCGATCTAGCATGTACCAACAGATCATCGACGACGCCGAGACAATCCTGCGTCGCCTGCTGAGCATCCCCGACAACTACCGCGTCCTGTTTTTGCAGGGCGGCGCCACACTGCAGTTTGCGGGCATCCCCATGAACCTCATGCGCCGCGGCCGCGCCGGCTACATCGTGACCGGCAACTTTGCCAACAAGGCATACAAGGAGGCCGCCAAGTACGGCGAGGCCGTACTGCTCGCGAGCTCCGAGGACACCAATTTCGACCGCATACCCACCATGGCCGACATCAGCGCGCGCATTGCCGCCGAGGCCGCAGGCGACGGGCTCGACTACGTCTACATCTGCCAGAACAACACCATCTTTGGCACCATGTACCACGAGCTGCCCAACTGCGGCGATGTGCCGCTGGTCGCCGATGTCTCGAGCTGCTTTCTGTCGCAGCCGCTCGACGTCGAGCGCTACGGACTCATCTACGCCGGCGCCCAGAAAAACGCCGGCGCCGCGGGCGTGACCGTGGTCATCGTTCGCGACGATCTCCTCGCAGATGGCGCCGCCTTTGCGCAGACGCCGCAGTACATGGACCTTAAGACCCAGGCCGCCAAGGGCTCCATGCTCAACACGCCCAACACCTTTGGCATCTACGTATGCGGCAAGGTGTTCCGTTGGGTTGAGCAAACCGGCGGGCTTGCCGCCATGGCCGAGCGCAACTGGGCCAAGGCCAACCTGCTTTACGACCTGCTCGAGCACAGCGAGCTGTTCCATGGCACCGCGCAGACAGACAGTCGCTCCATCGCCAACGTCACCTTCCGCACCGGCGACGCCGAACTCGACGCGGCCTTTGTCGCAGGCGCGGCCGAGCACCAGATTCAAAACGTCAAGGGCCATCGCCTGGTGGGCGGCATGCGCGCCAGCGTCTACAACGCCGTAACCATGGAAGACGTGCAGGCACTGGCCTCGTACATGAATGACTTCGAAGCGCAGCACAGTTTGAGTCCGCGATCTAACTAGCCCGCAACCCGCGGGCCGACCAGCCACTTCAAACCACTTGTTATAAACAAATCCGCTAAGGAGTTTTTCATGCGCAAGATTAAAACCATCGACGACATTACCAAGGACGGCAAAGTCGAATTTGGCGAGGGCTACGAGTTTGTGGGCACCACCGAGGAGGCCGACGCTATCCTGATGCGCTCCACCGACCTGCACGGCTACGAACTGCCCGAGGGCATTCGCGCCATCGCCCGCTGCGGCGCCGGCGTCAACAACATCCCCGTCGAGGAGTACGCCAAGAAGGGCGTCGTCGTCTTTAACTCCCCCGGCGCCAACAGCAACGCCGTCAAGGAGCTCGTCCTGGGCATGCTGGTGCTTTCGAGCCGCGGCGTGGTGCAGTCGATGAACTGGGTGCGCGACAACGCCGACGATCCCGAGATTCAGGTCGATGCCGAGAAGGCCAAGAAGGCCTTTGTGGGCCGCGAGCTCAAGGGCAAGCGCATCGGCGTCATCGGCCTGGGCAACGTGGGCTCCAGGGTCGCCAACGCCTGCGTCGACCTGGGTATGGACGTCTACGGCTACGATCCGTTCATTTCCGTCGAGCACGCGTGGGTGCTGAGCCGCGAGGTGCAGCGCGTGGGCACGCTCGAGGATCTGTGCCGCGGCTGCGACTACCTCACCGTGCACGTGCCCAGCAAGGCAGACACCATCGGCATGATCAGCACCGAGCAGATCGACCTGCTGGCGCCCGACGCCGTGCTCATCAACTACGCGCGCGAAACCATCATTGACGAGGACGCCGTCGACGCTGCCCTGCGCGAGGGCAAGCTCAGCTGGTTTAGCTGCGACTTTGCCACGCCCAAGACCGTCAAGATGCCCAACACGTTTATCACCACGCATTCGGGCGCCGGCACCGGCGAGGCCGAGGCCAACTGCGCCGACATGGCCATCAGCGAGCTCAAGGATTACCTGGAAAACGGCAACATCGCGCACAGCGTCAACTACCCCGCCTGCAGCATGGGCAAGGCGCGCGCCGCAAGCCGCATTGCCTGCCTGCATGCCAACGTGCCCAACATGATCGGCCAGATCACGGCCATTCTCGCCAAGGACAACGCCAACGTGCAGCGCATGACCAACGAGTCCGCTGGCGAGAACGCCTACACCATGTTCGACACCGATGAGCACCTGGACGGCAGCACGATCGAGGCGCTCAAGCAGATTCCGTCGATGTATCGCGTGCGCGTGATTAAATAGCGCCGGTGCCAAGCCTGCCAGACAGACCACGAAGCCCATTCGCCCCCCCGTTTTCACGAAACGGGGGGTGTTCCTATAGTTTTGTCAACTGGGAAATGCTCTCCGTGCGACCGAATCGCGGCATGCTGACGCCAAGCCATTAGGCCGGTGGGCTTCAGTCTGCTCGGTGCGTTTCGGCTAGGCTGCGTAAGGCACCCTGTCTCGCATGACCGCGTAGATGACCTTCAGTCTCTTTCGCGCCAGCGCCTTGAGCGCCTTGCCGTGCGACATGCCCCGCTCCCGGCACCTGGTGTAGTAGTCGCCCCATCTCCCCTCTGTCCGGGTAAGGCAGTTACATGAGAATATGAGCAGGTTCTTCAGCCTCTTGTTGCCTTGGCGCGATGCCGTCACCGAGGAGATCGAGGTTCCCGACTGGCGGTTGCGCGGCGCCAGGCCGCAGTACGACGCGAGCCTGTCGTGACTGGGGAAGTCTTCGATGTCGATGGAGATCGCAAGCTCGGAAGCGGTTTTGGGCCCGATGCCCGGCACCGTCAGGAGGCATCGGTAGGTATCGTCGCCCTCGAGCAGGGCGGAGATCTCCGCCGTGATCGCCTCGATCTCCGCCGAGTTCTCGGATATCCTGCGCGCGAGCAGTTTCACCGCCCGGTCCTCGGCGGCGACGACCGACGCATCCGGCCTTGTCGAGGAGGTTGTCGAGCGGACGAGGGCCTCGATCTTACCGCGCGCCGCCCCACGCGTGAGCGCCGCCGCCCTGCGGGGCCCGGCGTCGGCTACCGACCAGGCCCCGCCGAGGGATGCCATGAGCCTCAGCTGGGGCCCGTCGGACAGGTCGACCAGTGCCTCGAAGGCGGGGCACGATTCCAGCAGGATGCTGCGCAGCCGGTTCTTATTCCTAGTGTTCT